>JAKEFJ010000144.1 GCA_022616665.1 Acidobacteriota bacterium
CGAGGCCTCGGCCTGCCGCAACCCATGCGGAAGCGACGCCGCCGGGGGCCTGAGTGAAATCGTCGCGTCGATCAGCGATTCATTTGAGGATCGGGTGACTAGACTCTCGGAGATTCGAACCCCATGAATTCCAGCGATACCTTTGCCGCTCAACCAGTTAATCTCGGCTCACCGGTGTTGCCTCGCTTGCTTTCTTGGGGGCAGATGCGGTAAAAGATCCGGCCCGTTTCCCGAAATCTTCAGCCGAGAAGCCAGATCCAAGGGGGTTTACCGATGGATGTAGGTATTGTTCTGCCGCTGGTCCTCGGGATCAGCGTGATTGCCCTGGTGGTCGCGGCCCTGCTCGCGAAGCAGGTGCTCGCCGCCGACACCGGCAAACCGGAAATGATGAAGATCTCCGACGCCATCCGGGAGGGAGCCGAGGCCTTCCTGAAGCGCCAGTACCAGACGATTGGAATGTTGTCGGTGGTGGCGGCGGTGGTCATCTTCGGCTTCTATTTCGCCAATCGTGACGTCAAGAACATCGCCGAGATGGGCTCGGGCACGGCGCTGCGCATCACCATCTCCTTCCTGGTGGGGGCGCTCTGCTCCGCCATTGCCGGTTACATCGGCATGTTCGTCTCGATTCGCGCCAACATCCGCACCGCCGCGGCCGCCATGACCAGCCTGAACAAGGCACTTCAAGTGGCGTTGCGCGCCGGCGCCGTCAGCGGGCTGTCGGTGGTTGCGATGAGCCTGCTGGGTGTCGGGGGGTTGTTCTGGCTCTTCGGCGGGATGACCGACTACCACCACGTGCCGCTGCAGATCGTCGGCTTCGCCTTCGGCGCTTCCTTCGTCGCCTTGTTCGCCCAGCTGGGCGGTGGCATCTACACCAAGGCGGCGGACGTCGGAGCCGACCTGGTGGGCAAGGTCGAGGCTGGAATCCCCGAGGATGACCCGCGCAACCCGGCGGTGATCGCGGATCTGGTGGGTGACAACGTGGGCGATTGCGCGGGCCGAGGCGCCGACCTGTTCGAGTCCACCGCGGCGGAGAACATCGGCGCCATGATCCTGGGGATTGCGTTATATCCGGTGTTCGGAATGGGAGGCATCCTGTTCCCCCTCCTGGCCCGGGCCTTCGGGCTCATCGCCACCATCGTCGGAGTCTTCTCGGTGAAGTGCCGCGAAGACGAAGACCCGATGAACGCGCTGAACCGCGGGTATCTCTTGACCACCATCCTGGCCATGGGCGGGTTCATCGCCAGCGTCTATATGTTGCTCCGGCCGGTGGCGGGGGCCGCCGTGGAAATGCATCAGGGCTACCTGGTGGCGGCCGGGCTCATCGGCATCGCCACGGCCTATGCCTTCGTCTGGATTACCCAGTACTACACGGAATACAAGTACAGGCCGGTGCGCTCCATCGCCGAGGCTTCCAAGACCGGGCCCGCCACCAACATCGTCAGCGGCATTGCCGTGGCCTTCGAATGCACCGGCGCGCCGGTAGTGACCATTTCCGTCGCCTTGATGGCCTCCTACTGGTGCGGCAAGATGGCCCTCCCTGGAGTGGAGGGCGCCGGGCTGTACGGCACCGCGATTGCCACCATGGGTATGCTGGCGCCGTGCGCTTACATCCTGGCCATGGACACCTTCGGCCCCATCACGGACAACGCCGGAGGCATCATTGAGATGTCGGGCCAGCCCGAGGCCATCCGGCAGAAGACCGATCGGCTCGACTCGGTGGGGAACACGACCAAGGCGCTTACCAAGGGATATGCCATCGGATCCGCGGCGCTGGCGGCGTTCCTGCTCTTCCGGGCCTACCTGGACGAGGTGCAGAAGATTACCGGCGATGTCATCGGCGTGGATCTGACTCGCGTTCCGGTCTTCGTGGGCGGCCTGATCGGCGCGACGCTGGTGTTCGTCTTCTCGGCGCTGGCCATCCGGGCGGTGGGCCAGGCAGCGCAGGTCATCATCAACGAAGTGAGACGGCAGTTCAAGGCCGACCCCGGCATCATGAAGGGGACCTCCAAACCCGATTACGCCCGCTGCGTGGACATCGTCACCCGGGGCGCACTCAAGCAGATGGTGGCGCCGGGCCTGCTCGCCGTGCTCACCCCGGTCGCCGTGGGATTCAGCTTCAAGTACCTGTCGGATACCGGGCACATCGGGGCCGAGTCCGTGGCGGGGTTGCTGATGGTGGGCACCATCGCCGGGATCTTGATGGCGACCGTCATGAACAACGGCGGCGGCGCCTGGGACAACGCCAAGAAGTACATCGAGTCCGGAGAGTTCAAGGTGGATGGGGTCGTGGTGGGCAAGAAGTCGGAGCCGCACAAGGCGGCGGTGGTGGGCGACACCGTGGGCGACCCGTTCAAGGATACGGCGGGCCCGTCCCTTCACGTGCTCATCAAGCTGCTCTCCACGATCACTCTGGTGCTGGCGCCTCTGTTCATCTAATCGACCCTGGATTTGAAGCCTTAATGAGGGCGGCTCGCCGCGATGGCGTGCCGCCCTTTTTCTTCTATTTTTCTTCTATCGAGTTGACTTCCCCTCTCCCCTCGGTCTATTAAAGTGCGCCGACATCGGCGGACCCGGCCGGCAGGAGGAACTTTCATGAGCCATTTACTTCATTCTCGGATTCTCCGGGCGCTGCTCCCGGGCGCCTGCTTCGTCGTCGTGGCGCTTGCCTTGGCCGCGACTCCAGCCTCGGCCGCATCCAACGATTTCAAGGGATGGCTGGTTGCCCTGGACGTGGCGCTGACCCAGCCGGAGGGGCTGGACAACCATATTGCCACTGTGATCAATGATACGGTCTTTCCGCCTGTGACTGAGCGCATCCTCGTCGGCAACGACGCCGACGTTTCCTGGCGAGGATCCCTCGGATATTCAATCGGGCTTGGAATGGGCCAGGTGAAGGTCAGTTACTGGACCTTCGACAACGACGACTTGGACGATTTCACCAAGACCGGATTTGTCGTGCCGGCCCTTTTCGGCTACGGCTATTACTTCGACATGCGGCTCAACGGCCAGCCCGTCCAATTCTCGGGAGGCTCGGGGGTTAAGGCCTCCACCTGGGATCTGGATTACAGCCGCTCGATTGAAGTGGGTGACCGGTTTCACCTGAACTGGCTGGCGGGGTTGCGGAGCGCCACTTACAGCGAGGATCAGTCCTTCGAGGGCTCCGACGGAACTTACACCTACCAGCAGAGTAAGAGCTTCGACGCCGACGCTTTCGGATTCCGGGTCGGCGCGGGCGGAGACTTCGGCTTCAGCGAGCATTTCAGCCTCTCCACGTCGCTCGTCTACTCGGCCTTGCTCGCGAGCACCGAAGGGGAGGCCAGCCAGACTTTCGTGGATGGCGGATTCGGCTGCGGCGCCCCACCATGCACCGAGATCCGATCGGGAGAAGACGACGACATCGGCGGAAGCATTCTGGACCTGGAGTTGAAAGGAGTCTGGTCCGCGGGCCCCGTGGACATTCTGCTGGGTTTCACCAGCTCCCAGTGGAATGGGTTCGTGCGGGATCCCGTGCCGGCCACCGGCGATCTCTGGGTTTCCGAAAGCGGCTCCAACGACAGCATTTCCTTCAATAGCTTCGAGGTGGGTCTGGTCTGGCGCATCGGCGGCCGTCGGCTCACCTCGCCGTAGTCTTCCTCGCGACAAAACATTCGGGCCTCGTGAAGGGAGGTGGGAGCGGACGGACCCGGAAAGCGACACCTTCCATGTGCTTCGGATCTTCACTCATCTTCTATCAATGGGGGTAGTGAATGAGGTTGCGAAGAACCTTGGTGTTCCTGGCTCTCGCCGCAGCGGTGATGCTGGCGGCTCAGAGCTCGGCGCGCGCCGATGACTACAAGGGCTGGTTCGTCTATCTGGACCTGGCCAGCACCCAGCCCAACAGCTTGAATCAGCACTACGCCAACACGACGGATTTTGCGACCAATGAAGTGCAAATCCTCTCCATCGAAAACGACCCGGATATCAGCTGGAAGCTCGGCGGCGGTTATTCCTGGGGAAAAATGGGGATGTTGAAGGTCTCCTATTGGACCTTCGACAACGAAGACAAGGAGAGCGGAACTGCCACGGGCCTCGGCATGATCCCGACGGTTTTCGGCTACGGGGCCATCTACGGCTACTCATACCTCTACAGTCCGACCTTCGAGGCCACCGGCGAGGTCAAGGCCACCACCTTCGACATCGACTATGCGCGGCCCTTCCCCGCGGGCGAGAAGATGACGATCAGCTGGCTGGCCGGGCTGCGGGTCGCCAGCTATGAAGAGACGCAGACCTTCACCGGAACGGACGCCTACTACACCTACAACCAGAGCAAGCATTTCGAAAACGAAGGATGGGGCCCGAGGGTTGGAGTCAACGTGGATTGGGGCTTCACCGAGCGCTTCAGCCTGGGAGGCACGGCGGCCTTCTCGTTCATGCAGGTGGAGACCGAGGGGGATGCGAGCCAATCCCAGGTAGGCGGCTTCTCGGAGAGCCTCTCAGCGGAGAGCGACTACCAGCGCGGGCTCATCATGGATTTCGATCTGCGCGCCATCTGGAGCTGGGACAAGTTCGGCGTCTGGTTCGGCTACGAGATGTCCGATTGGGGAGGGATTTCAACGAGTCCCTTCCCGTCAAGCGGAGGCTTTGCCGGTCCCATGGGAGCACCTGAATCGGATGATGTCTCGTTCAACAGCTGGCACGCCGGGGTGAAGTGGAAATTCGGTGGCAGCTGACAGGCAGGGCGAAATCCAGACTCGCTCCAAGACGGGGCGGCCGATTCCGGCCGCCCTTTTTTTTATCACCTCGAGCCGCCGGCCAGTGCGCGGGATTTCGCCTGGGCCTGCTCGGCGAGCTGCTTGAGCCCGCGCTGCGCGTAAATCTTGCCCAGGTCTTCGTAAACGCGCGAAACGTTCTTCTCGATCTGCGCCGCCTGCTCCAGATGGCGCTGCGCCTCTTCCAACTTCCCCTGGCGCATCAGAGTTTCACCCAGAGCGACGTGGGCGCGAAAGTTTCCCGGATCCCGCTTCAGAACCTCCTGGAAGTGGGCCACCGCCTGATCAACCTTTTTGAGCATCAGATTGACCAGCCCGAGGCCCAGTTGCGGCTCCACCGAGTCCGGCTCCACCTTGGCCCAGTGCTCGAACACCGGGCGGGCCTCCTCGATTCTGCCCGTTTCAAAGAGCAGCGTCGCCAAGTTCCCCTGGGCCACCGGCCAGTCGGGATCCGCCTTGGAGGCCCGCTCGAATTCGGCGATGGCGCCCGCCTTGTCCCCTTTCAATGCGAGCAGGGTCCCGAGGCTGTTGCGCAGGATCGGATTCTCGGGCCGGATGGTCAGCGCCTTTTCATAAAGCGCCTTGGCCTCGTCCAGCCGGCCCTTCTCCTGAAGGCAGAGGCCGAGGTTGTTGTAGGCGCCGATGTACTGTGCGTCGCAGCGCAGCGCCTCGCGATAGGCCTCCATGGCTCTCTCCAGCTCGCCCCGCTTGCGGTGGATGTTGCCGATGTTGTTGAACTCGATGGGGCTCAAGGGTGAGATCTCAATCACCTGGCGGAATTCCGCGAGTGCGGCTTCATCCTCACCTCGCTTCTGAAGAAGCTCGCCCAGCTTGGAGTGGGCCAGCGCGAAGGCGGGATCTACCGCCAGAGCGCGACGAAGGCTCTTTTCGGCTCCCGTCGCATCACCCTGCTTCATCTGGATGCCCGAGAGGATGGAAAGCGCCGTCTTGTTGTCGGGGTCTTCGGCGATCGCCTGGTCGGCGTAGGACCTCGCCTTCTCCAGGTCGCCTCTGAGCATCCAGGCCCTCGCCAGGTTGGTGCGAACCATGACGCCCACATCGCCACCCTTGCTCAACGCCTTCTCAAAATCGGCGATGGCTCCGTCCACGTCACCATCGTCCAACGCCATGATCCCCCGGTTGTTGTGGGCGGTGAGGCGATCCTCACCGATATAGCCTAGAGAGCGCAGCTTCTCAACGACATCCTTGTCGCCGGTGGAGGCGATGGCGGTCTCGGCGGATTGCCGGCGGTTGCCGCCATACGAATCGATCCAGGCCACCGGGTGCTTCTCCAGAAAGCTCGGCTCGAACGCCTCCGTGAGAGGCTGCCCGTCCATGTCCCGGGCCACCGGCAATCCGTATAGGGAGAGGATGGTCGGCGCGACGTCCAGCACCGAGACGGCCGAGATGGCTGCGGCGCGCCTGAAATCGGGGCCTGCGGCTACTAAGACACCCACCGGCGTGTGCCAGTCGGCGGCCTTGCCCGCCTCGATGGTGGAATCGGAGTTCGGGGGGCGGTTGTTGTCCGATTTGAAGCCATGGTCGGACACCAGAATGAGGTCGGCCTGGTCCCCGACAGCCTCGACGATCTCCCCAATGAACCGGTCCTGCCGCTCGTAGTAACGGTCGATGATTCCGCCGAACAGATCCATCTCTTGCTTCGTGGTTCCCTCGAGAAGCGGCGGGCGGTACTTCATGAACAGATGGGAAGTGGTGTCGGGACCTTCGTAGTAGATCATCCGCAGCGCGGCATCCTCGGCTCGAATGCGCCGCAGCGCCACCGCATGATAGGTCTCCCCTGCGGCGATGACGGTCCGGAAGCGGTTGAGCAAGCTCTTCTGCGCGTCGCCCAGGCCTGCCGGGAATTTCCCGCCGGGGAGAAACCAGGCCACCTCCTCGTCACGCACGTCGGCCGGAGCGCGGATCAGGGGGCGCACTTCATCCATCAGCTCGGCGGGGTAGGTCTTGCCCCGGTTCTTCACCGGGTCGGCGCTTTTCCAGTCCTCCTTCATGGATTCCTCGAAAAGCTGAAACGCGACCCGGTCCGTCACGATGCTGCCCCGCACCGTCTCGGCGGGCCAGGTGGCCCACCAGGCGACGACGCTCACGTCGATCCCCTGCCGGCTGAGAAGCGTCCAGAGGGCCGGCACCTGGCGCATGGCGCTCGTGACAGGAACCAGCTCCCCCGTTTCGCGGGAGGTGACCACGAAATCCACGATGCCGTGACGCGATGGCTTCACCCCCGTGGCGATGCTGGTCCAGATCACCGGAGAGAGGATGGGTCGCAGCGTGCGCAGGTTGGCGCGGGTGCCGCGGGCAATGAGGCGCGCCACGTTGGGCATCTTCCCCTGCTTGAGAAGGGGATCGATGATGCGCCAGTCGAACGAATCCACCCCCAGCAACACGATTCTCTTGGCCAGGGGAGCCGTCGAAGCGCGCAGAATCTCGCCCGAGGCCTCGCCCACGCCCGCCACCTGGAGGATGCGCAGCGATCCGACTTGCAAGCCTTCCTTTGATGCGTCTTCCTTCAGGGCGCCTCGAACCCCACCGGCCAGCTCCGGGTCGCGGTTCCTCACCAGGTCATAGGAGACCGAGGCGATGCGCTCGGCGGTGCGCGATTTCACGGCGGAGGAGAGCCAGTTTTTTTCGTAGTCCGGACCGCGCAGGCGGTGCAGGTCGAGGACTCGATCCGGGGGGATCGAATAGGTCAGCTCCGCCTCCACCTCCACTTTCGCCCCTTCGCGGCTCCTGGCGGCCGAAGCCCCGGTCAGATCCACGCGGAGCTTTAAGCCTTCCGAGGGGTATTCGCTCAGTCGGGCGAGACCCAATGGGAGGAAACTCCATCCGGAATGGACCAGTTTCGGTTGGGTACGAAGAAGGGGGTAATCCACCACGCGGAAGACGAGCTTGGGCTCAAGGTGATGGAAGGACAGCGAGAGGTAGGCGGCGGGGAGGATCAGGCCGGCTGCCAGGATTGCGCGCGCTCGTGTCATGACGCCGCCAATCCTAGCATATGGCCTTCTTTACGTACGGCTTCCGGGGTGTGGATTCCTCGCAGGCTATCTAGACCTTGAGCGTCTGTCCTTCGCTGCGGGCCACGAAGACCGCGGCGACCATGTCGCCGGTGACGTTGAGTACCGTGCGGCACATGTCGAGAATCCGATCCACGCCGTAAATGATTCCAATCCCCTCGGGCGGAATTCCCACCGTGGCGAGCAGGGCCATCACCAGCGGGAGCGAGCCGCCGGGCACGCCGGCGGTGCCGATCCCCGCCAGAATCGAGAGAAGGACCACCGTCACCTGGGAAGCCAATCCCAGGTGGATGCCGTAGAACTGGGCTAGGAACAACACGGTGACTCCCTCGTACAGGGCGGTGCCGTTCTGGTTCAGCGTGGAGCCCAAGGTCAGCACGAAGCTCCCGATCTGGCGCGGGATCCCCAGCTCGGTCTCCGACACGCGTAGCGAGGTGGGAAGAGTGGCATTGCTGGAGGAGGTGGAGAAGGCGGTGAGCATCACTTCGCGGATACGCGAGAAAAAGAATGCAGGCGAGGTGCCCGCCGTGAAACGCA
Organism: Acidobacteriota bacterium; assembly: GCA_022616665.1. Lineage (GTDB taxonomy): Bacteria > Acidobacteriota > Polarisedimenticolia > Gp22-AA2 > AA152 > AA152. The sequence goes on from JAKEFJ010000144.1 coordinate 8,318, forward strand.
GGAACAGCGAATAGGTGACGAATTGGTGGATGGCCAGGCCTAACAGCACGGTCACCATGTACAGCGCCAGCTTGCCCAATACGTCCAGCCCCGAGCGGGCCATCAGGGTGAACAGCAGCGCCGCCACCCCATAGGGCGCGAGCCGCATCGCCATCCCGATGATTTTCATGGTCGTTTCGAACACCGCCTGCAGCCAGAGCAGCAACGGCTCCGCGAGGCGTCGCTCGACCTGGGTCAGGGCGATGCCGATGAACAGCGCGAAGACCATCACCGCCAGGATCTCGCCCCGGAAAGCATTCACCATCGCTTCCAGAGGATTCTGGGGAATGAGATCCAGGAAGATCTGCAGCCCGTGCTTCGCCTCGGGGGGAGAGCCCAGATCTTTTTTTTGCTGTCCCATGATTTCCATGAGCGCGGCCCGAGATTTCTCGGAGAGACCCTCTCCAGGCCGTATCGCGTTGGCCAGGACGATTCCAATGAGCACCGAGATGGAGCTCAGGACGATGGTGAACGCCAGGGTCCTGAGCCCTATCCGGCCCAGCGTACGCAGGTCCCCCAGCTCGGCGATCCCCAGGATGAGGGCGCTCACCACGAGCGGAATCACCACCATGAAGATGAGGCGAAGAAAGATCTGTCCCAGGGGATAGGTGACGTTGGCGATGAAGGACTGCAGCTGGGGAGACTCACCCCAGAGCAGGTTGGCCAAGATCCCGAGGAGCGTGCCGGCCACCATGCCGTAAAAGATTCGCGTGTGCAGAGGAGTCCGCCGCTTCTCCCCTCCGGGAGGAGGCGCCAGTGAGGTGACGAATCCGGGAGGATGGGCTGCTGCGGACACGTGTCTGGCTCTCCGAGGAGTGAAGGCGCCGGTAAGCCTAGCACAGCTCCTCTGCTACAATCCGGTTCCATCGGGAGGGGCGAATGCTCGCCAAGACTTATCCTTTCTATCTCGCCAATCGCTCGCTGGCCCCCAACACGGAGCTTGCGGTGCGCGACAAGTTCAGCGGGGAAATCGCGACCCGGGTGGCGCAGGCCGACTCGGAAATCATGAGCTAGGCCATCACGGCGGCCGCGGCAGCGACCGAGCCGATACGCCGGATCCCTGCCTACGAGCGGGAGAGCATCCTACAGCACTGCGCGCGGCGGCTGGGAGAGCGCCGCGAAGAGCTGGCCCGGATCTTGTGCATCGAGGCGGGCAAGCCGATCCGGGACGCCCGTGGCGAAGTAACACGGATGCTGGACACGTTTCGCATCGCCGCCGAGGAGTCGGTTCGGATCCATGGCGAGGTCGTGCCGCTGGACACCACTCCCCGCGCCCGCGGCTATTCCGGAATGTGGAAGCGCATTCCGGTGGGGCCATGCGCCTTCATCACCCCGTTCAACTTTCCGATCAATCTCGCGGCTCACAAGATCGCGCCGGCCCTGGCGGTGGGATGCCCTTTCGTCTTGAAGCCGGCCAGTGACACGCCGGTGAGCGCCCTGATGATCGGCGAGGCGCTGGCTGAGACATCCCTGCCGGAGGGCGCCTTCTCCATTCTCCCCTGCAGTGCCGAACAGTCGCGTCCGCTGGTGGAAGACGAACGCCTGAGGCTCTTGAGCTTCACCGGCTCCCCCGGGGTGGGCTGGGATCTCAAGCGGCGAGCGGGGCGCAAGAAAGCGGCCCTCAGGCTGGAGGGGTGGATCGCCTCGGCCGTGCGGCGCGGGGCGAAGGTCCTGTGCGGCGGATCCCGCGAAGGAGCCATGATGCAGGCCACTTTGCTTGAGGGTGTGCCGAAGGACAAGCCGCTGTGCACCCAGGAGGCGTTCGGGCCGGTGGCGATGCTTTCCCGCTTTTCCGATTTCGATTCGGCGCTGAGGGAAGTCAACGAAAGCGCCTTCGGGCTGCAGGCCGGCCTCTTCACCCGGGATCTCTATCGGGCGCAGCGGGCCTGGGACCGCCTGGAGGTAGGCGGGGTCATTCTAGGCGACGTGCCTTCCTGGCGGTCGGACGCGATGCCCTATGGCGGCGTGAAGGGAAGCGGGCTGGGCCGCGAAGGGGTGCGATTCGCCATGCAGGAGATGAGCGAGATCCGCATGTTCGTGATCCGAACGCCTTGAGCTGCCGCGGGTCAACTCTCTGACGCTGCACCGGGTCTCCTGGCCCGTGCCCCCGGGATTCGGCCGATCCCGCTACCCTTGCCGTCCGATCCTTGCCCGCGGTCCTTCCGGAGCCTACATTCCCAGCATGCGAAAGCTCGGACCGTTCGGCATCCTGATGGCTCTGCTGGTGCTGCTCATCGTCCTGTTCCTTTCGGAACGGGCGTGGAAGGCGGCGCTGCCGGCCGCGGCCCAGGCTCTGAAGCCCGGTACGTCCCAGGGTGTGCCCGATCACGGCGACAAAGCCGCTGGGGATGCGGTCCGCTCGAGAAACCTCCCGGACCTCAAGACCATGGGCAAGCGCACCGACGAACACATCCAGCAGGTTAACGACGCCTCCAAGGGACAGGACTGACCTCACCCACACGGAAAAGGCCCGCCGGAGCTGAACCCCGGCGGGCCTTTTTCTTTTCTCGGAGCGGACGATGGCGCCGTTACACGGGGCGCCCTACTTCCTGGTATACATCCCCTCCATGAAGGTCGACCACTGCTTCCCGTCCTGCGAGTTTTCGATCTTGAAGCGGTATTTTCCTTCCCCTTCGAAGTCGTAGATGTAGCGCCCTTGCCCCATCGGGGAGGCTTTCTGGAAGGTCAGGCGATTCCCCTCCCAGGTTCCCTTCGCCGGATCGCCACTGGGAAAACCCATGGAATCGAACCAGTGCATGGTGTACGTGTTGGTCTCCGGTTCGTACCCGAACACGCCGTGACCCTTGTAACAGGTCTTGCCATCTCTTTCCTGGACGTAGTCGGTGACGACATAGAAGCCGTCCATGCCCACTTTCGTCTCGGCGCGCCCCATGGCCGATCCTCCCTTTTGATCCCAGGGAGAAGGGTGAATCTTCTCCTCCCCGACCCAGGTTCCCGCGAGGGCCTTGAGCTTGGCGTGCCGGTCGGTGGGCTTGGGCATTTCGAAGTTCTGCATGGGGGCCTCCTTCTGCTCGTCCCGCTTGTTCGGAAAAGCGACGGAAAATTGGGGGGTTGATAAAGGGTTAGATCATGGCTCACTTCTTCTTGAACAGAGCATCGAAAGCGGCTCGTGCGTCCAGGGGTCCGGCAGGAGCGGAGGCCCGCCGGCCGGTGGCATCCAGCACCGTCTGCGGAGTGAACAGCTCGCACTCGTTGCGGGTGTTCTTGGTCCGCACCGGCGCGGGCAGAGTCTGCCGGCACTCCCAGCGGGCCGAGGGATCAAAATGCAGGCAGTTGCGGCAGATGTGGAGATCCTCGCCGCATTTTTCGCATCGCGAGTCGAGCTCGATCTTTTGCGTCGGAGAAGTCTGGTGGCCGCAGTTGAAGCAGCGCACCACCGCCGTAGCCTCGCGGGTGGTAATCTCCCTCGGACCGCGGGGACCGCGCTTCTGCCGCTTCTCCCTCTCTTCCTTGTAGTCGTTGTCGTGATAACCCGGCTGGCGATACTTCACGACTCCAGCTCCTGCAGCACCGCATGCGCCTCACGCAGGTGCGGGATGGTGATGGAGCCACCTACGATCAGCGCCACGTCGAAGGCCTCGGTGAATTCAGCCCGCGTGACGCCGCGCTGGTGGCACTGCAGCAGGTGATAGGTGATGCAGTCGTTGCAGCGCAGCACCAGCGACGCCACCAGGCCCAGCAGCTCCTTGGTCTTGGCGGGCAGGGCCCCGTCCTCGTAGACGCGGGAATCGAGAGCGAAGAATCGTTTGGTTTCGGTCGTGCCGCCACCCAGGATCCGCTCGTTCATCTCGCTGCGAAATTTGTTGAACTTGTCGATCTTCTCTCCCATCTCCGCTCCCTTCGATAGACGGATCCGGCCGACCGGGGTGAATCAGGATGAGGAAGAGGCTGCGGCGACCATCACCCCCGCCCGCGCCACTTCGTCGTAGCGGACTGCATTGGCATCGAACTGTTCCAGGTTTTCGATGAGGCGCTTCAAGGCCGTGTCGAACGAAGGCAGGGTCTTCCGGGCCCGCGTCAGGGGGTTGCAACGGGCCAGGACGAAATTCTTCACGAATGGGTGGCGAATCCCCCGTCGCTTCACTTTTTCCACCTGCTTGTCCAAGACTCCACTGGCCTTCTCCACCAGAGCCGCGCGCCGCTGCCGCTCCTCGAAGGCATCTTTGAGCGGCTCCTTCAGGAACTTGTCCACGCGGCGCAGGATGGAGCCGAAGGCGCCCCCGGCGAAGCGCGGGTGCTCCTCGTAGAGAAGCCCGAGGGTTGCATAATAGGCCTCCTCGAACTGGAAGGCGAAGGAGTCTTCGTGCTTTTTCCCTCCCTCTTCCAGCAGTCCGCGGTACATCCGGATCACCTCGAGCGACTTTTCCTTGAGGTTGTGGGCCTTCTCGGTGTTCAACGCCAGGATCTGAAACGCCACTTCGTTTTCTGCCAGGAGGATGGCGGGGATGGTGGCCGCCTTCATCTTTTCCAGCGCGGTGCGCCGGTGGTTCCCGTTGGGGGTCCAGTAGATCCCGTCCGGCCCGCGGATGACCACCACCGGATCCACGAAGCGATCCAGCTTGGTGATCACCTTCCGGAGCTTTTCCAGGTGGGCCCTGGAGATGTCGCGCTGATAGGGGGTGGCCTTCACCTTGGCCAGAGGCAGGATGACGAACAGCTGCCAGTTCTTGCCCACAGGCTCCCGGTAGGCCGCCAGGGCAACCCCGCCGTCGGCGGAAACCTGCTCCGCCAGAGAACGGATGCTCTTGGGAGGCGCTTCCCCGCTGGGAAAAGCGGCGAGAACCGCGGATTCCATGGCAACGACTCTCCTGCAAGTTTCTCTCACTCGGGTTTTCCTATTATAGGTCCTTGTGGCGGATTTGCATCCCGCCTATGATCCCTCCGCTCTCGTCCGTCCCGCTAACCGAGGAGTGCCGACGTTGACCAACTCCATGGATGTCGGTTCGCGAACGTCGGAACCGGGGGCTTCTCCTTTCGCCAGGCGGTTGGGACTCTTCGACGCCTGCATGATCGTCATCAGCGGAATCATCGGCTCGGGAATCTTCGTGAATCCCTACGTCGTCGCGCAGAAAGTGGGATCGTCCTTTCTGATTCTGTCGGTGTGGACCGTGGGCGGCCTCATCGCCCTGGCAGGGGCGTTCGTTTTCGCGGAGCTTTCCACGGTCCTACCCAAGGTGGGCGGCCAATATGCCTTTTTCCGGGAGGCTTTCCACCCTCTCGTGGCGTTTCTGCATGGCTGGTCGCTGTTGTTCATCATCCAGTCCGGCGCCACGGCGGCCGTGGCGGTCGCCTTCGCCCAGTACGTGGCACGGCTTTTGGGATGGGGAGAGTCGCGGGTCGTCCCGATGGCTGTGGCCATTCTCTTGGGGCTGGCCTGCTTCCATGCCTTGGGGATCAAGCCCGGGGCGGTGCTCATCAATGTGGTCACCCTGGGAAAGACCCTCGCCATCGCCGCGCTGATTGTCGGTGCCTTCGTCCTGACCGGAAAGTCGGGGATTTCGTTTCATCCGCTCCTCCCTTCCGGCTTGGGCGGGGTAGGCCTGGTCTCAGCGTTCTTTGCGGGACTGGTGCCCACCATGTTCGCTTACGGCGGATGGCAGAATCTGAACTACGTGGCGGAGGAGGTGCGCGAGCCGCTGCGAAACCTGCCGAGGGCGATCCTGCTGGGAGTCTTCTGCGTCATTGCCATTTATGTGGGCGCCAATGTCGCCTACGTGCACGTCCTGTCGCCGCCAGTGCTGGCCGACACCACCACACCCGCCGCCGATGTGGCGCAGCGACTGGCGGGGGAGAAGGGAGCTCAGGGGATGAGCCTGCTCATCGTGATATCCACCTTCGGCTTCATGAACCTCTCCCTTCTGAGCGCGCCCAGGGTTTACTACGCCATGGCCGCCGACGGCCTGTTCTTCAAGGCGGTGGCCCGGGTCAGCCCCCGTTTCAAGGCTCCGACCATGGCCATTCTCCTGCAAGGGGCCCTCGCCTCCCTCTTCGCTCTTTCCAACACCTACGATCGGCTGCTGGGCTACGCGGTGTTCGCCGACTGGATTTTCTTCGCCCTGGCCGGGGTGGCGCTGATGGTATTCCGCACGCGCCGTCCCGATTCCCCCCGGCCTTATCCCACGCCGCTTTATCCCATCACCCCAATCCTCTTCATACTGGCGGGGGCGGGAATCGTGTTGAACCTGTTCGTAGCGGACCCGCGTAACGCCCTGGCCGGCTCCGGTATCATGTTGCTGGGTGTTCCCGTGTATTTCCTGTGGCGGCGCGCGGGCGGTGGGGCAAAAGTGACATGAAGCAAAGCGTCTACATAACCTGGGCCAAGCGTCATGCCGTGGAGGTGTACAACCTGGCGAACAGCGGAATCCTCCCATGCGGTCCGGCCGATCTCCCGATCCGTCTCGAGGATCTGGCCCTGAATGGCGAGAACGCCGAGGGGTTCCCTCCCCTTCGAGCCGCGATCGCGACGAAGTACGGAGTTGATCCCGACGGGGTGGTCCTGGCCCAGGGAACCTCCGGCGCCAATTTCCTTGCCTGCTCCACGCTTCTGGAGCGGGACGATGAAGTGTTGGTGGAGCAACCCACCTACGAGCCCCTTCTGGCCGTCGCCCGACACCTGGGCGCCGATATCAAGCGCTTTTCCCGCTCCTTCCAGGGCCGCCACCAGATCGACCTGGACGAAGTGCGCTCCCTCCTCACGTCCCGCACCAAGCTCATCATCCTCACCAGCCCTCACAACCCCACGGGGGTGGTCGTGGAGCCGGATCTCCTCGGACGTCTCGCCCGGATGTCGGCCGAAATGGGAGCCACTTTGCTGGTGGACGAGGTCTATCGGGACATTCTCTTCGAAGATGCTCCACCCAGTGCCGTCCACCTGGGACCGAGCTGCGTCGCCACCAACAGCCTCACCAAGAGCTACGGGCTTTCGGAGCTGCGCTGCGGCTGGATTCTCTGCTCCCCGGCGCTGGCCGAGAGGATGCGGCGGATGAACGACCTGATGGGAGTCACAGGCCCCCTCCCCGCGGAGATGCTGGCTCGTAGCGCCTTCCAAATCCTCCCAAGACTGGAAGCGCGCGCCCGCAGCCTGATCGAGCCCAACAGGCAGCTGGTGCACCGATTCCTCCAGGATCACACTGAGTTTCTCGAATGTGTCGTCCCGAAACGCTCCATGACCGTTTTCCCGAGGCTGAACCTCGGCGAGAGCAGCGATTGGCTTCACGATCGCCTGCGGGAGCGGCACACTTCCATCGTCCCGGGACGGTTCTTCGAGTGCCCCCGCCACTTCCGGCTGGGATTCGGCGTGCAGACCGAAAAGGTCGCCGCCGGACTGCGAAATCTCTCGGAGGTGCTGCATGAGCATTGTTGACCACGACCTTGGGCGGCCAGTAGGATTCAAATCTCGACGGGAGCCTTGAAGTCGATTCGTCCTGTCGATCGACGTAGAGGCGCGTCTGCCAGGACCAGGAGAGAGGTGGCTTCGGATGAATCGGTGGAAACTGTCCTTCCTGATTCCGGTGCTGGGCGTGGCGGGGTTGGTCCTCTTCCTGGCCTGGCCGACGATTCAGGAAGCCCGGAAGGCTCAGCCACACCAGCGAGTCGTGGTGGTTTATGGCTTCAGCATCCTGGGCGAGGCGATGAACCAGGGGGTTTTCCCCGCGTTCAGCCGGCTCTGGAAGGAGCAGCACGGAGAGGAGCTGGTCTTCACGTCTTCCTTCTCCGGCTCGGGCACCATCACGAACCAGATCGTGATGGGTGCGCCGGCGGCGCTGGCGATTCTCTCTCATGAGGGAGACGCGCTGCGCCTGAAGGAGGCCGGGGCCGTCGCCACCGACTGGCGCGAATTCCCGGCCCGGGGGATCGTCAATCAGACCCCGTTCGTGATCCTGGTGCGCAAGGGAAACCCCAAAAACATCCGGACCTACGCCGATCTGGCCCGCCCGGGAATCGGCATCATCCATCCGGACCCGCTCACTTCCGGAGGAGCCAAGTGGTCGATCCTGGCGGAATTCGTCTCGGCCAGCGGACGCCCCCAATCTGCCGACCCGGAGGACGAGCGTATGGGAAAGCAGCAGCTCCTGGGCATCTGGAAAAACGTGGTGGGCCAGTCCCCTTCCGCCGCCGGCGCCAGGACCCAGTTCGAAAACGGCCTGGGGGATGCCTTGATCACCTACGAGCAGCAGGGACTCGTGGGCCGGGAGGGCGAAAAGAGCCAGACCGAGATCGTCCGCCCCCCCTTCACGATCCTGTCGGAGCATCCGCTGATCCTGGTGGACCGGAACATCCGTCCCCGGGATCGCCCGGCTGTGGAAGCCTTCCGGGACTTCCTCTTCTCCGATGCCGCGCAGGCCATTTTCGTCCAATACGGCTTCCGCTCGGCGACGAGCCCTTCGCTGGACTCCGCCAATCCCAACCTTCCCCCGCTGCCCCAATCCTTCACGGTGGAGGAGATGGGCGGCTGGACCGCGGCGGACGCGAACGTGTATGAAAAGATCTGGAAGGGAGAGGTGCTCAAAGAGCTGAGGAAATGAGAGACTCTCATCCCCCCGTCGAGCCGCGGCGCAGGACCATCGCTCACCGCCTCACCATCGGCCTCCTGTGGACCGTCCTCACCCCCCTGCTCATCCTGCCGATTGTGGCGATCTTCGTCTTCGCAGGCAGGGGCGGCTGGACGAGCTTCTGGAGCACGATTCTCCTGCCGGAGGCGCAGTTCGCCTTGCGCCTGTCGCTCTGGATCGCGCTGTGGACCAGCCTGGCCAACGCCGTGCTCGGGACGTTCACCGCCTACGTGCTTTCCAAGCACCGCTTCGTGGGACGGGGACCGCTCTCCATCCTGGTCAACCTGCCGGTGGCGATTCCCACGGTCGTGATGGGGACCTCGCTGATTCTCTTGTGGGGCCCCATCGGTCTTCTCGGGCGCTACCTCGTTCCTCTGGGCTTCCGCCCCATCTTCGCTCCGTTCGGGGTTTTTCTCGCTCATGTTCTCGTCACCTTTCCCTACATGCTGGGGGCGGTGAAGCCGGTGCTGGATGAGCTGGAGATCACTTACGAAGAGGCCGCCTACACCATGGGCGCGGGACGCTTCAGTACGTTCCTGCACGTGATGCTCCCGGCGCTCAAGGGAGGGCTTTTCAGCGGGACGCTCTTGACCTTCGCGCACTCCCTGGGGGAGTTTGGCGCCACGGCCATGGTCTCGGGTAATCTCAGGATGAAAACGCAGACCGCCCCGCTGTTCATCTTCGCCCAGTTCGAAGCGGGGCAGATCGAGACGGCCAACGCGGTGGCCGCGGTGCTGGCGGTCCTGTCGTTCTCCATCTTCCTCTTTCTGCTCCGCTTCACGTCACGTCCCGCGCGGGAAGGTCCCTGATGTCCATCGTCCTGGACCATGTGTCGAAACGGTTCGGTTCTCACGTCGCCCTGGATGAAGTCTCACTGGAGGTGGCGGACGGCGAGCTGTTCGTGCTGCTGGGGGGATCCGGAAGCGGCAAGAGCACGGCGCTGCGGATCATCGCCGGTCTCACCCGGCCCGACGAGGGGCGGATCCTGCTGCAGGGGGAGCGCGTGGATCATCTGCCTCCCCAGAAGCGTGGCGTGGGCTTCGTCTTCCAGAATTACTCGCTCTTCCAGCACATGACCGTCGGCAGGAACATCGAATTCGGAATGCGCATTCACAAAGTCCCGCAAACGGAGAGGCTTCGGCGACGGGAGGAGCTGCTCAGTCTCATCGGGTTGGAGGGAATGACCGACCGGCTTCCCCGCCGGCTATCCGGCGGCCAGCAGCAGCGTGTGGCCGTGGCGCGGGCCCTGGCCTACCAGCCCGCGGTGCTTCTCATGGACGAGCCTTTCGGCGCTTTGGACGTGCGCACCCGGTCGCAGCTCAGAAAATCTCTCAAGGAGATCCAGCACAAATTGAAAGTGACCACCATCCTGGTGACCCACGACCAGGAAGAGGCCTTCGAGCTGGCGGACCGGATCGGCATCCTGGAGCGCGGGCATCTGGTGGAGATAGGCCCGCCCGCTTCGCTGTATCGCCGACCCAAGACGGAGCTGGTGGCCCGTTTCCTGGGCGATGCGAATCTCCTGGTGGGCGAGATCCGCGACGGCAAGCTCCGCGTGGGCGAGTCGATCCTCTCCCTCCCGCCGGACGCTCCCCAGGTCAAGGGCTCGCTGGAAGTGAAAGTGCTGATCCGACCCGAAGAGCTGGAGATCAGACCAAGGGGGGCCAGCACCGACGGCAAGGGGCTGGGCCTCGGAAAAATCCTCGAGACGCTGCACGCGGGGCCGGTCCTCCGGATGAAGATTGGCGTCCCGGCTCTGCGGGGAACCACGATTCTCTCCCCTGAGCCGGTGTTCGGGCAGACGGAGCCGACCTTGATTGCTCACGCGCTGCCCGAAATCGGGGACCTCCCGGTGTTGATTCCCGGCGCGCCGGTGCAGCTCACGGTCCGGAACCTACACGTCATTCCGCATGAAGGAGGATCTCTCCTGGTCTGCATCGACGGATCCGAGCTCGCCGGACGCGGCCTGGAATTCGCGGCGCGCGTCGCCTCCCAGATGCATGGCCGGCTGGAGATCCTGGGAGTTGCCGAGAAGCCCAACGAAGAAACCCACGCCCGGGAGGGACTCTCAGCCGCCATCCAGGCGCATTCCGGGGTGTTTCCCAGCCTGAAGACGCGGCTGCGCGCGGGGAATGCCGCCGATCGGATCCTGGAGGAGCTGGATCGGGGGTCGCACGAGATGGTGGTGCTGGGTTACCGGGGAAGGCACGGTCCCGCGCGCTCCATGGGTTCCACGGCGGAGAAGCTGCTCATGCTCTCGCGGGTGCCAATCCTCATCGTCCCGGAGGCCCGCCGCTCTCTCAAGAAAATCCTGATCTGCATGGCCCACGGAGTCTCCGGCCGCTCCGATGTGATCTTCGCCGGCCGGCTCGCGGGACGGGTGGGGGCTCATTCAACCCTGCTCCACGTGATGGAGGACGAGCAGCCGGGAATTCCGGGAGCCGCGCCGGACCCTCGGACCAGCGAATACCTTCGCGAGCTGACCACCGAGCGATTGGCGCGGGGGATCCTCACTTTGAAGCTCATGGGCGTGCCATCGGAGATGAAAGTGCGC
>JAKEFJ010000145.1 GCA_022616665.1 Acidobacteriota bacterium
CGATGGCTCTGGGCCTGATTCCGCTGGCTGCGGCCTCCCGAAAGGAGGCTCCGAAAGCCGAGAGCGCCGCGCCGGAGGGGAAAAAGTCGTTTGACGAGGTGGTCAAGAACCACGAAAGACTGGAGGGGATCTTCACGGTATACCGCAGCCCGGAGCATTTCTACCTGGACCTCCCCAACGAGTGGCTGGGAAAGCCCCTGGGCCTCGCGGGCCTCATGGTGAAGGCTCTGGGGGACTGGTCGGTGCGGGGCGGCAGCATCGAGAACCAGGTGGTGGTCTTTCAGAAGGTCGGGGAGCGGATCATCCTGTCCAAGCGCAACCAGGATTACCGAGCCGACGAGTCCTCACCCTTCCGGTTCGCCGTGGATGCGACCTTTCCCGATTCTCCGGTCTTCTCGGCAAAAATCGTCCCCGTTTCCGGCAATCGAGACTCGGTGCTGGTGGATCTGACCGGGCTGCTCTCTCCCTCTCTGATGGAGACGCTCTCGCCCCGAACCGGCTACGCCCCCAGCTCAGAGGACTCCTCCATCGCCGCGGTCTACGATCATCCTGACAACCTCACGGTTCGCATCGCGTACCGGTTCAACCGCCGCGAATCCCCCGGAGGCGAGGGGGATGGGAGCCGCATCGCATTGAATCGCCAGATCGCCTCGCGCCTGCCCGATCCGCGCTACCTGGAGGCGCTGGTGGATTACAACTTCTTCCGGTTGCCCGAGAACGGTTTCCGGACGAGGCGAGCGGACGAGCGGATCGGCGGCTTCGACTGGGGGCACAAGGACTACACGGGTGTGGACCACCGGGACACGGCCTTCCGTTACAACTTTATCAGGTGGAACCTGGAGAAGGCGGACCCCTCGGCACCCATCTCCCCTCCAAAGGAGCCCATCACCTTCTACGTGGACAAAGCCACTCCCCCAGAATGGCGGCCCCGTGTCAAGGAGGCTGCACTCTGGTGGAACAAGTCCTTCGAAAAGATCGGCTTCAAGGACGCGTTGCAGGTGCTTGATCAGCCCGACGATCCGGCCTGGGATCCCACCGACATCCACCACTCGATGATCTACTGGAACCTGAGCGACAACCTGATGTTCTCGGGAATGGCGGGCCCGCAGGTGGTGGATCCGCGGACCGGACAGGTCCTGAAGGCGAATGCGTACCTGAACGGCGAGTTTCCTTCCTACACGCTCCATCGCTATCTGGTTTACGCCTGGTGGCGCTCGCCCCAGTGGGAGCGCTTCGAGGATCCCTTCATGCTCCCTTCCTCGGGCATTCAGGATCTGGCAACGCGGATGCAGGCCCAGGGAGAGGGGAAATCCGTCAATCGCATCGGCTGTGACCGTCAGGCTTCCTTCAGCAGCCAAATCGCCTTCGCCCGGCTGGTGCTTCAGTCGCGGGGCATTCTGGGGAGCAGCCCGCAGGAGTCGGACCGTTTCGCTCGTGAGGCGTTTGCCGAGCTGGTGGCTCACGAGGTGGGGCACGCGCTGGGCTTCTCCCACAATTTCAAGGCCAGCCTGATTGCCACGGAGGCCGAAATCACCTCCGGCTTCGCCACCGGGAATCCCGATCGCCATCCTTTCACCGGATCGATCATGGATTACGACCCGATCAACCTGGCGGCACCCGGCAAGCCTCAGGGCGATTACTTCATGCTCGGGGTCGGACCCTATGACGATCTGATGCTGGAGTATATCTATCGCCCCTTTCCCCACCTGACGGCCGAGGAAGAGGCCAAAGCCCTGGACAAAATCGCCAAGGAAGCCGAAATCGCGCCGGGATTCATGTTCGACGACGGCTCCCTGTCCGATGCCGATCCCCACTCCAGCACCGATGACCTGGGCGACAACCCTCTGGCTTTCGCGGAAGCCCGATTGACGATGATCCAGAAGGAGCTGCTCCCGAAGATCGGAGCGCTGGTGGTGGCAGAGGGTCATGACTACAACCGGATCCGTCAGGCGCTGGATGCGGCTATCTTCTCCGTGTCGATGGACTACATCGACATCGCGGCCCGCTACGTGGGCGCTCAGACCCTGCGACGGATCGTCGCCGACGGCAACCCCGATCCCAAGATCCCGCCTGTGGTGCCGCTGGATCCAACCATGCAGCGCCAGGCCCTGGTGGTCCTGGACAAGACGCTCTTCGATCCGGCGGCGTTCCACGTATCGCCCGAAGTGCTGTCGCTCCTGAAGTCCGACTTCCTGTACGACTGGAACTACCCCTACCGCTACTACACCGACTACAGCGTCGAGGCGCGCGTGTCGTTTCTCTACGACTCGGCCCTGGACGCCCTGTTCAATCCCAAGCGGTTAGGGCGGGTGCTGGACAACCAGCGGCGCTCCCCCGGCAACGCCTCGGCGTTGACCCTTCCCGAGCTGTTCGGCCACCTGACCTCCACGGCCTTCACCGGCCTGGATAAGGCCGGATTGACCCGCGCCAGCACGACCCATCCGGCTCTTCCGGGAAGGCGGCGAGTCCTGGAGCGTCTGCTGGTGAACCGGATGAGCGACATGGTCCTGGTTCCTCCCAAGGGCATGCCCGCGGAGGCGGGCCAGGCCGCCCGGGCGACCCTGGTGGGCATCCGATCGCGCATCCGCAAGGTGACGGCCAACCCCGAACGGAACTCGGCGTTGGATGAGGACACCCGCGCTCACCTGTTGGACCTGGACGCCACCATTTCCCGCACCCTCGATGCAAGAGTGGAGATGAAGGCGGCGAGCTGAGACCAAATGCCCGTTTCCCCAAGACACCCTGGGGCGCTATACTTTCCGGTGCATGAGATCTCAAGCTCCGACTCCCGGTCGTCCAAAACTGCTGGAGCGCCTCGTCCTCGGGGCGTTTCTCTTTCTCCTGCTGAACGGGGCCTATCTGGCCGCGTTCTCCGCCCCGACCCTCACCTA
>JAKEFJ010000146.1 GCA_022616665.1 Acidobacteriota bacterium
GAGATAGCTCTCAGCGTCCCCCCGGGCGATGGAATAGGTGTAGCTCGCTTCCATCTGCCATTTACGATGCAGTCTTCGCACCAGCTCGAACTCCCACCCCCGATAGGTCTGCTCGTTGGGGTTTCCCAGGAGCAGGATCCGGTTGAAATAGAAGTTCTCGACGTACAAATCGGCAACTCCATTGGAGTTGTTGCTACAGGTGGGATCGCACTTCGCCTCGCCGATCCGATCGGCCGGTCGGCCCGTGGCGGGGTCGATTTCGAGACGATGATTGACATCGACGTCCTGGAGCTGGTCATGGTAGTCGCGCGTGACGTAGCGAATCGATACCGACATCTCCGGGGAGATCTCCCGTTGCGCGCCGATCGTCCCCTCGACGGAGTAGGGTGTTTTGAGGGAGCGATCGACGGCGGTCATGGACAGGGGGGACTGGAAGAGCGGCTTCCCGATGCGATTGTTGGGAATGCCGTAGTCATCCACGCCGCGCGGCTCGAACTGGTAGACCCGGGTCACGGAGTCGGGGCCCTGCTCCAGGGTCAGACTCCGCAGAAAGATCTTGTCGTAAAAGCGGCCCCATGACGCAAAGACCTTCGTTTTTCCGTCGGCCCATGGATCCCAGCTCAGGCTCAAGCGAGGCGACAGATTGGAATTGGTAATCGTGAACTCCTCGGGGCGCCGGACCCGACTCCCCACGATACCCCCGAAAACCGACGCGCCCCCGTGACATTCTTCAGCAGCCCCGACAGCACGTCGATGTCCTCGTTGTGCCGGGTCAAGCGCTGGAAAGCGAGGCCGCGCAGCTGGCTCGTCATGGCCGCTAGGAGCGGATCAGAAGTCTCGGGACACGAGTGGATCGGATCGCGGCACAGCCCGACGGGGGTCAGCCCGTCGAAAAGGCGCGTGTCGAATCCTGAAATGTTCATCAGGGCATCGTAGTCGGAGCGCTCCGCGACGGGGTCGACGGGAGTGTACCCGAACGATTGCAGCGTTTCGCGATCGAAGCGGACGCCCAGGTTGAGCGTCAGATTCGGCCGGGGTTTGTAGGTATCCTCCAGATACAGGCCCAGGTTGTCGCCAACGGCGGTATTGTTCACATTCCCCGGAATGCCCAGCTGGGCCGACAAGGTGTCCACGAACGAGGAAGAGGTGGTGGGCTCTTTGGGACTCGCGACCGGCTGGACTGAGGTCAACGGAAAGGTAACCTGCGGCCGCTGGGTGGTATCGCTGTCATAGCCTTCATGCTCGTAGACCCCGCCCAGCTTGATCTCATGGGTGCCGCCCAGGTCGGGGACGAACAGTGAGAGATCCTCTTTCCAGGTGGCCCGCTTGCGGTGGTCCTCGAACTGGTAGGCGTAAGGGCCGTAGGTGCGGCCCTGCGAGTCGGTGAGCAGATCCTGATCCGGAGGGAGCGGAGCATGGTATTCGCCGGGTTCAGGGTTCCCGTTACCGTTATCATCCACCCAGAATGGGGCCACCGTATACCCGGAGTCGCGCAGCGTGTCCAGGACCCCGTTGGCGTTCCGATCCTCCGTATCCCATCGGCTGTTGCCGGCGGTGCCTTTGATCGCAGTGTGAGTCCCCCTGGCGTCGACCGGAACGCAGTTGGGGACGGTGAAACAAGGAATCCCGGTGTCCTCCTCCGGGTCGAGCCGCCCGTTGAGGTTGAAGTCCACCTCCGCGTCCAGTCTGTAGTTGCAATTGAGGTCTTCGTGCTGTGAGCCTTCACAGCCCCTGACCCCATTGACGTACCCGTCCCGATCCAGATCTCCCAGGGTCAATTCATTGATATCGTAAAAGCCGTCAAGGTCCCAGTCTTCCCCCGGGTCCCGCTCCGAAGCATCTAAGATCCCATCCTCATTTCCTCCCAGATCCGGCCGGTCATCCACGAAGAGCACTCCGTTGCCGTTGGTGTCGGGGTCCATCGTCGGCAGCTGGGAGAAGCGGTTGTCAAACCAGGAGAGGGACGACTCCAGCAGCACGGATGGGTTGAAGATGGAATTCTCCTTGAGCGTCAGCGTGGGCCCTCCGCGGTGGGTCGAATAGCCGGAGAGGACGTCCCGGAGGCTGGTGATGCCCTGATTCTCGACGTTCTCCCTGTCCCATATCACCGAGAATGCCAGGGTATGGGTGGGATTGATCTGCCACGTCGTCTTCAGGAACTCCCGATATCCTCGGGTGCGGAAAACGTATGCCTCGGTAAGGGCGTTGACCGGCGTTTCCTCGAGAATGAACTCGCTGGAGAGGTAGTACCAGAGCTTGTCCCTCACGAAGGCGCCGGAAATCGACAGGAACGGCTTGAGGTCGGTGAAGCTCAGATTGCTCATGAGCTGGCCGCCGTTCAGACCCCCCTGCAGCTCGGGATCTTCCTGGCCCGCGCCGTCGCCGTCGAGCCGGTTGCTCCGGACGAACATCTTGAACGTTCCCTGGAATTCGTTGCCGCCGGATTTGGTGATGATGTTGGCGAAGCCGCCTTGGGCCCGCCCGTATTGCGCCGAAGCCGCCGAGGTGATGACTTCCAGCTCCAGGATTGACTCGATGTTCAGATTCTGCCCGAAATGCCCGGTGAAGGGATCGGTGGTAGCGACCCCATCCACCAGCGTTCCCACATTGGTGTCACGCGCGCCGTGGATGTTGGGATTGCCCGTGTGATTCACGTCGGTCACACCGGGGGCGAGGGTCAGGACATCCTGGTAGTCCCGGCCCAGAATCGGCAGCTCGGCCATGAAGGTGGAGGAGAAGGTGGTGGACGCGGTCACCTTCTCGGTGTCCAGGATGTCACTCTTCCCCTGGACCCGGACCGTCTCGCTCAGCTCGCTGCCGAGACGAAGGGTGACATCCTGAGTGAGGGTGCTGCCGGAGCTCAATTGAAGTTCGGAGAATATCACCGTGGCATGACCGGAGAGCGACACGGTCAGTCTGTACCCGGGGCCGGGCGGCAGTGCGCCGAACCAGAAGCGTCCCGACGGATCGGTGAGAGTCATCCGCTCGTGGAACGCCGCCCCTTCGTTTTGCAGCACGACCGTGGCGCCCGGTAGCGCGTTGCCGCTGTCATCGACCACGCGCCCTTCGAGGATGGACTCCGCAGCGAATGCAAGCGGAGCCGCGGCCAGCCAGAGGGCAGCGGTGACGAGCCAGAAAGCAGAAGGCTTCCAGCTCAAAGCATCCCCTTCGCATGAAGCGCTCGAAGCGGAATGATGCAAAGCACTTATGGCTCAGATTAGCAGAAATGCTCGATCCCATCAAGGAATGGTCCATCGGCGCGCGAACGCCTTCAACGAGCTGGCGAGAATCCGGATAGCAGCTTGAGGCTCAGTTCGTGAGTTGACTTTTTTGGTGAACATGTTTACTTACAAGTGTCATGGCCAAGGCTCTGCAATCCACTGGTTCGCACCTTATCCTCTACGATGGGGTATGCGGCTTGTGCAACCGGCTGAACGCGTTTGTTCTGAAACACGACAGGAATGCCCATTTTAGATTCGCCTCGCTCCAGAGCGCCAAGGGGCAGTCGCTGCTTCGCCAGTACGGTCGAAATCCCGATGATCTCGACACCTTTTACGTCATAGCAAACTATGACTCCGGTTCAGCGCTGCTGTTTGAAAGGGCACGCGCTGGGCTGCTTGTTCTGAAAACGCTGGGCGGTCCATGGCGCTGCGCCGGAATCCTCGGGATTTTGCCGGACTCGCTGTTGAACTTTGGTTACGACTGCCTCGCCCGGAACCGCTATCGCATTTTTGGCAAATATGAACAGTGCAGGCTGCCGAGTGCTGCGGATCGGGAAAGGTTCATTGACGTATGAGGCTCTCCCTATCGGCTCGGGTAGCGGCTCAGGGTTAGGGCGAGGAGGGGGCGCGGAAAAGGAAATACTCGTGGTTGTTCGGCGTGAGCGTCGGTGAGGCGAAGCTCCGGTCGCGTGTGATGACGAACTCGGCGTGCGTCGGATCGCTGTAGAAGTTCCCCGCCATGTAGAAGCGGAAGGGGACGAACTCGGCTTCGAACTCCGCATCGGTGAGGCCCACCTGGATGCGGCGATTCTCCCCTGTCACTTTTCGGATCGCGGCAAAATCGCTCGTCCGTGATTCGAAGTCTCTGCCTTCTCCAGTCTTGACCCGGTTCAGGTCCACGGCGGAGAAGGCGAAAACGGCCAGGCTCCCCGCCGCCACCCAGCCCATCGCCTTGTGCGGCAGGCGCGACAGGATAGCCCAGAAGAGAGTCATGGCGAATACGACGTAGAACATCGCCTGGAAATCGTGAAACGCGGTGAATTGCCGCATCGAGAGGCACCAGAGCAGTCCCGAGAAGAACACCACGAGGGATGCCAGGCGCTGCTGCTTCAACCCGAAGTAGAGCTTCACGAGACAGAAGAGCGCGCCCGCGAGCAACGCCAGGCCCGTCACCCCCAGCAGAAGCCGAAGCCCTGAATTCTGAGTCTCGCTCCACCGATTGACGGCGGCGTGAAGCGGCCGCGTGGGGATGGTCGCCTTCATCACCCGGCGCGCCTGCTTGTTGAAAAAATTACCCCATTTCAGCTCCTGGTATTCCGGAAAGGCCTCACTTCCTCCCTTCATACCCAAACGGAATTGAATCGAGCGGACTGACGGGAGCTCTCCGACCGGCACGCCGAGGGCGGCTTTCTCGTGAAACACGTTGACAGCGAGAAGCAGGCATCCCCACGCCACGGCCATGACCATCGTTTTTGTGGCCTGGCTCCGGAGCACCCCCCGGACACTGCCAACCAATCCTGCCGTCTTGAGTGAGCGAAACACCTGGAGGATCCACCAGGTCACCAGAGGCGCGTAGCACTGCCATCCCAGGGCGATGCCCAGGAGCGCGCCGGCCGTGAGGAGAAAGGTGGAGCCTCGCATCTCGAATCGGGCGATCCCGAAAAGAACCAGCATGAATCCGAAGACGGCGGGAACGTCATTGAAAACCATGTCGTTGTAGTACTGCAGGAAGTAGGACGAAAAGCCGAGCAGCGATGCGGAAACCGCCAGCAAAGGATTTCCGGAAAGCTCCATAAGAAGGAGAGTCGAGAGCGCCAGCGCGCCCCAGCAGAACAGAAGCATCAAAACCCGGCCCCGCTGCATTTCGCAGGAGGGATCGTTGCCGCAGCCCGACTCGGCTCCACCGATCAGGAGGTAGGCGAGGATGGGAAAGCGATTGTGGGGATCCACGCCGCTCTTCCCTTCCGCGTTAACCCACTTCCGGGTGAACAGAAGGTAATGGTGCTCGTGGTCCAGATTCTTGCCCATGGCCAGGCCCATGGAGGTGAGATAGCCATGGTGGCCGGGAAGAAAGGCGTGGGTCCGGGTGGCGGAGACAAGAGAGACTGCCAGAGCGGCGAGCAGGATGATCCAAGCGGTGAGTTTTCCCGACCCGCCCTTCACGCTTCGATGCCCCGGACTGCTGCCTGGATTGAGTCCACACTCACCAGAGATTCCGATAAATCGGCTCGATCTCCACGGGCACGGAGCGGGCTCGCTCCAGGCCCTTGGCCAGCTCGGGGGAAATCGAGCCGTACTTCGCGAACAGCGCCTCGGCCGCGGCGCGATCTCCGGCGCGCTCGATCTCCAGGACCTGCCCGGTCAGCTCGCGCAATGCCCCGCGCATCTTCGAGGCATCCACGGACCAGCGGGCCGTCGCGGGATCGCGGCGGATGGCCCCGCGCTCCTGGAGGAAGTTCAGCTCGACGATGGAGGCCCGTCCATGAGCCTCCCCCACTCCGAAGCGCACCGCCCGCAGGATGGAGCCCAGGTAGGAGGCATAGTGCTCCTGCTCGGTTGTCTTCGGCATGATCCCTTGATCGAAAAACCAGGCCATGGAAACCAGTCCTGCGACCGTCGCCTTGAGCTCCTCGATGGCGCTGTAAAGATCCCCCAACCTCTGGTTCACTGGAACCTTCTCATCGGTGCCCCGGACATAGCGCGGGCCCAGAGCGTGACAAAGCTCGTGCATCAGGACATCCTCGAAGACCCCTCGCGCCGTCACCAGCTTCGCCTGGGATGGCTCCATCAGCTCCTTGCTGATGGGCAGGATGACTTTGTCCACGCGCGCTTCGAACACGTTTTTCCAGAAGATTTTCTTGGAGCCCTTCTTCTCGTGAACCTTGGGATCATTGGGGAGGTTCGTCGCCGCCGCCTGATAACCCACCCTCAAGTCCCCTCCGCGGTAAATGTCCCGCACCACGACCATGGGGGAGGCGAGCCCGGCAACCTTGCGACGGTCCGCCTCGGGATAGGGAAGGTTGTCTTCCAGCTCCTGGAGGTGTGCAATGTAGGCTGCCAGCCGCGTGCTCTCCTGCACGTCCCGCACCGCCACCGAGGCTTCGTAGGAAGTCTTGATCCCCATCAGCTGATCCTCGTACACCTCGAAGGGACCGAGGACCAGCTCGTAGGGACTGTCTTTCAGATCGATCCAGTCGCAATCGGTCTGGAAATACTTGTCATCCCTGAGAGCCTTCGCCTTGGAGGTCAGGTAGCGCCGGAACGAGGCGCTCGCCGAGGCCGCCGCGGCCGCTTCGAGCTCCTTCGCCGCGGGCTCCAGCCACCGGGCATATTCCTCGTGGTACGGGACGGCTACCAGCTCCTTCCCCTTCCGCTTGACCACGGTAAGACCCGAAAGGAGCGCTTCACGCTGCTCGGGGTGGGCGGTGACGTAATCCTCGAACTCCTTGCGGGTCAGGTCCGCCGGGTAGTAGCCGGCCCCGGGCGGCATGGTCTCGGTGCCGTAGAAGGGCTTGAAGTCCTCCAGCCGATCGAAGGGCCCGGCATTGATCATGACGAGGCGCTGGAGCAGTTTCGAGGTTGGATCTTTGGCTGCCTTGAGGCGATCGCGGATTTCGACCGCCTTGCCATAGGACTGACGCCAGAAGATTTCATCGATCTGCTGCGACGCGGCGATCAGGTGTTTGAGCATGGCCTGGTCCTGGGCGGGCAGCTTGCGGGCATCGAACGACATGTCGGAAGGGGCGTACCGGCCCAGCATTCCCTCCAGTTTGGCCACCGATTCAGAGTTGCCTCGGGCGGGCTGATTCTCCCCTCTGGACATGACGGCCCCCGATGCGACGAGCAGAGCCACGGCCAGCCATGCTGCATGGCGCTTGAGCGTCGCGGAGTGCATGGTGAAATCTCCTCGAAATGAATACTCCGTTTGGCAAGGAATCCGCGGAAGCTTATCGCCGGCCGCGAGACGGGTCAAGATGGATGCTGGCGAATGCCTCAGGTCTTGTCGGGAAAGATGTGCCTGGTTACCGGAAACTCCAGCTCGAGAGTCTCCCCCGCGGGCAGGGCATACCATTGCTCGAAGAGCCTGGCGCGCTGGGCCCGCACCCGGGCCAGCTCCTCCTCCTTCAGCTCCCGGAAGGCGGCGAAGCGAAGGGTTGCAAGCCTTGTAAGCATGATAATCCGGACAAGAGATGTAAAAACGACGGCATACCAGGTTCGTGGATGGACAAATTGAAGGGAATTTGGGTCAAGTACGAGCACCAGGCGGAATATAAAGAGCTCGCCGAGGGCCAGGAGGTTTACCTGAAAGGCAGATAGTGATTCGGACTCTCGCAGGAGTGGAATCAGTCAATGGCAGAAATGAAAACGGCGAGGCCCATTCCTCGCCGTTTCCAGCTCGTCGCACGCCGGTTGTCAGCTCCTCGTACGGTCAGCCGTTCCAGGTTGATGAGTGGGCCGTCAGCCCTACTTCCCGTAACGTCCGCACCGGGGTGTACTGCAAGACACCTGCCGCCTTCCTCGCCACACCTGCGGGTATTGTGTAACTCGTTCCCTCTCGGTCTGTTGCACACATCGAACCTTCGATGCCTGTCAAGCGCTTGGACATGGACGGTTGGTCTCGTGTGGAGCTACTGCACACGATTCCGGCTTGCGTCTTCCGTGCCCGCGCCTAAATTAGCCTGGTATTGGATTTAGCTTCATGTTGCGAGGATATACACGGGATGTGGAGTTTACGACACGCCATCGTCCTGCCGGCATCGATTCTCCTCTCCTTCCTTATATAATGTCGACGCAATGGGAGGAATTAACATGACCCCCAGACTCCGACGCCTCCTCTGGATCGCGGGCTCTTTCGTCGCCGCCCTGATCGTTCTCGCACTCGTCATCCCGCTGTTCATCGACATCAACAAATATCACGACCTTATCGAGGCGAAAGCGGAAGGGCTTCTCCGGCGGGACGTGACGCTGGGAACCATGAAGCTCACCCTCTTTCCCATCCCCGGAGTGAGCGTAAAGCCCCTGGCCATCGCCTCGGATCGGAAAGGCGATCCGCCTCTGTTCAAGTCCGAATCGCTTTCCGCACACGTGCGGATCCTGCCATTGCTGACTGGCAACATCGCCGTGGCTTCGCTCGTCGCGCACCATCCGGAGCTGAATCTCCACCGTTACGCCGACGGCCACACGAACCTGCCGGATCTCTCCGCCGCCAGCGGAACCGCCCCCGCGGCGCCGCAGCAACCCGCGGCCGAATCGGGAGGCGGGCTCAGCCTGGCGAAGCTGCGCATCGAAGGCACCAAGCTGCGGCTCGTGGACGAGATGGTGCTTCCCGGCAAGACCGTGACCACGACCCTGGACAACGTGGACGTGGCGCTGGATGGTTATGCGCCCGGCCGCCCCTTCGCCGTGAAGCTGGCAACCTCACTTCCGCCCAAGGGATCGGGATCCATGAGCCTGAGCGGGATTCTCGCGCCCCCGCCTGCCCGACCCGGCCCCGCGCCGGGGCAAACGAGCGTGGAGCTGCAGCTCGATAAATTCCAGCCTTCCGCCTTCACTCCATACTTCCAGTCGCTTCTCGGCTTCGCGCCCCCGATGGGAAGCGCCTCGGGAAAGCTGCAGACGAAAGCGCGGCTCAAGACCTCCTCGCAAGGCGCATGGGAGCTGGAAGGAGACGGCTCGCTGCAGGGAAACCTGGAGCTGCGCGGGGTTGCCCTGCGCCCGGCGGCTCGCGGAGGGCCCGCGACCCGTGCCGGGGATCTGGACCTGGCGCTCGATGTGGCCTTGACGCAAGGCGGCAAGCATCTGGACCTCCGGGACCTGACGATCGGCAGCGGCAAGACACGCCTGACTGCCTCCGGGACTCTGGATCGGACCGAGCAGGGCGGCAGGCTGGAGGTGAAGGTGCGCCCGTCGCAGGTGATGGCCTCGGACCTGGCCACCGTGGCGGCTTTGCTGGGCGCCAAGTTCCCGGCCGGATTCACCTCGGCGGCGCCCATCGCGTTCCAGGGGGAGGCATCAGGGCCGATCGAGCACCCCGAGCAGATGAAATTCCGCGGCGAGATCACTCTGTCGGGAGTGCGCTACGCCGATCCCTCCCTGGGGAAACCCATCGAGGACGTCTCTGGAAAGCTCACTTTCGAGACGGGAGCTTTTAAGGTCAGCCAGTTCGCGGCCCGGGTGGGAAAGACCAAGCTCGACGGCGGAGTGACCGTTCAGAACTTCACCTCTCCGCAGGTCTCGCTGAATCTGCACTCTCCTTCGGCGAGCCTGGACGAGCTGATGTCCCTGCTCACACCCACTTCCTCCGGAACCGCCGCGCCGTCCGCTTCCGGCGCCTCGGACGACATTCTGGCCCGCACCCGGGGCACGGGTATCGTGCGCATCGACGAAGGAACCTACGGCACGTTCCGCTTCTCCCGCTTCGAGGGAAATCTACAACTAGCAAACAAGGTGGTCACCTTCGACCCGGTCTCCTTCAGGCTTTACGGGGGAACGTATCAAGGCACCCTCTCCGCCGATCTGCGCGGCGCTCAGCCTCGCTACGCCTACCGGAGCGCTCTGAAGGGAGTGAATGCCCAGCCCTTCCTCGCTGAGAACATGGGGATCAAGGACCTGCTGGCAGGCAGCGTCAGCGCCGACGTGGAAATGGAGGGAAGCGGGAGCGAGATGAACGCCATCCTCAATTCCTTGAAGGGCCGCGGGAGCATCCGCGTGGAAAAGGGGTGGATCGGACAGCTCAACGTGATGCAGGGGCTTGCCAAGGCTTCCAATTTGCTGGGCGAGAGGACGCTGACCCAGGTGAGCTCCAACCTCGCGAAGAAGCGCACGGAATTCTCGGCGCTCACGGGAGACATCACTCTTTCCGGCGGGCGCGCGACTTCCAACAACCTCCAGCTGGTTTCGAACGATCTCGATCTGCAGGGGAAGGGCGGCTTCACGCTCCAGGGAATGCTCGACCTCAACCTGAAGGTCCAGTTCTCGAAGGAGATTACCCAGGCGATGCTGCAGGAGGGAAGCCGGGCGCGCTACCTGGAGCAGGAGGGCGGCCGCATCGTGCTGCCGCTGACCATCAAGGGACCGCTCGCCTCACCCACCTACGGCGTGGACATCGGCGACATCACCCGAGCCGCCGCCAAATCCGAAGCGGTGCAGCGTCTGGCGGGAAGCAAGTCCACCCTGGGGCAGCTGGCAAGCAGTCTGCTGGGCGGTGGAAAGAACGCTCCCCCGACCCCCGGGGCTCCCTCCGGCACCGAGGAACCGAAAAAGCTATCCGACGCCGCGCCGCCGCGCGCGGCGGCTTCCACCGATGGAGCCATCACGATCAGCTCCACCAAGTACGAAGGCGGGTTCCTGATGCCCGATCTGACCGTGCGCGGCGAGTTCAGCGGGGTGGGGCTTACCGGAGCCGACATCAAGGTGGTGGGGAACGGGGAGCAGACGGTGTGGGAAAAACCGAACGCCTTCAAGGAAATCGCAGCTTATTACGCCACCCACGACCCGAAGGCGCCTGCGCGCATCCCCTTCAAGATGAAAATTGACGGCAAGAAGCTGGCCGGAGCCGGGGACCTCAAGATCACGCTCACTCTGCGGCGATCCGACGGCACCGCTACCGTTCAGACCATCAACGAGAAGAAGCCTGGGTTGTAGCGGCGTCAAGAGCCGAGCGGATGCGGGGCAGGGCGGCTTCGCTGGCCTCCTCGCCCCGGGAAATGATCTCTTCCATGGTGTGGAAGTTGAAGAACGAGTGGACGTGGTCAAAGGAGGGATATATCTCCACGATCTCCCCCTTGTGCAGCGTGCGATGCAGCTGGCCGTGGACCCGGATCAGGCTGCTGGAGGAGACGCGCACGATCTGGTTCAGAAGCCGCACGGGGCTGGTCAGGGGCGTCTCCAGGGAGGAGCCGAACGACATGGAGACGATGACATCGGCCCCTTCCGCCATGGCCACGTCGCACGGGATCGGGTTCGTCATTCCTCCGTCCACGAGCAAAGCATCCCCCCATTTCACCGGACGCATGTAAATCGGGAGTGAGATGCTGGCCCGCACCGCCCGGGCCACGTTCCCCTCTTTCAGGATCACGCTCCGCCCGGCGCGGATGTCCGTGGCGACGATGCGCAGCGGAATCTTCGCGTCGGCGAAGGTCTTGTCCGGAAACATGGCGTTGATGTTTTTAAGAATGCGCTTTCCCTTGATGACCCCGAACTTCTCGATGGAGCGCTTGCGCGGCCGCAGCAGGGAGAGGATCAATCCCGGGTA
>JAKEFJ010000147.1 GCA_022616665.1 Acidobacteriota bacterium
ATCCAGATTTCCTCCGGAGAAGACATAGGTGAGTCCCCCCGTCACCCCTCCCAGGATGGCAAAGACCACCTTGCCCACGCCATAGGGGATCGTCAAAACCCAACTTGCCGCCTGCAGGCCGGCTTCCTTGGGATTTCCCCCCTGTGAATCGTCCGAAGAGTAAGGCGCGGGAGCGCCTCCGCCTTCCTGGGCCAGGCTCACGGGGAGACAGAACATGGTACTAAAAGTGAACAGGAGCATGATTGCGACCCCTTTGATCCACATTGTGCGCACGGGGGTTGCCTCCTTTCAGGTCGTTTGGCTCGGGATCACCGGAACACAAGGAAGTCGTCAGCCGACCATCTCACCGACTGCTGTTTTATAGCAAATTCCGCTGTGGATGGAAACTGAAGTTTCAAGTCCATCGATCATCCGGAGATATCCAGCTCGGTGAGAATCTGCGATTTGAGGCGATCCTCCTGCTGCGCGATGGCGCGATCCAGTTCGCCGGTCAACGCGTCCGCCTCGATGGAGCAATTGGCCTGCTGCAGGCCGGCTTCAATCGCCAGGTCCAATTTGAGCGCGCACAGCCCCTGGACGAACAGATCTTGCGCGCGGTCCGCGTAGTCGGCGCGCTCCTGCTCCGGGATGCCGGCCAGCGCCGCTCTCATCCATTCCTCGAAGCCCATGGTCTGCCTGGCGCGGGCGACCTGTCCCTCGTCCAGTTCCACCGCGACTTGAATCCCGCCTTTCCAGCTGCGCTTCTTGACGTTGAAGACGCAGCTGAGCCGCACGGGGTCCCCTTCAACCGGCTCAGGGCCGTAGAACAGCGTGATGCGGTAGGGCGGCGATTGCGGCGATGGGACTGAAGACATGGAAGGGGCCATTGTAAACCATCCATCCTCGATTCGCCAGGTGACTGTTGTCCGTCTGAACCTGTATCGCAAATGTGACGGCTTATTGGCAAGAATCTGACGATTGCCCCCTGCAACGGTTCGCCCGCTTTCAGCGTTCCATCCTAACTCATCAGTGTTCCTCGCTATTTCCTCCGCCCCTCTTCCTGGCATGGTTGCTGCTGGCTTCTCGGGCCGCCTGCGGCCTGGCAAAACCACGGCGGTCAGAGCGGCTTCCTGAGAGTAGCCAGCGTCGGACGACGGTCAACCCGTCCCTACCCCCAACGCCTCTCTCATGGGATCAGGTCTTTTGTCCAAGAGGCTATCACCCCAGGCATTATGTACTGGCACGGATGCAGTCTTTACATGGATTTGGGCTTTTCGTTACACTCACTGCTCTTGACGGGGTCATTGTGAGCTACCCAAAGCAAGGAGGGTCATCGTGATGATTGAACGGCAGACCATCGCCCAATGGATGACGACGGGAAGACTGCTAGTTCTCTTATGTGCCGGACTGCTGGCCGGCTGCGCCACCTCCGGCGACCTGGAGCAGATCCGCCAGGAGGCGCAACAGGGCGAGAGCAAGTTGCGGGCGGACTTGATGAAGGAACAGACCCAGTTCTCCACCCTGGCCAAGGAGAACGAATCGCTCCGCGCCGCCCATGCCAAGATCTCCCAGTCCGTCAAGGAGTACCTGAAAGCCGAAGAGGCCCGGCACGTGAGCGCCCTAGAGCAGGTCCGGGCCGCCATGAAGAATCTGGAATAACTCTCAGCACGCGAACGAGGAACCCCCTATGTACGCGATACCAACGTGCGCCGCTCGCCTTGCCTTTCATCCCTTACGAAACCTGTCCTTGGCAGCCGCCTTACTGCTGGCCGGCTGCGCCGGCTCCGGCGACGTGGAGCGGGTCCGGCAGGAGCAGGCCCAGGCCAAGGCCAAGATGAGCGCCGAGCTCCAGCAGGAGCGCGACCTCGCCGCCTCGATGGCCCAGGAAAGCGAGGCGCAAAAGGCCGGGGCCGACAAGCTGGCGAAGGCCCTGGGCGGGGCCGTGGGGGGCAAGACCGGTCCGAAGCTGGCGGCGGCGGGCTGCCCATCCTACGCCATTGCCCTGGCCATCCAAGTGGTCAATGACAGCGGCCTGGACGATAGCCAGGTCTATCTGCTTTTGACCGGGACAGGGGTGGGATGGCCGGTGGGCGGGCCACCCAGCGGGCTCGCCTATTTGGACATCGGGGTCACCCCTAAGGGATCGCAGCAAGCCAAAGCCTTGACGAGCATGACGCCCTGCGGGACGACCACCTCGGCCTACACCGGCAAGACCCGGAACATTTATCAATTCGGAGTCGGCGCCATCAGCAGCGGCCGGCTCATGGTCTCCTATATCTCGCCGGTTGCGGTCTCGAACGGCAATTTCCCGACCGGCACCGAAACCTTCCGCTGGGACAAGATGGAGTTCGGCTACCCCGGGAGCGGGGCGGACCTCACGTCCATGGACTTCTTCGGCATTCCGATGCAGTTCGACTACCTGGACGGCACGGGACAGAGCTTCGCCACTATGACCTATTACGCCTCGACGCCGACGCTCTTGAACGCCCTCTACACCCTCAATCCCGCCACGATGGGGAATGCCTTTCAAGCGATCGGCTCCTCCAAGCTGGGAACATGGACGCCGAGCCGGTCCCTTACGACCTTTGCCCGCCTCATGGGTCCCTCGCTGCTGGCGTCCAATTCCACGACGGGCTCTCCGTCGCCTTACCCCAGCTTCGGGGCGTATCTGGCCTCCGTGACCGGACAGACTCAACCGGCTTTCACGGTCAGCGGAGCCGGCAACGCGGGCTGCTCGAACGCCGTCGGCTACACCTACTCGGCCAGCTTTGCGTCGGACGGCCACGGGGGATATACCGTTACCCTGACGAGCACATCGTCGATGACCAATGGGCCCCCCTGCGGCATCACGCCGCCTCCCGGTCCTCAAAACGTGTCGCTCCCTCCGGACTTGCCCATTACGGTGTCCCTGCCGGCGCCTTCCCAGAAAGCCGGCTACGACGTCA
>JAKEFJ010000148.1 GCA_022616665.1 Acidobacteriota bacterium
CAGCAAGGAGACTGGGGGCGAGCCGAGCAGGAGCTCAAGGAGGCCCTCCGCCTCAACCCCCGTTCCGTGGCGTTCCTGGTTCATCTCGGAGATTTCCTGCTGCAGCGCGATCGGCCCGGAGAGGCCCTGGAGGCTTTTTCAGAGGCGGAGAGAATCGACCGGGAGTCGGCCGTCGTTCGGCGGGGCCGGGGAGAATCCCTCATGCGGATGGGGGAGCTCGACCGAGCCCAGGCGGAGCTGGCGCGTTCCCTCGATCTGGACCCGGCGCAGTGGGAAGCTCCGGCCCTCTTGGGATACCTCAGCCAGCAACGGGGGGATTCGCAGGGAGCGGAGCAATACTATCTGCGCTCCCTGAGCGTCCGGCCCGGCCAGCCCGAGTTGCGCCAGAACCTGGGGGTGATCTATATGCATCGACCCGCAGGCAAGGAGATGGCCTTGGAACAGTTCCGACTCTGCCTGGCCTTGGGCCCCTCGGCGGAAGTCGCAAGAGTCGTGGGCGAGATGGTTCAGGAGTTGGGAAAAAAGCCGCCGGAAAAACGTTAGCGGACGAATGCCGGGAACGGGAGACACTGTGCTCCCGTTCCCGGCGAAGAGCTATTGGGACTTGGAAGCTGTCGATCCGCCCTTGGAGGCCAGCTCGGCCTCGATCATTCGCTTGAGACCATCGAAAGAGCGATCCCCCACCTTCTTGCCGTTCAGATAGAGAGCGGGTGTCCCGCTCACCTGGGCTTCCGCCCCGGCCTTCATCTGATCGGCGATGGTTTTCTCCAGCGCGGGATCTTTCATGTCCGTGTCGAATTTCGCCACGTTCAGTCCCAGGGTCTTGGCGAACTCCGAAAAGCGATACTGTCCCTGGGCATTCTTGAGGTTCGCTTGGTTCTGGAAAATCATGTCATGCATTGGCCAAAACTTTCCCTGCCGTTGGGCCGCCAGCGAGGCCAGCGCGGCGGGTCGTGCGTTCTGGTGGAAGGAAAGCGGATATTGCATGAAGATCAGCTTGACCTGCTTGGGATAGGCCTCAAGCACCTGCTCGAGGGTAGGCAAAAGCCTAGCGCAGTAAGGTCACTGGTAATCTGAAAACTCCACAATCGTGACCGGCGCGCTCTTCGGACCCTTCACCGGGGCCCCCGTGACGTCGATTTTGAAGACCTTGTTCACATCCGGAGCGGCAGGCGCCGGCGGAGGAGTCGACGCCGCCTTCGCGAGCGCGGCCTGAACATTGGCGCGGGCAGCGGCCGCATCCTTGCCGCCTTTGAGATCTTCCACCAAGGCGCGCGCCACCGAGAGACTTCGGGTGCAATTGGGGTCCTTGGTGCGGCATTCCAGAAGGGTCATGCCGCAATTGCAGTTGCAGCGCGTCTCACCCAGGATTTGAGTGGCAGTGGCGATCTGCTCCGCCGACAATCCACTGAAATCCAGGCCGTTGGGAGCTGCGGTTGCGGAGGGGGGGGGAGCGGCCTGCGCATGGAGGAGTGCCTCTCCCGCAGAGCATAATCCAGTCATTAGAACGAGAATTCCCACCCAGCCGAGGCGTCCTCTCCTGGCAGGGTGATTCGAGGGTCTTGTCATGGAGATGGGTCTCCGCAAGGGTTTATGGCCACCGGAACAGGGTCATGAAGACCAAAAGATTATAGGTTCAACTCGTATGAAGTCAACGTGAGAATGGTTGCAGAGGGCCGCGCGGGGATCTCGGCTAAGCATCGGATCGGCTCGTCCGGCTGGAACCAGGCAATCGCTGTGCTATACTTTTCCGCATTCACCTTGATGCAACCGGGGAGGCAGTTCGTCGTGAAGTTTCCGCGCCCAGTCCTTTGGGTGTCGTTCCTGGCGCTGATGGGGTCTTGGGCCCCCCTGCTCGGCGCTCCCGAGGCCAAGAGTCAGGAGGAAGATGCCATTCCGGTGGTCAACTCCCCCACCGTGACTTGGCAATTCAATGGCAGTCTGGAGAGGGTCCGGGACAATCTGCTGACGATCCTCAAGGAAGACGGGCTCTCCATCAAGGAAGAGAGCCGGAGCACGGGGACCTTTGTCACCGACCTGGTCAATTTCGACAGCAAAAAGTTCGGCGTGGACGTTTCGATTCCCCCGCCCAGAGCCAATGCGAACTACCCCTGGCTGCAAGCCATCGCCGTCCTGTCAGGACGGTTCGGGTTGGAGGGCAGGCTCAGCGCCGTTGGGCCGGAAGCCACCCGGCTCGATCTCAAGGCAATTATTGAAGTCACGGCGATGAATGCCAAGAAAGGAAACATCGCCTGGGTGCCGAGATACTCCAACGGCACGGTGGAACGCTCCTATATTAGCAGTCTCGGAATCAAGCTGGTGGCCGCTCCATCTAGCAACAGCGCTCCCCAGTAGTCGAAATGGCACACGTCCTGCCATTTCGCGCTCTCCGCTACCCTTCCCAGCTCTCCCAGGAAATGGCCCGCTTGACGGCCCCGCCCTACGATGTCATCACGGAGAAAGAGCGACTGCGCCTTGAGAGCCTGCATCCGCACAACGTGGTTCGCCTGATTCTTCCCGGTCAAGCGGGGCGCGCACAAGATGGCAGCTTCTACTCCGGTGCCGCATCCCTATTGAGTCAATGGCAGGAATCGGGCGATTTGGCGCGGGATTCCGAGCCGGCGTTCTACCCCTACCGTCAGACTTTCCGTGGACCGGAAGGCGAGCTTTCGTCCCGTCTCGGTTTTCTAGGGGCTCTCGAACTGCCCGGGAAGGCGGATTCGGAGAAGGCTATCCTGCCGCACGAGAAGACCCTGGAGGGTCCCCGGCAGGACAGGACCCGACTCATCCTGGCGTGTCGGGCCAACCTGAGCCCCATCTTCCTGTTGCATCCCGATTCCACGAAGACGGTGGGCGCCACCCTGGAGGAGGTCACTCGAATCCCGCCACTTTTCGGATTTGCAGACCCTTCCGGAGTCACGCACGAGCTCTGGAAGGTGGATGATTCGGTGACGACCCTGCGCCTCGAAAACGCGCTTCGCGCCGATTGGACGCTGATCGCCGACGGACACCACCGCTACGAATCGGCGCTGGCAGTACGGGAAGCTCTCCCGGGGGAAGCTGGTGCCGGCTACGTGCTGGCCTTTTTTTGCAGCCTGCAGGACCGGGGCTTCCGGATATTTCCCATTCATCGCCTCTTGCGCGGAGGCGACGACTCGCTCACGCACGGCATCCCCAGAGCCCTGCGAGAGCGCCATCGCGTGGAGTCCCTCATGCCGGACAGCGGACCTGAGGAGATTCTCCAGCGCCTGCGTCAAGCAGGGGAGCGAACCTTCGCGTTGGTGACCCCGGAGGATCCCCCCCTTCTGGTGCGCCTCGCCGCCGATGGAAACCCGGCGCAGGATCCGCTCGAGGAATTCGACACGGTGCTGTTGCAGAAGGAAGTGCTGTCGCGAATGCTCGGATTGTCCGGTCCGGACATCGCCTCAGGGGCGGTGGGGTACACCTCGGATGCGGCCGAAGCGATTCGACAAGTGCGCAGCGCGGAGGCGAGGGCCGCCTTCCTGCTCAATCCGCTGAAAGTGGAGGCGGTGGTTCGGGCAGCTCAACGGGGGCTTCGGCTTCCCCAGAAGAGCACCTACTTCTACCCCAAGGTTTATACCGGTCTGGTGATTCGCCCTTTCTAGGTCCCCGGTTGCGACGGTTATGGCGCAAGAGGGGATAGCTGCCTGAGTCGGGCCACGATGCCTGGCAGGATCCGCGCCACTTCATCCGCCTCCTGAGCCGTGTTGAAAATCCCAAAGCAAAACTCCAGAGAGCCGCGGGCCAAGACCGGGTCCACTCCCATCGCTGCCAGAACGTGGGAAACCTTGCCGGCACCCAGAGTGCAGGCGGAACCGCTGCCCGCAATGATTCCGGCGTCATCCAAGAGTCCGAGGACCGCCTCCCCCTCCACGTAGCGCAGGCAAAGGCTCAGGTGGCCCGGGACTCTCTGGATCGGATCGCCGGTGAGAACCCAATCCCCGAGCGTCTCCTCGAGGCCTGCTCTCAACCGGATGGCCAGCCTCTCGAGATCGCGGGCCCGGCCTGATGACTCTTCCCTCGCCAGTCGGGCCGCTTCTCCGAATCCTGCCGCCAACGCCACACTGGGAGTGCCGGCTCGCAGCCCGCCTTCCTGGATACCTCCCTCGACCTGTGGCCTGAGCCGGGTGCCGCCACGGACCACCAGCGCGCCTATTCCCTTCGGCCCGTGGAAGTGGTGCGGGCTGAGAGTCATCAGGTCCACTTCGAGATCCCGCCAGAGATCCGGATAGAGCCCTGCGGTCAGGGTGGCGTCCGAGTGCACCACGGCGCCTCGTTCTCGAGCCAGATGGGCGATCTCACGCACCGGCTGCAGCGTTCCCATCTCCCCATTGCCATGCATCACCGAAACGAGCCCGGCCCCGCCGCGAAGCGCCTCGGAGAGTTGATTCAGGTCGACCCTCCCCTGAGGGCTTACTCCTATCTCAACAAGCTCCGCGCCCTCGCTCACCAAGGCGCGGGCGGCGTGCAGAACCGAGACATGCTCCACGGCCGAAACGAGCACCCGGGGAGAGCGTCGCCCCAGGGCCCTGAAGACCCCCTTCACTGCCAGGTTGTTGGCCTCGCTGGCGGAAGCGGTGAAGACGATTTCCACGCTTTGGCATCCCACCAGAGAGGCCACCTCTTCACGCGCCTGCTCAAGGCACTGGAGGGCGCGACGTCCCGGCGAGTGCGGCGAGCCCGGGTTGCCATACTCATCCGTGAGATAGCGAATCATGACTGGCAGAATTCGCGGATCGGGGCGAGTCGTAGTGGAATTATCCAGGTAGATGTGAGGCACCCAAAGGTTCCTTCCGGAGTCTCGCCGGATTATAGCAGCCCTGGGCCGGGTCCCTCGAAAACCCCCTGTGGCACAAGAAGCGCATTGACGGAGCGGCCAATGATAGGTATATGAAGGGGGACCGAGGAGGCCTGAGAGGGGTCGGGCATGGCAATCGTGAGACCGCCGGCGAGGGGCCCGGGAAGAATCGCTGCGTCAGCGCTCCTCCTCTGCGGCCTCGTAACCCCGGTCCGGGGCACCCCGCCCATCTCCCTCGATTCGGTTCCAACCCTTGTCATCTTCACTCCAGTCTCCGTGGAATGGGACCCGCGCGACCAGACCCTCTGGGTCGCGGACCAGTACCTCCCCCGCATTGCCCACGTCGAGGAAGACGGCGCACCGATCTCCATCTTTGCCTCCTCGAGATACGCGGGTGGCCGGATTGCGGGAGTCGCGCTGGAGCCGACCGGCACGGGACACCTGTTCATCAGCGATCCCGATTTTCAGAGAATCGTCCGGGTGGATCCGACAGGAAATCCGGCGGGATCCTTCTCGACGGCTGGGCTGGGTATCACCGATCCTGCCGATCTGGCATGGGATTCCAGGGACGGAAGTCTTTACGTCGCCGACCCCACACAGCTGGCCGTGTTCCACTTGCAGGTGCTCGACTCCGACACGGACGGGGCTCCGGATGGCGCCACGCTTCTCGATACCTTCTCGACCCTACCCCTGGGCTCCGACAATCCCATGGGCCTGGCGCTGGATCCCGCTTCCGGCCACCTGTTCCTCTCCGACCCAGCCCTGGATCGAGTTTTTGAACTTTCCGGTCCAGGCTCCCTCATCTCGTCGTTCGACACAGGGGCGTACGGCGGGACTTCCGTGACGGGCCTGAGCTGGGAAGGTCCCGGTGGCAAGCTTCGCCTGGCCGATGCGGGTCGCAAGCTGCTGACGTTCTCGTCCTCGGGAGCGATGCTGGGTAAGCGGGAAACGGCGCCGTTCGGGACCCTCTCTCCCCAGGGGATAGCCTGGGATGCCAGCAGCTCCACCCTGATTGCAGTTTCCGGCGAGAGGAAAATGATCCGCTTTCAGCCGGAGCCTCCCGACGGGACCGGAATCGTGGGTGGCACCTACCTCCACCGGCAGGAGTGGACCACCTCCTTCGGCAGCATCGCACCGGTGGGCGTCGCGCTGGATACGCCCGGGGTGGATCGGTACGTACTGGATGGGCTCCAGGACCGGGTCTACCGGGTGGGCCCGCAAGGCAACGTCGTCTCCAGTTTCGACACGGGTCCCGCCGGCAGCTCCTCTCCGACGGGCATCGCTCTGGGTCCTGGAGGAGCAGCCTTCTATCTCACCGACAACGCGGCGCAAAAGGTCTTTCAGCTTACCCCGGCCGGGACACTGGTCGGCAGCTTTTCCACTTCGCCGTTCAAGCACAAGCCCCAGGGCGAGCCGCTGTGCAACGACCCCGTCGGGATCACCTACGATGCAAGCCGGGATCATTTTTTTGTCGCGGATAGACAGGCGGCGAGGGTCACGGAAATATCCCGCACCGGAGACTTCGTGGCCTCGTTCTCAACCGCTCCTTCAGCGCCCTACCCGACCGACCTTGCGGTGGATGCCGCGGGCGACCGGATCATCGTCAGCGACAGCTCCGGCTCGTTCACGGAGTTCTCCCGCGCCGGGGTTTTCCGGGTCAAATACCCCGGTGTGCCGCTGCGCCTGCGGCTGTCGGGGGCCGCGGGAGTCTGGGTGGAGCCTTCCACCCTCCACCGAGTGGTTCATGATCCGACCCAGGATGCGGCGATTTTTCTCTCGAGATCGGGAGCCGCGCTGAGCCAGATTTCGTTGGAGCCCTACGGGGTGCTCTCACCCTCGGGAGCGGCCTGGTTGGCATCCGCCTCGAAGCTGTATATCGTGGACCAGGTCCTTCAGCGCCTCTTCGCCATCACGGCGGGACCGGACGGCTATTTCGGCAATGTCGATGACACCTCGAGCTGGATCTCCACCGCCTCCTTCGGCAGTGGCGTGCCGAAAGGCATAGCGCTGAACCAGGTTTCCGGGAAAGTCGGATGGGTGGATGAATCCGCGGTCCGTCTCTACTGGGCCAACCTAGCCCTCGGCTACCTGGGAAGCGTGGACCTCACGCCTGCGGGAGCCACCGCGCCGAGGGGAGTGGACCAAGATCCGACTAGTGCCAGCGTGTTCACCAGCGATCCGGTTGCGGGTCTGGTTATTTCAAGCCCCGGAGGGAATCCCGTTCAAGCGACCGCCTGGAACGGCCTGGGAGTCGTCGATCCAGGCGGGATCGGTCTCAGCCCCACCGAGGCGATCCTACTGGCGGTGGATAGAGCCGCTCACACTCTGGTGTCCGTGGATCTGTCCGCCTTTTTCCTGCCGGAAGTCACCGGACTCGAATTTCTGGATGACTCTCAGATTACCTGGAGCACTCTTCCGGTTTTTGCCAGCTACCAGTTGTTTCGAGGGGACCTTTCACTTCTCCAAACCGGTGCCTACGGGGGGTGCAACTGGGTGGGACCCACTCCTCCGACCGTCGAGGCTCAAGCCCCTTTGGTGGACAGCGGCTGGTTCTATCTGGTGGTGGGAAAAAACATGACGGGCCTGGGCTCCCTGGGCTCCCGAAGCGACGGCACTCAACGCCCGCTGGGGGCGTTGTTCCCTGCATGTCCTTAGGGGGAAAACTCGCTTTTGAAACATTTGCGACGGCATTTGGACGTTGACAAGCGGTATTTTGGCGGTATTAAAAGCCTGACAATCCGTCCGTATGGCGGGGGGGGGGCCGTTTATCCGCACACTTCAACCACTTGCGGTTCCCAATCAACCCAGGCTTCTGGTGAGCAACCGAGGCGAAGTCAGGTCTTCGCCGTGGGAGTTCGCCCGGGGCAACGGTGTGGGAGGCATCATGAAAGGGTCGTCCGGGAAGATCTGGTTGTTGGGACTCGCTTTCGCAATCGCCTTGGCGCCGGCCGCATTGGCTGAAGGGAAATCGAGTCCAAAATCGGCCAAGCGAGGCACTTCCAGCTCGACCCAGGAGGTTGAGCCGAGTCCTCCACTGTCGCTGCAGGTTCGCCTGGTCAATCTACAGAAGCACTCGAACGGAGGCGTCGCTTCAGTGGAGCTGGACGCCTTGGCTTCGGTGGATCTCCAGGAAGTGACCCTCACGGTTACCCTGCCGCAGGAGGTCACGTTTGCCGACGGAAGCCGGGTCTATACCCGGACGATCAATCTCGCCGCAGGGACCACCTTTGACCTGCCGAAAGATCTCATCGTCGGAAAGGATGGGAAATACAACATTTCGATCGAGGCCACGGGGACGACTTCCAAGGGGAAGCCGGTTCGCAGAGGTCTGGCCTACAAGCTCCTCGTCGGTGCCCAGGAGAAGCTGCCCCCCGTCAAGGATGGCGCCATCGAGTACCAGGGCGTAGCCGACGGAGGTAACTAG
>JAKEFJ010000149.1 GCA_022616665.1 Acidobacteriota bacterium
CCATTCCTGAGATGGTGGCGGATTCTCCCGGCCTCGGCCATTCCCGAGGCGCTGATGATGATGGCGGGGCCGTTCAAGCCATTCAGCCTCTTGGACTCCATAGCGTCGCGCACGTAGGTCAGGTTCTGCATCTCGAAAGGATTGGCGACTTCCCGCAGGAACTTGTAGGTGTCCTCGTTGAAGCACTCGGGATGCAGCCGGTGGATCTCCGTGGCGTTCACGGCCAGCGGGCTGTCGACGTAGGTCGGGACCGGCGGCAGCTTCTGCTCCAGGCGGAGCTTGTGCAGCTCGTAGACGAACTGCTGCGTGCGGCCGATGGCGAAGGCCGGCACGATCACCTTGGCGCTCTTCTTGAGCGTCTCCAACACGAGCTTCAGCGCCTTACCCTTGTCGGCGGTCTTGTCCTCGTGCTCGCGCGTGCCGTAGGTGCTCTCGATCTGCAGGATGTCCACGCCTTCCACCGGCACCGGATCGCGCAGGATGGGATCGTTGCCGCGCCCGATGTCGCCGGTGAACAGAAAGCGCAGCTTCCGTCCCGCCTCCTCCAGATCCAGGACGACCTGGGCCGATCCCAGGATGTGGCCGGCATCGCGGAACGTGACGGTGACTCCATCGCAGGCCCGCACCGGCCGGTCGTATCCCGCGGCGATGAATTGCTTGATCGCCTTGTCGGCGTCCGCCGCGGTATAAAGCGGCTCGGCTGGCGGCTGACCCTTCTCGGCGAGGCGCTTGGAGAGGAACCTGGCGTCGGATTCCTGGATGTGGGCGGAGTCCACCAGCATGATGCTGGCCAGATCCCGCGTGGCGAAGGTGCAATAGATGTCGCCGTTGAATCCCCGCTTGCAGAGATTGGGAAGGTTGCCCGAATGATCGATGTGGGCGTGGCTGAGGATCACCGCGTCGATGGCCGCGGGATCGAAGGGAAAAGTCGTGTTGCGCGCGATGGATTCGGCGCGCCGTCCCTGGTAGAGCCCGCACTCCAGGAGCACCCGCTTGTCCTGGATCTCCAGCAGGTACATGGACCCCGTGGTGGTCCTCGCAGCACCCAGGAAATGCAGCTTCATGGGCCGGGAATCTATCAGCAGCCCCGAAGACCCGTCAACAAGCTGGACCAGGGCCGCTGCTCAGGACCCGGAGTCTGCCCACCTTGGACTCTGTTGCGCCGGTCCAGGTGCGGAGCGTATATTCCTGAAATGCAAATCGTGGAGCCGATTCGAGATTTCGTCGCCTGGGCGTTTTTCCTGGACAAGTCCATCGACCACCCGCCGGCCCGCTATGCGCAATATTTTGGCCTGGGCCTGTCCATCGTCTGGATCCTCATGCTCGTAGTGCATTTTGTGGCTTACCGGAAGTTCTCCCTGTTTCTCCTGGGACTGGTGACGCTGGTGGCCTGGGTTCTCCTGTGGCGCATCGCCTTCCTCATGGTCGCCAGTTACTGTCGATGGAAGCTCTGATCGATAACAGCCAAGCGAGGGTTGACCGGCCCTCGAGGGGAGGGGAGGCATCCATGAAGTCGCGCATTGACGACCATTCCCCCGGGCAAGAAGGCTTTTCCCTACCACGCACACCGCGGGAACGAGGAAATGTTCTTCATCCTGGAGGGGGAAGGCTCGGTTCGCAAGCCCCGCTGCGCTACCTGGCCGTGAGCACGATGGAGCTTCCCGAGCTGGTGGAGTATCCCGATTCGGGAAAGCTCGGCATCACGGCGGGATCGTTCGGAGGGCGCCCGCCCGCGACCGATTCCATCCGGCACTTCGCCAAGCTCAAGGACGGGGTGGACTACTGGGAAGGCGAGGACTAGGCTGCCCGACAATTCCGTAGCGTATCAGGGTTGCTGCGATCGGAGGGTGTCCGCATTCCCGTCGACGGCGGCGGACTCCGCACGTCCGGTCGCCGCACGTTGCTCCCTTGCCACGATGTACAGCGGGCGGCCTTTGATCTCGTCGAAAATGGTCGCGATGTATTCACCGATCAGGCCCAGGAACAGCAGCTGGCAACCGCCCAGAAAAGTGCCGACCAAGATCGTCGAAGCCCACCCCGGTATCACCTGTTTGCTGAGAAAGATGTAGGCAAACACGGCAAACACGCCGTAGGAAAGGCTCAGCAAGCTCACCGAGAATCCAAAAAACACGGCGACCTTGAGCGGCATCTTGGAGAAGGAAATGAGCCCGGTGCGCGCGAAGCTCAGCATTTTCCTGAACGAGTACTTGCTTTCGCCCGCATAGCGCGGCGAGGCGTCGAACTCGATGAAGCTGGTGCGAAATCCGACCCACGACACGAGCCCGCGCACAAATCGATCGCGCTCGCGCAGCTCCTTCCGGAAGACCTCGACCACCGGCCGCGACAGCAGCCGGAAGTCGCAGCCATTCGGCTCGATGTGTGTCTTGGAGAGAAAGTTGATCGCGGCGTAGAAGGCTCTCGAGGTGAGATTCTTCATCCATCCGACGTTCGCGGTCTGCCGCCGCACTGCCTGCACGATATCGAAGCCCTGCTGCCAGCGCTCCACCAGCTCCGGGATCAAGCTGGGCGGATGCTGCAGATCGGCATCCATGCAGATCACCGCGTCGCCGTCCGCGTGATCCATGCCCGCCGTCAGCGCCGCCTGGTGGCCGAAGTTCCGCGACAGGTGCAACACCGTGATCCGTCCCGGATGGGCGGCATGCAGGCGATCGAGCACCTCTCCCGTCCCGTCGGTGGCCCCG
Organism: Acidobacteriota bacterium; assembly: GCA_022616665.1. GTDB lineage: Bacteria > Acidobacteriota > Polarisedimenticolia > Gp22-AA2 > AA152 > AA152. The sequence continues at coordinate 2,703 of JAKEFJ010000149.1, forward strand.
TCGTTTACGAGGAGTACCGTGGAGTCATAGGGCAGGGAGTCCAACACCTCCAGAAGCGACTTCACGAAGGGCTCGATGCCCTCGACCTCGTTGTACGCCGGTGCGACGACTGTCAGCTTTTGTCTGGCCATCCGCCTTCGTATCCCTTCCCGGCAGCGAATACGCCGGTCCGCAATCAACGCGCCGCAAGCAGGGCGCGGACCGCGCGGTTCGATGAGGGCGCACGATCGTCAGTGGCTTGAATTTCTCAGCGCCGCGCCGACATGGGCACAATGACTGTTCGACTGTGGTCGGAAGGAAGAATCATTACGGCTCCCGGTCGCGCCGGGGAACTCAGGTCGCGGCGCTCTTCTACAGCCTCCTCGAATCCGCCAAGCTGTGCGGCGTGGAGCCGAAGGCTTATCTGCTCGCCGCAACCCGCGCGGTGCTCGTCAGTCTCCGAACCGTCACCCTGCCCCATACCCTCCTGCGCTAGAATCTCCCCGATCACAAACGCAACCGCGCCCCCAAGGAAGTCAGAACGGGGTTCAGCGAGGAGTTATGTAGGTGGTCCACCGATTTTATTGGGTCGAACTCCCGCCTGGAACGCTAAGGCTATTATAAGGATATGCTGTCTCCCACCTCTTCAGCCCACCGATTTTCCGGGAGACGGATCATGCCTCCAATTGCCCTGTCGCATTCTCTTCCCCTACCCCGAGGCTGGCCCCGCAGAGTCCGCTCGGCGGTCGTCCAGGTGATTTCCATGGCCAGGACCTCCCTGGCGCTCAGACAGGGTTGGGCCTCGGAGAGCATGAATCCTCAACTGCGACGAGACGCTGAACGGGAGCGGCTGCAGCAGGAGATCCAACTCCTGCGAGAGGAGATCCGCATCAA
>JAKEFJ010000150.1 GCA_022616665.1 Acidobacteriota bacterium
TGCCAGTGGTCCGGGACATGGTCGGGTCGGGTGCACAGGAGAAAGAACGCCAAGTCTTCGACTTCGGGCCTTTGCAGCATTCCCATCTGGTCCGCGGCCCATTTCGGGATCTTTCGGATCACCTGAAAAACGACCGGCTCGTCGGCTTTCTTCTCCGCGGCGCTTTTGAAGCGGATCAGCAACCGACCCCGCGGCGCCGGCGCGGATTTGGGTTGCAGAATCTCGCCCGCCTCCGCCTGCCGCCGGCGCATGGCGCCCAGCACCTTCTGGGAGATTCCGACCGCTTCCAGCTCGCGGATGACGTCCGGCTCAAGGTCGAAGGACACCCGGGGGGCGTCCTCGATGGCCTTCAGAATTTCGCGCTCAGGGACGCCGCGGGCCAGCATCTGGACCACCGCTTCGTTGTCCAGCACTTGCGTGGAATCCCGGCCCAGTATCGGGGCCGCGGCGCACAGCGCCACAACGAAGACGGACACGGCTCGCTCCCGCGGACGGCTCATGCCTGGATCTCGAGAACCAGGCCATCGTAGGCCAGGTGAATCCCCGGAGGGAGAGTCGCTTCGGTCTCCACGTGCTCGATGTCATGGCTCATGTGGATCAGATACGCCACTTTCGGCCTGAGCTGGGCGAGCAGGGCCAGTGTCTGGGGAAGCGAAAAATGAGTCGGATGCGGAGTGGGCCGCAGGGCATCCAGGACCAGAACATCCAGTGAATCCAGCGCCTCCATGGAAGCCGGAGGAATCCGATTACAGTCGGTGCAGTAGGCGAAGCTCCCGATCCGGTATCCGAAGACTTCCAGATCCCCGTGCCAGAGGGGAACCGGATCCACGCGAACTCCGAAGAGATCAAAGGGGTCCGCGACCGCGCGCAGATCCAAGCGCGGCTTGCCGCCGCCTTCCTGCGTCTCGGTAAAGGCGTACCAGAAGGTCCGCCGAAGATCTTCGAGCGTGCCGGCGCTGCCGTAAACCGGCAGATCCGCTTTCTGGCGGAAATTGTAGATGCGCAGGTCATCCAGCCCCATGACGTGATCGGCGTGCCCGTGCGTGTAAAGAACCGCGTCCAGGCGATCGATCCGGTGTCGCAGGGCCTGTTGCCGGAAATCGCTCGACGAGTCCACGAGAATGCCCCGATCGTTCCACTCCAGAAGAATGGAGGGTCTCAGTCGCTGGTTGCGAGGGTCCTTGGACGTGCAAACGCGGCAGCGGCAACCAATCACCGGCACGCCCGTTGAAGTCCCCGTGCCTAGAAAGGTGACTCTCATGCGTCGTGGCCCATGCGGCGCCGGATGCTTGCCGCCTCTTCTGGAGTCGGGTTGGGGCGCCGCGTTATTCTATCAGAGGATCTAGAGGATGATGCTCCGCAGAATGTCCCGGGCGGCGGCCGCGGGGCTCTCCGCGCCGGTAATGGGCCGGCCGATGACGAGATAATCCGCGCCGGCCTCCACGGCTTCGCGCGGCGTGAGGGTTCGAACCTGATCGTCGGCGGGGGAGCCCTCGGGCCGGATGCCGGGAGTGACCAGCACGAAGTCGGGGCCGAACCGGCGGCGCAACGACCCCAGCTCGCGAGGCGAAGCTACTGCCCCATCCAGTCCCGCCTCCTGTCCGAGGGCCGCCAGCGCGAGGACCTGCTCCTGAGCGGTGCGATGAATTCCGAGTGCCGGCAGCGACTCGTCTCCCAGGCTGGTGAGGACGGTGATGCCCAGCAGCGCCGGGCGACGGATCTGGTTGAGTGTGCAGGTCGCTTCCACCTCGTCCACCGCCCGGCGAATCATGGCGGCTCCTCCCGAAAGGTGAAGGTCCAGCATGGCCACCCCCAGCCTCGACGCCTCCGCCGAGGCGCGGGCCACGGTGTTGGGGATGTCGTGAAACTTCAAATCCAGGAATACCTCGGCGCCGAGGCCCTTGATTTCCCGAACGATGGCGGGACCTGCCGCGGTGTAGAGCTCCAGCCCGACTTTGAACATGGAGACCTGGCCCCTGAGGCCGCGCACCAGATCCAGGGCGCGTCCTCCCGAGGCGGTGTCCAGAGCCACGATGATTTCCGCCCGTCGCTTCATGGCGGGAGATTGTCACAGAATCCCGAGGGGCAGGCAAGAGAAGAAGTGGCCGCTGCTCGGGACCCGGAGCCGGCCGTGCCGATCGAGCCAGCCGAAAATGGTTCCTCGTGTGAACGCGGGCTTGACCGTCCGGAGATCGGTACCGATAATGATGAGCATGAATCGAGTGAAGAGGGCAGGCAGGGCGTTCGCCTTGGTCGCAGCGGCCGCGGGGTTGGGACTTCTCGGATCCTGCGGTCCGAAAAGCGTCGGCCAGGGGGGCGCGCCGGGAGGCGACATCCAGGTGGTTTCGAAAGGGGAGTCGTTGAACCTGCGAGATTACCTGGTGACCGGAAAGTACACCCTGTTCGACTATTACGCCGACTGGTGCCCACCCTGCCGGCAGCTCTCCCCGAGGCTGGAAGAGCTGGCCCGCCAACACGAGAACCTCGCGCTGCGCAAGATCGACATCGTGAGCTGGAGCCACCCGGTGGCTCGTCAGCAGGGGGTCACGGATCTGCCCTACCTGCGCCTTTTCGATCCTGACGGAAAGCTCGTGGCGGAAGGGGATGCGGTCCTGGACAATCTGCAGCGGCTGTTCGGGCTCACGGACCCGCCTGAGTTGATGTAGTCGAGCTCTTCTTTGCCTGTTGCGGCACCGGTTTGGGCGGCGCCGCCTTTCCCACCACCTCGATGCGCACCGGGATCACCCCGGCTCCGCTGGCGCCCAAAGCGCGGGCGGCTGCGTAGGAAAGATCCAGAATCCTTCCCTTAAGGAATGGGCCGCGATCGTTGATGCGGACCGTGGCGATCTTCCCGTTGGACAGATTGGTGACGCGTACCAGGGTGTTGAAGGGAAGCTTTTGATGGGCCGCGGTGAGGCGGAGCATGTTGTAGCGCTCCCCGTTGGCCGTGGTCTTGCCGTGAAAGTTGGGACCGTACCAGGAAGCCTCGCCTTCCTGCCGAAATGAAGTCCAATCGCGGGGAGTCTGCACGGGAGCTGTGGCGCACGCAGCCGCCAGAAGGGCGCCGTGCGCGGCGAGACAAAGGAGAACCCGGCGCGGAATCGACGGCAGGCCTAACACCGCATCTCCTGGCGCCCTCAGGTGGAGAAATCCTGGGAAGGTCCGTCGGTCTTCAAGGCTCCCACCATCTCATTGACATCCTCGATGCCCAGGTGGTCGAGGGCCTGCAAAAGGCCGTCCAGGATTTTCACCGAGGATGCCGGATCGATGAAATTCGCCGTGCCGATCTGGATGGCCCGGGCTCCGACCAGCATGAACTCCAGCGCGTCGGAGACATTCATGATACCTCCCATCCCGATGACGGGCACCTGCAGCTCTCGGCAGACTCGGTGCACCAGGTAGAGGGCCTGGGGCTTGATGGCCGGGCCCGAGACGCCCCCCACTCCATTGGCCAGCACCAGCCGCCGCCGGGAAACATCCACGGCGATTCCCAGAAAGGTGTTCACCAGCGAGAGGATGTCCGCCCCCGCGTCCACCGCGACCCGGGCAATGGAGACGATGTCCGTGACATTGGGCGTGAGCTTGACGATCAAGGGGAGAGAGGTGACTTTCCTCACGGCCGAGACCACGCGGCGTGTTCCATCGGGGTCGCAACCGAAGACCATGCCTCCACGCTCGGTGTTGGGGCAGGAAATGTTGATCTCCAGCGCGGCGAGTCCCTCGCCTGTGGAGGCGATGCGCGCCACCTCGGCGTATTCCTCCACCGTTTCGCCGAAGACATTCGCGATGATCGCCGTGCCATAAGGCCTCAGAGCGGGCAGCTTGCTCCGGACGAACTCCTCTACGCCCACGTTGGCCAGTCCTATGGCATTGATCATCCCGGCGGGAGTCTCGAACGTGCGGGGCGGGGCATTGCCCTTGCGAGGGGACAGCGACAGTCCCTTCACGCAGATTCCGCCCAGACGGGACAAATCCACGAAGGGAAGGAACTCCGTGCCGTAGCCGAAAGTCCCCGACGCGGTGATGATCGGATTCTTGAGCTTCAAGGGGCCCAGCTGGACTTCGAGGCGCGGCGCGGCTTTCATTACCAGAGCACCTCGGAGGCGGGAAACGTCGGCCCCTCCACGCAGATCCTGGCGTAGGCGAAGCCGCTGTCGCGGCGGACCTTCACCACGCATCCCAGGCAGGCGCCGATGCCGCATCCCATGTACGATTCCAGCGAAAGCTGGGCGGAGACCCCTGACGCGATCAGCATTTCGCCCACCGCCTTCAACATGGCCTGAGGTCCGCAGGCGTATACGATCGCCACTTCCGGAGACGATCCCAATGCCTCTTGCAGCAGGGTGGTGACGAACCCCTTCGCTCCCTCGCTGCCGTCCTCGGTGGCGGTGCGTACTTCAACCCCCTGGCGCGCAAACCAGTCCTTGCGGACCAGCTCCCTGGATGAGCGGGCGCCGAACAGGAGGACCGGTTTCAGGCCGGCGCGTTGCAGCATGGGCACCAGGAAAGGGAAGATGGCCACCCCGATTCCGCCGGCCACCATCAAGGCCTGGGAGCCCGGCGCAACCGGCGATGGAACTGAGAATGGCTTCCCCAAAGGCCCCAGGACTTGCAGCCGCTCTCCGGGCTTGAGGGCGGCAAGCAGCTGGGTTCCTCTGCCGACCACCTTGTGGAGGATTTGCAGAAGGACCGGATGGCTCCCGTCGGCGGGAAGCACATCGCTGATGCTCATCGGGCGTGGCAGCAGAGGATCCATTCTCCCAGCGAATCGAAGCATGGCGAACTGGCCGGGGCAGGCCGCGGCGGCAACAGGCTCCGCCTGGAGGGTCAGGAGGAAATGGGACGCTCCCAGGTCTCGATTCTCAATAACCCGAGCGGAAAGATCGTGAATGGACGGTGGGGAGGATGGGCTCATGGTTTCCCCGGACAGGGCCCGCGCATCGTAGCAAAGCGCTTGGAAAATGACAAGGTTCGCGTGTGCTAACATGCGCGCATGGCGTTCGTCCGGATGCTTCCGGTGGCGTGGCTCGCCTCACTCTACGCGGCGATTCCTCTCACGCTCCTGGTTTTCTTCCTGAATCCAGCCCTGAATTTCAATGTCTCCACGCTGGCGAGCCTCCTCCCGCTGGCGCTTTGGATTTCCATTCCCCCGGCAGTCTTTTGGCCCGCCGGGTATCGTTTTCTGCGCATCTTCGCCCGCCGCCGGCTGCGAGTCCGCTGGTTCAGCACCAAATACCTCCTCGGTTTCGTGGTTGCCGACCTGATTCTGGCGTCGGGTTTCTTCTGGTACAACGTCAACCTCCTGGAGACGCTGATTCCCGAGGAGGTGGCGTTGCGATTTCGCGTGTCGGCGGGGCTGCTCACGCTGGCTACGCTCGGATTCCTGGTCGTGGCCTGCACCAAGCGCTGGCGCAGCGCCCCCGCAGTGCAGCTGGGCTGCTATCTGGCGGCGGGCCTCCTGCCGCTGTCGATGATCCTGTTGCGCGGCGGTTATTCCACCGAGGCGCCAGCCCGTTACGCTCCCGAGCTGGTGTCCCCCTCACCCCAGGCGCCTCGCCTCCTCCTCATCGGCATCGAAGGAGCGACCCTGGATCAGGTCCTGCCGCTGGTGGCGCAGGGGAAGCTCCCCGCGCTGGGAAGGCTGCTGCAGCGGGGGGCCCATGGACGACTTACTTCGTTCCGACCCTGTGTCTCGACCGTTGCCTGGGAAAGCCTGCTCACGGGGAAGCTCCCGGCGAAGCATCAAGTTCTGGACGCTTTCCGCTACCGGCTCCCGCACAGGGCGGGTGAGATTCGCGTGGCTCCCCGGGGATTCTTTTTTCATCATCTGGCATCCCTGTGCGGTTTCGTCGCTTCAGCTCAAGGCTCGCAGGACTCCAAGGCCCTGACTCTGGTCCAGATCCTGAACCGCCTGGGATATCCCGCCCGGTTCCTCCGAGGCGCCGAGATGACGACCGCGCCGAGAGCGGAATCGGACATTCCCCTGGATCGATTCCTGAATCCGGAAATTCCCACTCCACCCGGCACCGAGGAGCTGCGGGTGGAGCTGCGGCAGGCTCTGCGGGAAGACGAGGCGGTCGCCTCCGAGGCACTCCAGGCCTGGCAAGACCAAAAGCTGCGAGGCCTGGCGGTCCTGCTCCCGGGACTCGATCGCGTCTCGCACCGATTTCTCCGCTTCGCCATGCCCGCCAGCTTTGGAGACGTGCCGCGCACCGAAGTGGAAAAATACGGCCGCGTCCTGGAGTGGTACTACCGATACCTGGACGGGTGGATTGGCAAGTTCATCTCTCCGGATCCGGCCGCCGGGGACGGTTCGGGGGAAGGGGGGCCAACCCTGGTGCTGATCGTTTCGCCGCACGGAATCGACCCGCTTCCCCTGGAGAGACGACTTCTGGTGGCGCTGGAAGGGGACCGGTTCGAATCGGGATATCACGGAAGAGCTCCTGATGGACTCATCGTGGTGTCCGGCCCCGGAGTGGCTCACGGCAAGCCCCTGGGGAAGGCCTCCGTCCTGGACGTCACACCGTCCCTGCTTTACTACTTCCGCCTTCCCATCGGATCGGATATGGACGGGCACCCCCTCACCCGGCTCTTTCAGGAAGAGACCCTGGCCGACGCGCCGCTCCTGCTGATTCCGTCCTATGAGGCCAGCCGGCTCTCGGGGCGCTCCGACGAGGCCCCCGGCTCCCCTTGACAGGGGAGCATCCCGTGGTATCATGACAACCATTCGCCTTGAAACTGATCCAGAGAGATCAGAAAGGGAACTCAAATGCGCAGCAACCCCACAGGACCCTAGCCCCGGCGGCGGGGTTTTTTTTTGCCCGCGCGGGGAAAGGAACCCACAGGACGGAGCCGATGCCATCGACCAACGATGCCCTCGTCATGGATGAGGGAAAGATAGACCGCACCCTGACCCGGATGGCCCACGAAATCCTGGAGAAAAACCGGGACCTGGAAAGCCTGGTGCTGGTGGGGATTCGCACCAGGGGAGTGCCTCTGGCGGAGCGCCTCGCCTCCCGGATTCGCGAGATAGAAAAGGTCGAGATCCCCGTGGGTGTGCTGGATATCACGCTCTATCGGGACGACGCCACCACCGTGGGCCCCCATGCCCTACTCAAGGCCACCCACATTCATTTCCCCATCGACGGCAAGAAGATCATCCTGGTGGACGATGTGCTGTTCACCGGCCGGACCATTCGGGCCGCCCTGGACGGCATCATCGACTTCGGCAGGCCGAGCTGCATCCAGCTTGCTGTGCTGGTGGATCGGGGACACCGGGAGCTTCCCATCCGGGCGGACTACGTGGGGAAAAACCTTCCCACCGCGCGGGAGGAATCGGTTGAGGTTCACCTGAAGGAAGAAGACGGTCGGGATGAAGTCCACATCGTTCGGGCCGGCATCACCAGTCGCAAAGGCGAGCCTTCCTCCAAGGAGAAGAGCCAGGGATGACGCCTGAGACAGGATTCCGGCTTCGTCACAAGCACCTGCTCGGGATCGAGCCGCTGGAGAGCGAGGAAATCCGGCTCATCCTGGACACCGCGGAGTCGTTCCTGGAAATTTCGACGCGCCCCATCAAAAAAGTCCCGACGCTGCGAGGCCGCACGATCGTGAACCTCTTCATGGAGCCTTCCACCCGCACCCGCTCTTCCTTCGAGATCGCCCAGAAGCGCCTTTCCGCCGACTCCCTCAATCTCTCTTCATCGTCGAGCAGCGCGACCAAGGGTGAATCGCTGATCGATACCGCGAAAAACCTGGAAGCGATGGCTCCGGACATGATCGTCCTCCGACATCCGGCGGCGGGGGCGGCGCACCTGCTGGCCCGGGTCTGCCGCTCCAGCATCATCAATGCGGGAGACGGGGCCCACGAGCACCCCACTCAGGCTCTTCTGGACGCCTTTACCATGAGGCAGAAGAAGGGGCGCATCCAAGGGCTGGAGGTGGCCATCGTCGGCGACCTCCTCCACAGCCGGGTCCTGAGGTCCAATGTCTTCCTGTTGCGAAAACTGGGCGCCAAGGTGCGGGCCAGCGGGCCGCCGACGCTGGTGCCTCCGGGGTTGGATCGGCTGGGCGTGGATGTGAAGACCCGCATCGAGGAGGCGCTGGAGGGGGCCGACGTGGTGATGATGCTCCGAGTGCAAAAGGAGCGCATGGTGCACGGGGCGTTTCCTTCGCTCCGAGAGTACTTCAACCTCTATGGACTGACCAAAGCACGGATGAAGCAAGCCAAGCACGATGCAATCGTCATGCATCCGGGCCCCATGAATCGGGGCGTGGAGATCGCCGCCGAGGTCGCCGACGGCTCAACCTCGGTGATCCTGGACCAGGTCACCAACGGGGTGGCGGTGCGCATGGCGGTGCTCTATCTGCTGTCGGGAGGGGCGGTCGGTGAACTGGCTGCTTAGGGGGGGGCGGGTCGTGGACCCGGCCAGCAAGCTGGACGCGGTGCAAGACGTCCTCGTGAAGGATGGAAAAATCGCCCGGCTGGGAGTGGGAATTCCCGCGGACAACGCCAAGGTGCTGGACGTCTCAGGAAAAGTGGTGGCTCCAGGCTTCATCGACATGCATGTCCATCTGCGGGAACCAGGCCGCGAAGACGAAGAGACCATGGAGACCGGCAGTGCCGCGGCAGCGGCCGGGGGATTCACCTCCATCGCCGTGATGCCCAACACGGATCCTTGGAACGACAGTCAGAGCATCACCGAGTACATCGTCTCCCAGGCAAAGGCCCGTTCGACGGTGAATGTCTTCCCGATAGGGTGCATCAGCAAGCAGGGGAAGGGGGAGGAGCTGGCGGAGATTGGCGACATGGTGAAGAGCGGCATTGTGGCCGTTTCCGACGATGGGCACCCCGTTTCCTCCTCGCACCTCATGCGCATGGCGCTGGAATACACCCGGATCTTCGACCTCCCCGTCATCGACCATTGCGAGGAGCGCAGCCTGTCGCACGGCGGGGTCATGCACGAGGGGTACCACTCCACGGTGCTGGGTCTTCGGGGCGTGCCCTCCGCCGCGGAGGAGATCATGGTGGCCCGGGACCTCATCCTGGCGGAGATGACCGGAGGCCGGATCCACATCGCGCACCTCTCCACCAAAAAGAGCATGGAGCTGGTACGGGAAGCGAAAGCGAAGGGAATCCGGGCCACTTGCGAAGTGACCCCGCACCACTTCGCGCTGACCGACGCAGCGGTCGCCGACAGCGGATACGACACCAACACCAAGATGAATCCACCCCTGAGGGAGGAAGAGGACCGCCTGGCCCTGCTCTCCGGAATCGGCGATGGGACGGTGGATGCCATCGCTTCGGACCATGCCCCGCACACTCCCATCGAGAAGGAATTGGAATTCGACCAGGCCCCCTTCGGGATCCTGGGATTGGAGACCTCCGTGGCCCTGTCCCTGGACCGCCTGTTTCATGCGGGGCGGGTGGATCTGACCCGGCTGGTGTCGCTGTACACCACCGGCCCCGCCCGAGTGTTGAATCTCCCGCGCGGGACCCTGGCCATCGGCTCGATGGCCGACATCACCGTGCTGGATCTCAACCGGGTGATGGAAGTGTCCGTGAGCGCCTTTCGATCGAAATGCCGCAACGCCCCCTACCAGGGGTGGAAGCTGAAGGGGGCGCCGATTCTGACCCTGGTGGGCGGCCGGATCGTGTTCGATGGTCGGTCCTAGGCCAGGGGCGAGGCTCTTCCTCCTGCTCACCCTGCTGACCACCGCCTCCGCCTGCCGCCAGAGGGAGGACACGCGACCCAACCTTATCATCATTCTGGTGGACACCCTGCGCAGCGATCACCTGCACTCGTACGGTTACCCCCGGGAGACCTCACCTTCCCTGGACGCCCTCGCCCGCCGCGGTATCCTGTTCGAGCAGGCCATCAGCGCCGCCCCCTGGACGCTTCCCTCGGCCATGTCATTGCTCACCGGTCGGTTACCCTCGAGCCACCGGGTGGAAAACGATGGAATGAAGCTCGCCCCCGGCATTCCCATCCTCGCGGAGGTCCTGAAGCAAGCCGGCTACGTCACCGCGGCCGTCGTGAGTCACATCTACGTGGACAGCCCCTTCGGTTTCCAGAGAGGGTTTGATCGGTTCGATGATTTCGGATTATCCAAGGATTACCGCTTCGAGGCCGGACTGGAGCCGATAGCCGGGCAAGTGACGGACCATGCGTTGGTGGAAATCCGGCGCATGGAAAAGGGACGCCCCTTCTTTCTCCTGGTCCATTATTTCGACCCCCACTGGGACTACGATCCGCCTGCACCCTATGACTCCCGCTTCACCACCCCCTATTCCGGGACGGTGACCGGCTCCTACCAGAGCTTTTCCAAGTACGCCCTTCCCGGTGAAACGCTTCCACCCGGCGCGCTGCAGCACTTGATCGACCTGTACGATGGAGAAATCGCCTACACCGACGCGCAAATCGGCCGCCTCCTGCAGATCCTGGAAAAGGAGGGTGTCGCACGGCGCAGCGTGGTGGTGGTCGTCTCCGATCACGGTGAGGAATTCAAGGAGCACGGATCGCTGGGACACGGTCGCGACCTGTACGATGAAGTGACGCGCGTGCCCCTTATCGTGGCGGACCTGCGCAAGCCCGTCCAGGAGCGCCGAGTCGAGGAGGAGGTTCGGAGCATCGATGTCTTTCCCACGCTATGCGCCCTAGCGGAGGTGATTCCTCCAAGGGGAGTCCAGGGAGCCTCCTTGATTCCATTCCTGTCGGGGGAGAGGGGCGAGGCGAGGCCTGCCATCAGCGAGACCATTCGCTTCGACGCCTACAAGAAGTCGTACCGCGAACCGCATGCCAAGCTCATCGTGGGTCTGGAGAGCAATTCCAGGGAGCTTTACGACCTGCAATCGGATCCGGCGGAGCGGATCAACCTGTGGGAGCGTCGGGGCCAGGAGGCTCTGGCCATGGAGCAGGCCCTGTTCGAGCAGGTCGATGTGCTGAATGGAGGGTGGAACCTCCGCTGGAGCTCGGATGGAAGCCCGCATCGCTTTTCGGGGTCCATCGAAACCGAAGGGCTCATCACTGCGGTGGTCCCGCTGTTCCCGCAGGCAGGCCGGCATCGGGTGGCGAGGGGCAAGCGCATCGATTTCGACCTGGAGGGAGTCAGTGGATCCGGCGGCCTCTCCTTTGCCGTGAGCCCTTCCGACTCCCGGGTTGGATTCTCTCTGGCCCTGGACGGCGCGCCGGAGAAACGGCGCGTGTTCGTTGGGGCGCGACGCACGACTCCGACTGCATCGCCTTTCACCTTCGCCAGCGCGGAGCCGGCGGAGCTTTTCTCCAAACCCGCTTTCTCCAGTGGACGGGAGCTGGGCTACTTCCTCTGGAAGAGCCCAGGACCATCGCAGGAGGAAGCTTCGGAGCTGACTGAGGCGATGAAGGAGCGGCTGAGGTCCTTGGGGTACATTCGGTGAAGGCAGGCTCCTGGCAGGGTGTGCTGGCTTCCCTCGTCCTGGCCCTCGCGGGACAGGCGCTCGTTCTATTTGCAGGGCAGGCGGTGGCGGGCGGCCTGGTAATCCTCTCCGGTGTGGCACTGCTGGCTTGGGAGCTGGCAAGAAAAGACCCGATGCCGCCCGAGGCGACTCAGGGCCTTTCACGGAATCGAACGGCGGTTCTCCTCCTGGGTATCCTGCTCGTCGCATTCCTGTTTCGACGCTTCGAGATGCAATCGATTCCCTGGGGCCTCAACAACGACGAAGGGATCGAAGGTCTGATTGCGTGCCGCTTTCTGGCCGGGGAGCGGATTACCCCATTCTCCAACATCGGCGTTTCTCGGGAGACTCTGTACCACCTCATGCTGATGCCCCTCTTCTACTTTGCTGGGCCGGGCATCGCTTCGCTGAGAGCGCTGTCCTTACTGTGCGGCATGGGGGCGGTGATTCTGATTTATTTTTTGGGCCAGGAGCTGTTCTCCAAGCGGGCGGGGGTATTCGCCGCCTTCCTCCTCGCTGTTTCACCCTGGCACGTGCTCTACAGCCGCACCGGATTGCGGAACATCCTGCTTCCGGTGCTGCTCTTGGGAAGTCTCTGGGCGTTCACCAGGGCGTTGCGCCTCCGGCGGCCCTCGCTCTTCATACTCACCGGCATCCTGCTGGCGGCAGGGATGTACAGCTATACGAGCTTCCGCGTGGTTCCCCCGGCGCTGCTTCTCTGGGCGCTGGTGAGGCGGCGATTCCTGGGAGCCGCGCCCCTCACCTGGAAGGAGACGGGCCTGACGTGCGGGACCTTCCTGACCCTCATGGTCCCGCAGTTTCTGATCATGCTCTCCGATCCCCTGGGGTTCCTGGCAAGGGGAGGCTATGTTCTCGCCCAGACCCCCGATGCATCGATCCCGGGAAATGTCCTGTTCTCCTTCGTGATGCCGGTTTACTATCCTGCCCGCTTCGGGGTGATGCAGTCGCGTTGGTTCTTCAGCGACGGCGTGAGTCTGGTCTATGCGGCGGTGGGACGAACGCCGGAGAGTCTCGTGTCGGCGGCCCTGATGGCCCTGGGTGTCGTGCTCGCGGGAGCGCGGTTCATCCGCAAGCGCGCCGAAGCCGAAGGGTTGGTGCTGTTCCTCTTCGGCCTCACGGTTCTGACGGTGGGCCTGGCGGGGCCGAGCCTGACCCGCCTGATTGGAAATTTGCCTCTGCTTTGCCTCCTGGCGGGACTTTTCCTGGAGGAGGTCTGGCGCAGGCTACTTGCGCCCTCTCCGCGCTGGCTGGGAGTTTCGGTGTTGGCTGCGCTCCTGGCGGGAGCCGCGGCGATGGGATTCGAACAGTATTTCCTGCGGGCCGGGAGCAGTCCCAAGGCGATGTTCTACTTCGCCGCGCCTCAGACCCTCATGGGTCTTTACGCCGCCAGCCGCGCTCCGGATCATCCGGTCACTGTGTTCTACACCGAAGAGCCCGAGACGCTTCAATTTCTCACCTTTGCGCGGCGGCAGCTCGTGAGCCTGCAGAGCGATCCCTCGAAGATCGATTGGAACCGGATTCGCGGCGCCGAGGGGCGACAAGAATTCGTACTGGAGAATCAGCGGCGTTTCCTGCCGGTCTTCTCCCAGATCGCCAAGCAATTCCCCTGGGCCGATGCGACGATGCTCAGGGACGCCCAGCGCAATCCGGAGTTGCCCGTGGCCTACGTCCTGGACGTGGTCCCCCAGCGGAGGGATCAGGTTCCTTCCTCGCCTCCTTAACCGCAACTCCCGGCGGGTCGATGTGCGTGAGGGCGTGGCGCGCGCTCCCCTCCGGCACGGCCGTCGGGGAAGGTTGCAGGGGGGCGTGCTACAATTTTGCCGTGAAACGCTTCTTCGCTCCGATCTGCACCTGCGCTTTCCTCCTCCTCCCTTCGCTCGCCGCCTCGCAGTCGACCTTGGCAGCCGACGCCGAGACGGCGGCACCTGGAATCCGCATCGATCCCGCCCAGTTCGGCCGCGTCACCTGGGGGAGGAACTCCGTGCGGCTCAAGTATCACAATGCCGGTTTGATCGCCAAGAGCCTCGTCCTCAAGGTCAGGACCTATTACACCGATTCGGCCTCGGGCGTGATCTGGGAGGTCACCTATCCGTTGCTCCTGCCGCCGGAGCTTTCGGGAGAATTCACGGTGGACTATTTCGTCAGGCCGGATCATGGCAACCTCCGAGTCGAGTTGGAGGCTCGGGGAGTGGAGGGAGAGTTTTTCCGGCAAAGTCAGGACTTTCCCTTCCAAGCGCCCCACCGGGGAGAATACCTGCTCCAGCCCTCGTATCTGGGCGCCCAGGGGCTGGAGTGGGAGGGCCGCATTTACCCCCCCTTCAAGGTCCGAGAGAGCGAGTCCTTCATTTTTTACTATTTCCCCGGATCGGATGCCGAGAAGGATATGGAGCGAATCATTCCCCAGCGGGAAAAGATCTTGCAGAGGCTGCAGAAAGATTTCAAGGTCAGGTTGTCGGGGAAGGCCGTTTTCTTCTTCTACCCTGATGCGGAAACTGCCCGAAAGCTCACCGGTCACCGGGCGGATGGCTGGACCTACGGTCGCACCATCGTGGAGGTCTACGGGCCGCGGCGGAAGATCGACCCGTCGCACGAGCTGGTGCACCTGGTGGCCAGGCAAATCGGCACTCCGCCCGTCCTCCTGGCGGAGGGGCTGGCCACGTCCCGGGAGAAGGATTTCGACAATGCGGGCAAGTATCGGGCAAGCGTGGGAGACTGGTGCCGCGCCTTCCTCAGGGAAAACGCGCTCATCCCGCTCTCGGTCCTCATGGACTACACCAGCTTCGGCGAGGATCTCACCCGCCCGCGGATTGCCTATCCGGAGGCGGCCTGCTTCACCAACTACCTCCAGGAAAGCTACGGTTGGGAGAAGTTTCGGCGGGCCTATGCCGAGCTGGTCAACGATCCGAATCCGGCCGTGCAGGAAAAAAACCTAATCCTCTTCGAGGGCATCTACGGCAAGAGCCTTCGAGAGGCCGAGTCGGACTGGAAGGAAGAACTCTCCCTGACCCGAGGATCCGGGCTTCCCACCTCGGTGGTGGAGAAAGTGGTGGTGGAGGAGACCGTTCCCTACCTCGTGGCTCGAGGCCGCACAATGCTCACCTCGGGATCCGAGGCCGAGGCTGAAAAGGTCCTATCGGAAGCGGTGGCTCTCAACGGCACCGACCTGGAGGCTCATTTCTGGCTGGCACAGGCGTATCACGTTCGCAAAAACCTGACGGCGGCCCTCTCCGAGTACGAGAAAGTGATCCGGATGGGGGACCGCACCCAGCTCATGGAGATTGCGTGGAGCCATGTCTGGTCCGGACAGATCCTGGATCAGTCGGGTCATCGCGAAGCGGCCCTGCTCCATTACCGGACGGCCGAGTCCCTGCACGAAAGGAGCGAGGTGCGATTGGAAGGAAGGATGACGACCTCCCTCGAGGCGGCTCGCCGGGGAATCGCCCAGCCCTTCGTTGCGCCGGAGTTGCCGCCCGAGTGAGCTTGCAGCAACCGGGGCCGCGCCCTAGATTAGCGGTTGGCATAATGGCAAAAGGAGTGACCGTGGTCCCGGAACTGGCCGACCAGCATCATCTGCTCAATGACTTTCTCCTGAAATCGGGAATGGCCATCCTGTGCGGCGGGATCATCGGCATCGAGCGCGAGCTGAAGCGCAAGGCGGCCGGTTTTCGCACCTACATCCTGATCTGCATGGGCTCCACCTATTTCATGCTGGTTTCCTTGATGGTGAGCGGCGGGGCCGGGGAGAGACCAGGGGATCCGGGACGGGTGGCCGCTCAGGTGGTGACCGGCATCGGGTTTCTGGGGGCCGGCGCCATCATCCAGTCGCGTGGCCAGATCGCCGGCCTGACCACCGCCGCCCTCATCTGGGTGGTTGCCTCCATTGGTCTGCTCATCGGTTCAGGCTATCAGCTGCTGGCGCTGCTGGGCACCACCCTCATCTTCCTCACCCTAACCGTCCTGGGCATGGTGGAGCGCAAGCTCCTCAACGCCAAGAACGAGCCCCCCAACAACCACCACTGATCGACTGACGACAATTCGGTAGAGAGGCCGTTACCGCTCGGGCCCCTGAACTGCTAA
>JAKEFJ010000151.1 GCA_022616665.1 Acidobacteriota bacterium
GCAATCCACCCCACCTTCCTCGCGGAAGTCCAGAGCGCCTTCCGATAGTCATGCTTCTACCCGGTTCTTTCCGGTTGCGGGACTACTCCTGCTGGCCCGGGGGCAGGGGCTCTGATTCTTCGAAGGATGGCTCGAGACTGCCGTCGGATGGCCCGAGGCGAAGCGATCCCGAGCTCCCCGAGGAGCGGTTCGCCGTGAGATGGACCGCGAGGTCGATGGCGGCTTTGAGGCTGGAGGGGTCCGCCGTGCCGCGGCCCGCGATGTCAAAAGCGGTGCCGTGATCCACGGTGGTCCGCAGGAACGGCAAGCCGAGTGTCAGCCCTGCAGATTTTCCGAACGCTGAAGCCTTCACCGGAATGGTGGCCTGATCGTGGTAAAGCGCCACCACCAGATTGAACTCCTTGCGGGTGGCTCGCAGGTAAATTGTGTCCGGCGGATAAGGGCCCCACACATCCAGCCCTTCCTCGCGGCACCTCTCGATGGCCGGAGCGATTTCCTTTTCCTCTTCGTCGCCGAAGAGCGAATCCTCTCCCGCGTGGGGATTGAGGCCCGCCACGCCCATCCGCGGCTCCTCCCGAAACAGGCGCCGGTGCTCCGAGGCGGCGAAGCGGATCAGCCCCGCAAGCCGATCCCGGGTGATGAGATCGAGGGCGTTACGCAGCGAAACGTGGTGACTCAGCACGACGACCTTGAAGGCGGGCGTGACGAACATCATCCCGACCTGCGGGCTGTCGGTGAGGCGCGCCAGAATCTCCGTGTGACCCGTGGCCCCCGCTCCCGCCAGGTGGAGGGCTTTCTTGCTGATGGGCCCGGTCACGATCCCATCCACCTTGCGCTCCCAGGCCAGGGAAACCGCTTTCTTGATGGCGGCCATAGCCGACTGCCCCGAGGCGGCGCTGGGTATGCCCGGGGCGATCGGTTCGAAGGAAGCTCCCAGATCGACCAGAAATGGGCCCGCCCCCTCCAGGGTCGAGCGTGAATCCCAAACCTGCAGGCTCTGCGGTAGGGAGAGGCGCAGGGATGAGGCGGTTTGCCGGAGCTGTTCCGCGTCGCCCACCACCACAAGCCGGCAGGTGGATAGAATCTCTAAATTTGCCAGGCACTTGACCGCGATCTCGGGGCCGATGCCCACGGGATCCCCGCATGTCAGCGCAAGGGTGGGGTTCACGAGTCTAGAAGCCCTCTTCCTGCTCGGAATCGGAGGCTGTGCCGGAGGTCTCGTCGGCCTTGTACATGTACTTGATGCAATGCTTGTTGACCAGGAGATTGGGGGCGTTGTCGCGATTCACCTTGATGCAGGTCTTGTCGTACCACTCGATGACGCCTTGCAGCTGCTCCCCGTCGTTGAGAACCACCACCATGGGGGTCTTGGCGTTCATCTGCTTGAGGTAGTAGAACGCCTCGGCGTTGGTCTGCTCAGGGGGGACCTGCTTGGGCCGCGGCCGGTGCGACGAGGGTCCCGCCGCCATCTTCTCCTTCAGGTCGGACAGGTTTGGCCGGATCAGCTTGCGGTGGATCATGTCTTCACCTCTCTTAGGATGATGCCCTTTCACCTTGGTCTCCTTCGGTCCTGCCGAATTCCGGAAGCCGCCGGTTCGGGCCGGAAGCAGCCAGGCTCAGAAAAATCTCGTGGAGAAAGCACCGGCGGAGGCCCTCTCTCCCCGGGGGGTGGTGCTAGCGGATGGAAAAACCGTCAGTGGTCGCAGTCTAGCACAGCAGAATCCGGCTTCGCCACCCATTCCGCAACCTCAGGGTCCCTCTCCGGGACCGGTCTCCAGGGTATCCATGGGCTTCCACTCGGAGCTGCCATACTTGGGATACACGTAGATGTAATTTTCCTTCCAGAGCGCTTCCAGATAGACCGCAAGGTTCTGCTTGAAGCGGGAATCCCGGATCTTCTCCGTGATGGTGTCCTTGGCATCCGGGAGGGGGGTGACCTGCTCCCCTTCCTTGGTCTCCAGGCGGATGATGTGGAAAGCCCGAGCCGTTTCGATGGGCCCGGCCAGCTCCCCGGGCTTCAGGGCGAAGACCTGGCTCTCGATCGCAGAATTCAGCTCGCCCTTGGTGTAGGGCCCCACCAGCCCCCCCCGCTCCTTGCTCGACACTTCCGACACCTCGGCTGCCAGCTCCCCGAAGTCTTTGCCCGCATCGAGTTCCCTCCGCACCGCTTCGGCCCGGGCTTGGACCTCTTCCTTGTTGGCCTCTTCATAGAGGAGGACGATTTCCCGGAAGACCACGCGCTCCGGCCGAACGAAGTCCTGCCGGTGCTGGTCGTAGTAGGCCTGAATGTCCTTGTCCGAGACGCTGATTTTTCGGCGCACTTCGTAATTGATGATTTCGTGCGGGATGGAAAGGCGCATCAGCGTGTCCAGAAGCTCCTGGCGGGTCATGCTCTGCTCCTTGAGCAGCTGATCCAGCTCCTCGTCGCTTTGGATCTTCTGCTGCTTCTTAAAATCGTCCAGGAGGTTCTTGCGCACCTTGTCCAGATCGAGCAGCACCTCGGCGCGCTGCACCAGCAGTGTCTCGGTGATCATGTTGCGCAGCAGTCCATCGAGGGCGGCTTCGGTCTTGGCGTCCAGCTCGTCGCCTGAATACTTCGACCTCAGCTGCTGCTCGTAGACCGACAGGCGCTCCTGCAGCTGGGTGCGGGTGATCATCGAGTTGTTCACTTTGGCCACGATCTCCTCGACAATCTCCGCCCGGGCCGCCATCGGGGCCAGGCACACGCCCAACAGCGCAATCGCTGCAGCCGGCGCTCGAAGTGCCTCCCGGGATCGTCTCATCCGCCGTAATCCCCATGGTAGGAGAATGGCAAGTTCTCCTGGTGCACCTGGATCGTGGCAGTCTGGCGGATTCCTTCCAGCGCCAGCTTGAGGGCCTCCTCCGCCTTGCGCTGCAGTAGGAGGATCTCGATCCTGTGACCCACCTCCTTCAGGTTCTGGCTCTTCCCCTCTCGCCGATCCATCAGCTGGAAGATTCGAACCTTGTCCGCGTCCGCCACGAGGTCGCTCACCTGTCCCGGCGTGAGAGCAAGGATCGCCTCGCGCACCGGCTCGGGAAGCTCCGACTCCTCGAATCCCCGCGCCTCCCCCTTGTCCGGGGAGAGGGAGTTCTGCTGAGCCAGGAGGGGGAACCGGGAAGGATCCTCCTTGATCTCCGCCGCCAGTCGCCTTGCGGCCTCCGGATCCTCCATCAGGATCTGGCGGAGCACCACCACGCGAGATTGCTGGAACTCTTCGGGGTGCTCCCGGAAGTAGGCCTCCACTTCCTCAGGACTCACCTTGACGTCCTTGAGAAGCACCCGATCCTTGTATTCCTGGATGAGGAGGTTGCGCCGCACCTGCTCCTTCATCGAAACATCCTCCTTTCCCGCTTTCTGGCCAGGGCCGCCGCCGAGGCCGGCCAGGTACGACTCCACCTGGTCGTCCCCTACCCGGAGCCGCTCCACGTTCGCCCGCTGGAGCAGCAACCGCTCCCCGATGAATTGATCGAGGAGGCGACTTCGCGTCGCACCATCCTGGGCGGGGGGGGCCTCTTCACCGAGGCTCGCCTGGAGGTAGTCCTCGAATTCCGAGTAAGGAATCTCCTCCTCGTTGATACGCACCGCCGGCGCGGCCTTGGCGCCCGGTGCGCAGCCCCAGTTTCCGGCTGAGAGCGCAAGCGCTGCGCCCAGAAGCAGAGCCATCCCGTGCTGAAAGAACCTGGATTTCATCTGGATAAGATCCCGAGGGTCCTATGATTTCCCGGCGACGGCGAGTGCCCAAGGAGGGCGCCGTTTGATGGCGACTCTAGCACATCAAAAAAGACCTTTCAATACTTCCCGGACCGCCTCCACGCGGACCTCCTCCCTCGATCCGACGGGAATGCGCAACACGCCTTCCGGAGAGAGGCTGGCGCCCTTCAAGCGGGACACCGCTGAGATGAGCTTCTCAGGCGCGATCGGCGAGTCCGCGGCGAATCGGATGGAGACCTTCTCGGCCGCAAAATCCACGGAAGCCACGCGCAGTTTTTCCGCCAGCAGCTTGAGGGAGGCGAGAGCGAACAGGCGCTCACCCTGGGACGGAATCTTGCCGAACTTGTCCCGCGTCTCGCTTTGGATTCGCTCCAGCTCGTCCCGGTCCTGGGCAGAAGAGATGGCCTTGTAAAGCGAGAGGCGCTGGTTGAAATCGGGAAGATACTCGTCCGGAATCCGCACGTCGATCCGCAGATTCAAGGTTGTGCGGACCTCCGGCAACAGACTTTCGCCTTTGAGCTCCTGCACCGTGCGCTCCAACAGCCGCGTGTAGGTTTCGAATCCCACGGCGGCGATGTGGCCGTGCTGCTCCGCCCCCAGGAAGTTTCCGGCGCCCCGGATCTCCAGATCCATGGCCGCAATGCGAAAACCGGAGCCCAGCTCGCTGAATTCCTGCAGCGCCTTGAGCCGCTTGCGGGCCACCGGCGTCAGGGCCGTTCTCGGGGGAACCAGGAAATAGGCGTAGGCCCGTCGATCCGAGCGTCCCACCCGACCGCGGAGCTGGTAGAGCTGGGAGAGACCGAATCGGTCCGCCCGATTCACCAAAATGGTGTTCACACGCGGGATATCCAGGCCGTTCTCGATGATCGTGGTGGAAAGGAGGACGTCCTGCTCTCCCCGCAGAAAGGAAAGCATGGTCTTCTCCAGATCCCTCTCCCCCATCTGCCCGTGGGCCACGGCGATTCGAGCCTCGGGCGCCAGCTTTCGCAGCAGCGCCGCCATGGAGGCGATGCTCTCCACCCGGTTGTGGACGAAATAGGCCTGGCCTCCCCTTTTGATCTCGTTCCGCAGCGAGGTGGCGATCACGCCGGCGCGAAACGGAATGATGTGGGTCTGGATGGCCAGACGATTCTTGGGCGGGGTCTCGATCACGGAGAGATCCCGGATCCCCGCCAGGGAAAGCTGCAAGGTGCGGGGAATGGGAGTGGCGCTCATGGCGAGGACGTCCACGTTCTTCTTGAACTGCTTGATCTTCTCCTTGGCGGCCACGCCGAAGCGCTGCTCCTCATCCACAACCAGAAGCCCCAGCTCCTTGAACTTCACGTCCTTAGACAGCAGGCGATGGGTGCCGAGGAGGACATCCACCTTCCCCGCCTCCAGATCCTTCGTGACCGCTTTCTGCTCCAGGGGGGTGCGGAAGCGGCTGAGCATTTCCACCCGGGCCGGGAATCCGGCGAAGCGCTCCCGGAAAGTGTTCAGGTGCTGGGTCGCCAGCACGGTGGTGGGGACCAGCACCGCCACCTGCTTTCCCTCCATGACCGCCTTGAAGGCCGCGCGCAGCGCCACCTCGGTTTTCCCGAAGCCCACGTCGCCGCAGATGAGGCGATCCATCGGAAGCGAGGACTCCATGTCGGATTTGACTTCACGGATGGCCCGCTGCTGGTCTTCCGTCTCCTCGAATGGGAAGGCATCCTCGAATTCCCGCTGCCAGGGGGTGTCCGGACCGAAGGCGTGTCCGGGAGCGGCTTTCCTCGCCGCGTAGAGCTGCAGCAGCTCCTCCGCCATGTCCTGCATGGCCCGGCGCACCTTCCGCTTGGTCCGCTCCCAGGTGACTCCGCCCAGGCGGTCCAGCTTCGGGCGCCTCTCGCCTGACCCGCTGTAGCGCTGCACCAGGTCCAGGCGCTCCACCGGAACGTAGAGCCGGTCTTTCCCCTCGAAGTGGAGCTCCATGAAATCCGAGCTCCGGGCATTTTGATCCAGGCGAACCACCCCGGCATAGCGGGCAAGGCCATGGTCCGCATGCACCACCAGATCCCCCACCTTGAGATCGCGGAAATCGGGAGAGAAGACTCCCAGCCGCCGACGGCGCGTTTCCTTTTCATGGATCTCGCCGAAAATCTCCTGCTCCGCCACGACGAGCAGCCCGGCTTCGGGAAGGGTGAAACCCGCCTCGAGGCTGCCCGGCAGGATGAGGCGGGACGCGGCGAACGGCGGCGATGCTGCCGGATCCTCCCAGAGCGTGGCAGGCGTCCCCAGGTCGCGCAGTATCTCCGAGAGGCGCTCCATCCGGCCGTGGCTGCCCACGGCGATGAGCGTCTTCCACCCCTGGGCCGCCGCTGCCGAAAGATCCGTCGAGAGATCTCCGAGGCGCTCCACATAGCTCCGGGCAGGTCGGCACGGGACCCGCAACTCCTCTTCCCGGGAGCCCAGGGGAAGCTCCGAGAGGTGCAGGGGCGCACGGCGCAGGGCGCTCTCCAGCTGGGCCTTCGGGAGAAAGACCTCCTCCGGGGTCGGCAGCCCGAAGGCTTCGGAGAATTCGTACGAGGCGTGGATCTCTTCCCAGGTCTTGATCACCTCCTTGATGACACTCTCCGGCTCTTCCACCGCCAGCACCGCGTTTGAAGCGAAGTCCGGAATTCCCACGGCCCCGGGGTCCAGGAGCGTGGCAAACGCCTCGATGCCCGGAAAGCCGCCCTCCCCGCGCAATTCCTCCAGGAGCGCTTGCCGGCGCTCCGTCCCCACCCCGTCCGACCGGGAGCTCAACGCGTGGGTCAGCGAGTTCAGCGGCGCCTGCTCCAGCGGGATTTCCCGCACGGGAAGAATCTCCATGAGGTCTAGGGTTTCCATGGAGCGCTGGGTGTCCGGGTTGAAGGTGCGCAGAGTCTCCACTTGCTCCCCGTAGAACTCGAGCCGCACCGGCACCTCTCCCTGGGGCAGGAAGAGATCCACCACGCCCCCGCGCCGGGCGAACTCACCCGGGGAGGTCACATGCTCCACCCGGGTATAGCCCGCGGGGATCAGCAAGCCGCACAGGCGGTCCGGGCTGAGAGAGTCGCCGGCTCGCAGGGGAAGGCGTGAGGCGGCGAAGCGCTCGGGTGATGGCACCCGGTAGAAGAGGGAGCGGGAGGGGACGAGGATGACGGCCGGACGATCGGACAGCAGATGATTGAGGGCTACGACCCGATCGCAGCTCACCTGAAGGTGTGGCGAGAGACCCTGGTAGGGATCCGCATCCAGGGAGGGAAGGACGTCCACGGCAGGAGAGTCGGCGCCGAGCCAGCTCTTCCAGGTGCGCAAATCCCGCTCCCACCTCTCGGTGTCGGGATCGGCGGCGGTGACCAGGAGGACGGACCGACCCAGGGAGCGCTGCAGGAGCAGCAGATGCAGGGCCCGCGCCGAGCCGCTCAGCCCGCTCAGCGCCACTTGGCGTTGAGCCCTCAACGAATCGGAGAGCCGTGAGAGCCCCGCTCTGGCCCCCGCGGCGGCCAGAAGCGAGGTGATGGAGGAAATCACCGCCCGCGCCTCGAGAGGATTCTTCGCAGGATGGCGGTCGTGGAGAAGCCTTTCTGGAGGGGAATGACGCGCACTTCTCCCCCGTCCGCCTCCACCGTGGCTCTTCCCACGATGCGGGACGGACTCCAATCCCCCCCCTTCACTAAGACCTTCGGCCTCACCGCGCGAATGATCTGCTGTGGGGTCGGCTCTGAAAAGACCACCACGAAGTCGACGCATTCCAGGGCCGCCAGGATCTCCGCCCTCTCCTTCTGCTTCAGAATGGGGCGCCCTGGCCCCTTGAGCTTTCTCACCGAGGTGTCGCTGTTCAAGCCCACCGCCAGGGCGTCTCCCAGGCGACGAGCGCGACTCAATAGCCTGACGTGGCCCAGGTGCATCAAGTCGAAGCAGCCGTTGGTGAAAACCAGACGCTCGCCTTCCCGGGCCATCCGCCGGGAGACCGCCGCCAGGGCGGCTCGGGTCACGATTTTTCTTGTCGGATTTCTCACGGCGACTCCCGGTATCCGCCGGTCCTTTCCCGAATCGCCATCCGGAGGATGTCCCCGAGCATTTGAAGACTGTCGCTTGCGAAATTCACCTTCGACTGGGGCGAGTTTCTCCAGATCACGGGAATCTCGGCGATGCCGATCCCCCGACGCACGGCCAGCATGAGAATCTCCACGTCGTAAGAGAAACGGTCCACCCGAGCCACCCGGAAGATGGGAAGAAAAGCTTCCCGATCCAGGAGCTTGAACCCGCACTGGGTGTCCCGAAACGGCAGCCCCGTGAGCATCCGCACCAGAAGGTTGAAGGTCTTTCCCATGGTTCGCCGAAGCCACCCTTGAGGGACCTCCACCGTGGAGCTATCCACCGCCCGGGAGCCGATGGCGCCGCCGAAGCCCTTGTCGACCAGGAATGGCAGCAACTTGTGAATTTCCTCGATGGGAGTGGATAGATCGGCATCGGTCAAGAGGACCCGGCGGCCCCGGCTCTCGGCGAACCCGTGGCGGATGCTGTATCCCTTCCCCCGGTTTCCCGGGTTGTGGATCAATCGAAGCAGGGGAACTGATTTCGCCATGTCCTCGACGCAGCGGGCGGTGCCGTCGTTGCTCCCATCATCCACCACCAGCACTTCCGCGGGAATCCGGGAGGAATGGAGGAACGCGGCGATGGCCTGCAGCGTCGGGGCGATTCGCGCCTCTTCGTTGTACGCCGGAATGATGATGGACAATTCCAGACCCGCGCCGGGCGCTGCCCGACCCGTCGAGCTCTCCGATGCGGTCGAGAAGTGACTCATGGCCTGACCTTGGAGGGGGCCTCCCCCTGCCTCCGTCGCTGCTCCAGGTAATCGCGATAGAGTATGAAGTGCCCCTCCTCGACAATGTAGGCTCGGGGGTACTGGACCACGTCTCCCTCCGTATCGAAGCCGAGAGAACCGGAGGCGCCGGGGAAATCCCGTATGCTCAACAGCGCCTGGGCGATTCTCTCCGGCGCGGCGCCGCTGGCATTGCGCATCGCCTCCGCGGCGATGAGCACCGCATCATAGCCGTGGGCCGCCCAGAGATCGGGATCGCTGCCATAGCGGTTCCGGAAGGCCTTCACGAATCGAGCCACCGTGGGATCATCGCTTTCGGGATTGAACACGATGGCGGGAAAAATGACGCCCTCCGCCGCCTCCCCGGCCGCTTCCAGCGTCTTGGGATTTCCGAAGCTGGAAGTGCTGAGAATGGTCACGTTTGGATCCAAACGGCGGATTTCCTTCAACGCCTGGGCCATGTCGTTGTAATACCCGGCCAGATAAATCCCGTCCGGCCCCCACTCGCGCGCCTGCTCGGCCAGGGCGGCGAAATCCGTCCCGTGGGCGGGATACGATTGCACCTCCACCGGGGTGGCGCTGTGGAAAGCCTTACTGAAGACGCTGGCGAGCCCCCGCCCGAAGGCATTGTCGATAGCCAGCACCAGAATCCGCTTTAGGTGCAGCTCGTCGGCCGCCAGCTGGGCCATGTAGGCCCCTTCCAGCGTGTCGGAAGGATAGACTCGAAAAATGAACTTCCCCGCCCGGGTGATCTCGGGGCTGGAGCTGGCGGGGCTGAGAAGGATCTTGTGTCGCTGCTCCGCCAAGGGGGCGATTCGGAGCGTCTCGGAGCTGAGGACGGCTCCCAGGATCATCGGGACGTCCTGCCGGTCATAAAGCTGGATGGCTGCAAGCGCCGCCTGCTCGGGAGAACTGGCGCTGTCTCGATACAGGATTTTCAGGGGGATTCCGCCGATGCCGCCCGATCGGTTCACTTCGCCTGCGGCTAGATCCATGCCTTGGCGGATGGCCAGCCCATAGTAGGAGCCCTCCCCGCTCAGGGACAGAACCGCACCCACGCTCACTTCCCGCTGCGTAGAGCAGGCCGCGAGAAGAACGAGTGCCGCCTCGGCAAGGGAGGCCCGAAGGATCCGGCCCTCGAGTCGCGTCAGATCTCTCCCCGTGATGCCGCGCCGGCTCTGGAGGCCACCTGGATTCGGATGAGTGCCTTCTCCAGCGCCACCTGCGCCCTTTGGAAATCCACGTCGGGATCGGGGCTCTTCAGACGTTGTTCGGCCCGTTCCTTGGCGCGGACCGCGCGATCCACGTCGATCTCCTCCGCCCGTTCCGCTGTTTCGGCGAGAATGGAGACTTGCTCAGGAAGCACCTCGACGAAACCCCAGGACACCGCCAGGTACTGCCGATCGTTTCCCTTGCGGATCATGATCGACCCCAACTTGAGGGTGGTTAGCAACGGCGCGTGGCCGGGACGCACGCCGAGGTATCCTTCCGTGCCCGGGAGGATCAGCTCGTCCACGGCCTCGCTGAGGACCGCCCGTTCCGGAGTGACGATGTCCAGCTGAATCTTTTCCGGGAGCAAGGCTCTCCTCCTAGGCCGCGGACTTCATCTTCTCGGCGCGCTCCAGGACCTCGTCGATGGTGCCGACCAGGTAGAACGCCTGCTCGGGGACCTCGTCGTGCTTGCCTGCGACGATTTCCTTGAACCCGCGGATGCTCTCGGCGATCGGCACGTACTTGCCCGGGATTCCGGTGAATTGCTCCGCCACGAAAAAGGGCTGTGAGAGGAACTTCTGAATCTTGCGGGCCCGGGCCACGGTGATCTTGTCATCCTCGGAGAGCTCGTCGATTCCCAGGATTGCGATGATGTCCTGCAGCTCCTTGTAGCGCTGCAGCACCGACTGGACGGATCGGGCGGTGTTGTAGTGGTCGTCCCCCAGGATTCGCGGATCCAGGATGCGGGAAGTGGAGGCCAGGGGATCGACCGCCGGATAGATGCCCAGCTCGGAGATCTTCCGGGACAGGTTAGTGGAGGCGTCCAGATGGGCGAATGTGGTGGCCGGCGCCGGATCGGTGTAGTCGTCGGCGGGCACGTAGATCGCCTGCACGGAGGTGATGGATCCCTTCGTCGTGGAGGTGATCCGCTCCTGGAGCTCTCCCATCTCGGTCGCGAGAGTGGGTTGATAGCCTACCGCCGAAGGCATGCGGCCCAGCAACGCCGACACTTCCGAGCCGGCCTGCGTGAAACGGAAAATGTTGTCGATGAACAGCAGCACGTCCTGACCTTCCTTGTCCCGGAAATACTCCGCCACGGTGAGCCCCGTGAGGCCGACCCGCAGCCGCGCCCCCGGAGGCTCGGTCATCTGACCGTAGATGAGAGACGCTTTGGATTTCTCCGGACTCCCAGGAACGATGACGCCCGATTCCTGGAACTCCAGCCACAAGTCGTTCCCTTCGCGGGTGCGCTCCCCGACTCCGGCGAACACCGAAAAGCCACCGTGCTTCATGGCCACGTTGTTGATCAGCTCCATGATCAGCACGGTCTTCCCTACGCCGGCGCCTCCGAATAGACCGGTCTTGCCTCCCTTCATGTACGGTTCCAGGAGATCGATGACCTTGATCCCGGTTTCGAACATGGCGATGCCGGTCGCTTGCTCTTCGAAGCTCGGGGGCTCCCGGTGAATCGGCCACTTCTCGGTCGAGGCGATGGGGCCCCTCTCATCCACCGGCTTCCCCACCACGTTCATGACCCGGCCCAGGGTCTCCCGACCGACGGGCACCGCAATGGGTCCGCCCGTATCGACGGCATCCATGCCTCGGACCATACCCTCCGTAGGCTCCATCGCCACGCAGCGGACGCGGTTTTCGCCCAGGTGCTGGGCCACCTCGGCGGTGATGTCGATCTCCGGAGCATCCGGACCCGATTTTCCCTGGATTTGTACGGCGTTCAGGATGGCCGGAAGATGGTCCTCGGGAAATTCTGCGTCGATGACCGGCCCGATGATGCGAACGACTTTTCCCTTGCTCATGCTCGGTTTCTCCATGGGTCTCCCGGGATCATTCCAGCGCCGCCGCGCCGGATACGACTTCCAGGATCTCCTTGGTGATCCCGGCCTGGCGGACCTTGTTCATGTTCAGAGTGAGGCTGTCGATGAGATCAGCGGCGTTACGTGTGGCTGAGTCCATGGCGGACATCCGGGCGCCGTGCTCCGCGGCCGCCGATTCCAGCAGCGCCCGGAATACCTGCACCTCGACGTGTTTCGGAAGCAACTGCTCGAAAATCTCCTGCTGCGTCGGCTCGTAGAGGTAGTCCACCGGGAGCAGCTTTCCCTCTTCGGGAAGCTTTTCGATGGGGAGGAGCTTCTCCACCGTGATGCGCTGCTGGATGGCGGACTTGAATTCATTGTAGACGAGGTAGATGGCGTCCCGTTCGCCCGAGACATAGCGCCGCATGAGGTCCTGCGCCAAGTCCGCCGCGTGGGCGTAAGAGACTTTGCGAAACACGTCCACCATCTCACGGCGCATCGTGACCCCCCGGCGACGGAAGAAGTCCCTGGCCTTTTTTCCGACGGCGGTCACCGCCAGGTCGGTGCCCTCCCTCCGCCGGATCTCCGCAAGGGTCGCCTTGAGAATGTTCGCATTGAATCCGCCGCACAAGCCGCGATCCGCGGTGATCACCACGAGCTCC
The DNA here is from genome assembly GCA_022616665.1 of Acidobacteriota bacterium. GTDB lineage: Bacteria > Acidobacteriota > Polarisedimenticolia > Gp22-AA2 > AA152 > AA152. The sequence continues at coordinate 12,226 of JAKEFJ010000151.1, forward strand.
GCGTTTCCCGCCTCGCGCCGTGCCAGCAGGGGGTGGCTCTCCGGGTGGGCCCGAGTGGCCAGGCTGTTGAGGACCTCAAGCATGCGCCGGGCGTACGGGCGTGCCGCCAGGATCTGCTCCTGGGCCCGTCGCAGCTTGGTGGCCGACACCAGCTTCATGGTGTAGGTGAGCTGCTGGGTGTTCTTGATGCTCCGGATTCGCGTCCGGATGTCTCGGAGGTTGGGCATGTTCCCTTCGCTCTATCTCAACCGGCGACGGCCACCGCACTGCGGGCGGCGAAGGCGTCGCGATATTGTTCGAGGAGTGACTTCAGCTCCGTCTTGATCTCGTCGTCCAGGGCCTTTTTCTCCATGATCTTGCGCTGGGTGGCGGCCCCGGCGGTGTCCATGTACTGATAGAGACCCTTCTCGAACTCGCCCCCCTGGGAGATGTCGAATCCGTCCAGGTAGCCGTTCACCGCGGCGAAGATGATGAGGAGCTGCTTTTCCACGGGAATCGGCTGGTATTGTCCCTGCTTCAGAATCTCCACCAGTCGCCCTCCCCGGGCCAGCTGGTCCCGGGTGGCCTTGTCCAGATCGCTGCCGAACTGGGCGAAGGCCGCGAGCTCACGATACTGGGCCAGATCCAGCCGGAGGGTTCCGGCAATCTGTTTCATCGCCTTGATCTGGGCGTTGCCGCCGACCCGGGATACCGACAATCCCACGTTGATCGCGGGCCGCACGCCCGAATAGAAGAGATCCGCCTCCAGGAATATCTGCCCGTCGGTGATGGAAATGACGTTGGTGGGGATGTAGGCCGAGATGTCCCCCGCCTGGGTCTCGATGATCGGCAGCGCGGTGAGCGAGCCGCCGCCCAGCTTGTCGTTGAGCTTCGCAGCCCGCTCCAGCAGGCGCGAGTGCAGGTAGAAGACATCGCCCGGGAAGGCCTCGCGGCCCGGGGGTCGGCGCAGCAGCAGCGAGATTTCGCGATACGCCGCCGCGTGCTTGGAGAAATCGTCGTAGATCACCAGGGCGTGCTTGCCCCGGTCGCGGAAATACTCGCCCAGCGTGCAGCCGGCATACGGGGCCACATATTGCATCGTGGCCGGCTCCGAGGCGGAGGCAGAGACGATGATGCTGTGGTCCATGGCGCCGTACTCCTCCAGCGTCCGGACCACCTGCGCGACCGTAGATTTCTTCTGCCCGATGGCCACGTAGATGCAGATGACGCCGGTGCCCTTCTGATTGATGATGGTGTCGAGGGCCACCGCGGTCTTTCCGGTCTGTCGATCACCGATGATCAGCTCGCGCTGCCCGCGGCCGATGGGGATCATCGCATCAATCGCTTTGATGCCTGTCTGCAGCGGCTCCTTCACCGGTCGGCGATCCACAACCCCCGGGGCGAGCCGCTCGATGGGCATGCTCTCCTTGGTGGCGATGGGACCCTTCCCGTCGAGAGGCTGGCCCAGCGCGTTGACGACGCGTCCGGTCATGGCGTCCCCCACCGGTATCTGCATGAGCTTTCCGGTGCGGCGTGCCTGGTCCCCTTCCTTGATCTTGCTGGTCTCTCCCAGAAGAACCGCGCCGACGCTGTCCTCCTCCAGGTTGAGCGCGAGGCCGAACACACCGTGCGGCAGCTCCAGAAGCTCCCCGTACATAGCGCGCTCCAGGCCGTACAGGCGC
>JAKEFJ010000152.1 GCA_022616665.1 Acidobacteriota bacterium
ACACCTTCCCGCACCCCTCGCACCGGGCCGCAGGCTCCTCCACCCGCAAGGGCGCGCGGCAGGCGGGGCAGCACCAGCTGTCGAACAGGGCGGGATCGCCCGCCCGCCCGGGGACCCCGTCGCGGCGCGCCTGCAGGTTGGCCGGCTGGACATCCTTGCACAGCATCGCATCTTCGAGCACCAGCACGTCGATGTCGGACGACATGAAGGTGCGATAGGCCTCCTCGGGCCGGTTGACGATGGGCTCCCAGCTCAGGTTGAAGCTGGTGTTCACGATCACCGGACATCCCGTTCGCCGCTCGAATCGCTCCATCAGTCGCCGAAATCGTCCGTGGCGGTCCCGGTCCACCGTCTGCACCCGGGCCGAATAGTCCACGTGCGTCGCCGCCGGGATCTCGGACCGCAGCACCTTCAGGCGGTCGATGCCGGAGAGAGCTCCCTGCTCGGGGGTCAAGGGGGACCTCCGATCCGACCGGACCGGGGCCACCAGCAGCATGTAGGGACTGTCCTCGTTAGGCCGCATCTCGAAGTACCGGTCGACCTGCTCCCGCAGGACGCAGGGCGCAAACGGCCGGAAAGACTCCCGGAATTTCACCTTCAGGTTCATCACGGTCTGCATGGTCTGGTTCCGCGCGTCCCCGAGGATGCTGCGGCAGCCGAGAGCCCGGGGACCGTACTCCATGCGCCCCTGAAACCATCCCACGACACGGCCCCTGGCCATCTCCGCCGAGACTCGGTCCAGCAGCTCGTCCTCGGGCAAGTGCTGATAGGCGGCGCCCACTCCATCCAGAAAGCGCCGGATCGATTCGGGCGAGTAGGCGGGTCCGAGAAGTGACCCGTGCTGCCGGTCCCCGCCCTTCGCCTCTCTGGGCTGTCCCAGCAGCTGGTGCCAGATCAGCAGGGCCGTCCCCAGCGCTCCCCCGGCATCGCCCGCCGCGGGCTGAATCCAGACGTCGTCGAACACTCCTTCCCGCAGGATGCGACCGTTGGCCACGCAATTCAGCGCGACGCCGCCCGCGAGGCAGAGATTCCGGCTGCCGGTCTCCGCCCGGACGTGCCGGGCGATCTTCAGGACGATCTCCTCGGTGACCACCTGGATGGACGCCGCCAGATCCATCTCCCGCTGGGTGATCGGCTCGTCCGCCTTTCGTGGCGGCCCCCCGAAGAGCCGATCGAACTTCGCCGACGTCATCGTCAGACCCTGGCAGTAGTTGAAGTACGACAGATTCATCCAGAAGGAGCCATCCGCCTTCACGTCGACGAGATGCGCCAGGATTCGGTCGCGGAAGCGGGGCTCGCCATAGGGAGCCAGTCCCATCAGCTTGTACTCGCCGCTGTTCACCTCGAACCCGGTGTAGTAGGTGAAGGCGGAGTAGAGAAGCCCCAACGAGTGCGGAAACCGGATTTCCTGGCGGATGTCGATCCGGTTGCCCTCTCCGCGGCCCCAGGTGGCGGTGGACCACTCTCCCACCCCGTCCAGGGTGATGATGGCCGCCTCGTCGAAGGGCGAGGGAAAGAAGGCGCTGGCGGCATGGGACTCGTGGTGCTCCGGAAACACGTATCGCCGCTTGCGGAGACCCAACCCCCGATCCAGCTCGCGAGGCAGCCAGAGCTTCTTGCCGAGCCAGAGCGGCAGCGCCCGACGGAACGAGCGGAAACCGGCGGGCGCGAAGGCCAGGTACGTCTCCAGGAGGCGGTCGAACTTGAGGAGGGGCTTCTCGTAGAAGCCGATGAAGTCCAGGTCCTCGGCCTCGATCCCCGCCTCGCTCAGGCAGAACCGGATGGCCTGGATCGGGAAGCCGGACTCATGCTTCTTGCGAGTGAACCGCTCCTCCTGGGCGGCGGCCACCAGGGTCCCGTCCCGCACGAGGCACGCGGCGCTGTCATGGTAGAAGGCAGAGACACCCAGGATGTTCACGGTTCGGAAGACTCGTGGGAGCTCTGCCTGCGCGAATTCGTGGCTGGCACCTCGGTCTGTCGCACCGTTGCTGGGCGTCCTGCAGGATAGCTCGGGGGTCTGCCCCTGTCCATCCCGAAGGCCCATCTCACTCCGGTGTCGCCCTCTCGTCGTGCCGATGAGCCGTCGGCTGCGTCCACGGCGACGCCACGTCGCATGCGTCATCCGCCGCGGCGCCGCCACCCCACTCTCCACATGATTCGGTCAGGCGAGGAGGGGGAGCCACCTTGGCGGCCGCATTGTCGGCGGCGCCGCTCAGCCGCCGGCACGTGCTCGCGGTTCCTCCCGCTCGCCCAGAGCATCTTCTCGCTTGACAGGTCCCCGCCCGATGTTCAATCCTTGGACCGACGTGGACGGCCGAGCGCGCCGCGAGCTGGCGATTCTCACGACCGGCGCGGAGGATCGGCTTGTTAGACCGCGCTCCCACCCGGCGGCCCGGGATCGTCCTCGGGCTCACGAGTCCTTGCCTGAGGCAACTCGGCCGCGAAGGGTAACCAACTTGATCACGTCCTCATCCCGAATGCTGCATCTCCGGACGCCTTGAATCCTTGCCCGGACGACACCCCCGGCCTGGGCGCGCTGCGATGCTCTCCCCGCCT
>JAKEFJ010000153.1 GCA_022616665.1 Acidobacteriota bacterium
GATCCTAGCGGAGGGGTCACACCCGTTCCCATTCCGAACACGGAAGTTAAGCCCTCCAGCGCCGATGGTACTGCACGGGCGACTGTGTGGAAGAGTAGGTCGTTGCCGGGAAGTTAATCGGGGCCCGCATGAAAACCATGCGGGCCCAATTTTTTTTAGGACCGGACCCGTCGGCGGCGTGGCAACCGCAGCGGGTGTGGTATCATAAAAACCAAAACGTGGGCGGGAGGCGGTCATGTCCGGTCATTCCAAATGGCACAAGATCCGGCACACCAAGGGGGCGGTGGACGCCAAGCGAGGGCGGTTATTCACCCGACTCATCAAGGAAATCACCGTGGCCGCCCGTATCGGCGGAGGTGATCCAAATGGAAACCCCCGCCTTAGAGGTGCCGTCGACATAGCACGGGCGGCGAACATGCCCTCGGACAACATCAAGCGGGCCATCCAGAAAGGTACGGGGGAGCTCCCTGGACAACAGATAGAGGAAGTCACCTACGAAGGATACGGACCCGGGGGAGTGGCTATCTACGTGCAGGCCATGACCGACAATAAGAACCGTACCCTGCCCGAAATCCGCCATTTGTTCGGCAAATATGGTGGGAACCTGGGAGAACAGAACTCCGTCGGATGGATGTTCGAGAAGAAGGGGTACTTGGTGGTCGACAAGGGTCATCTGTCCGAAGTCGATTTGATGGAGTTGGTCCTCGAGGCGGGCGGAGAGGACCTTCGTGACGACGGCGAGAGTTTCGAGGTTTTCACCTCCCCGGAAGCCTACCAACCGGTGAGGGACGCCATCGAAAAGCGGGGCGTGCCCATCGCGACCGGTGAGATCGCCATGGTGCCGAAAAATCGAGTTCGGGTCGAGGGCTCCAAGGTGAAGAGCTTGCTGAACATGATGGAAGCGCTGGAGGATCACGAGGACGTGCAGCACGCCTACGCGAATTTCGATATCGCAGACGAGGAATTCGACCGCCAGGCTTCCTGATAAAGGAAACCCGTTGCGCATTCTCGGGATTGATCCCGGATCGTTCGTGACCGGCTATGGCGTCGTAGAGGAAAAATTCGGCAAGATTCATAATTTGGAATTCGGCATCATCCGACCAGCCCGAGATCACGCCTTCCTCCTGAGACTGTCCGAGATTTACGACGCATTCGTCATCATCGTCGAGCGGCTAGCTCCGGACGAAATCGCCGTCGAAAACCCCTTTTATCATCGGAATGTCAAGAGCATGCTGCAGCTGGTGCAAGCGCGGGCAGCGGCACTGCTTCCGGCAGTCCGCGCGGGCCTTCCCGTTTTCGAGTATGCGCCCCGGGAAATCAAGCTCGCGGTGGCGGGAACCGGGAATGCCGAGAAGGAACAGGTGGCCCGGATGGTCGCTCTACTGCTCGGTCACACTGCCGCGCCCCCTTCGGGGGACGCTGCGGACGCTCTCGCTGCAGCGATTTGCCACTCGCATCGCTCTCAGAGTCTTAGACGCCTCCAAAAATCCCTCGCATGACCAGCGTTCCCGCCCGCAAGCTCTCCCTGGCGTTGCTGACACTCGGAGCGTCCTTTGCCCTGCTGATTCGGTGGGTTCCAGCCGACAGCATCGCGGTGCTCCAGAACCGGGTCGGGCGCTCCTACCCCCAAGTTTTGCGCCCGGGAATCCATTGGCGAATCCCTCTCTGGGAGAGCATCTCCATTTATTCGACAGGCCCCCTGGATCTGAAGGGAACTACTCGGGTTCGATCTCGCGACGGCATCGAAGTTCTGGTGCCTTTCAGCCTCCGGGTCCGTCTGGACGAGGAGATCGTCCTGAAGGTGCACCAGCAAGAAAAATCGATGACCGTGCCGGAATGGATCCGGAAGCAGACGGAAGAGTCCCTGCGCTTGATGGCTCGCAGGTCGGCCGCGTACCAGCTGTTGCGGGAATCGCTCCCGTCCTCGCTGCAGGCGCCGGTGGAGTCGGCGCTGAAGCGGTGGGGATTCGTACCCGGAAGCTTGAAGGTGGGCCCCGGGACCGTAGCACCGGAAATCCTTGCTTCGTTCAGCGCCAAACACCTCTCGTCCCTCCACCGGCCCACCGGGGCCAAGGTGGTCCTCATCGGGCTGGACGGAGCCGACTGGGACTTCGCCCTGCCCATGATCGAGCGGGGAGAACTACCCAATCTCGCGCGCCTGCGCCGGGAAGGTGCCTACGGCAAGATCCGGACGAACAATCCTCCACTTTCACCCCTGCTCTGGACGACCGTCGCCACGGGGAAATCACCCGATACCCATGGAATCAACGACTTCCTCGTCCTGGATCCCAGGACCGGCCAGCTGCAGCCAATCTCCAGCGATTTCCGAAAAGTAAAGGCGCTCTGGAACATCGCGTCGGACGCGGGGCTCACCTCCGAATTTGTGGCATGGTGGGCCACCTGGCCGGCTGAGTCGATTCGCGGAATCATGGTCTCGGATCGCGTCTCCTATTCGCTTTTCAATTTCGTCGAAGGCGGCGAGACAGCGGGAGGAGAGACTTTTCCTGAAGGCTATTTCAAGGAGATTAAGGAAAAGCTGGTAGGGGAGCAGGACATCACCCTCGGCGATCTTTCACCGATGGTGCATGTCACTTCCGCGGAGCTCGCCGCCGCCAAGAGGCCGGAGTCCCGTCGGGGAGAGAAAGGGGAGGATTTGGAATCGCTCGCGACTCTGATTCGAATCGTGGCGAGCACCAAGAACTACCAGGCCATCGCGCTCGACTTGCTGAACCGCCAACAGCCCGACTTGTTCGCCGTCTATTTTCAGGGAATCGACGAGGTCAACCACCGCTTTGCCCATCTGGCGCCCCCCCGGATGCCCAACATCGCCAAGGACAGATTTAACCGATATTCGGGAGCGGTCGCAGGCTTCTATCGACTCCAGGATCGAATGCTGGGAGAAATCCTCCGGGCCATCTCGCCCGACAGCACGGTGATTGTCCTGAGCGATCATGGGTTCGCTGCAGGCTCCGACCGCCCGGAGAACATCCCTCCCTTCATCTCGGGACAGCCCGGGCTCTGGCACGCTCCCTTCGGAATCCTCCTGCTCTGGGGCGCCCACGTGAAGCCTGGGCCGATGCGTACCTCAAGCCTCTACGATATTCTGCCGACCGTACTCGACCTGTTGGGATTACCCCCCGCGGAGGACCTGCCGGGGAAAAGCCTCGAGCAGGCACTCTCCCCCGATTTTCTTGGAGGGCGCACCTTGCCCCCCATCGCCTCCTACGACGCCTACGGCGACTCGTTGCGGGTCACGGCTGGAATGGAGAGTCCCGGCGCCGGGGCGGCGGGGAGCGAGGCCCTGGTGGAGACCCTTCGCTCCCTGGGGTACGTGGGACCCGCTCCTTCGACGCCCCCGGGCAGTCCCGGAAGCAACCGATCCAATGCCGCCACGACGGCGCTCTACCATGCCAATCTTGCTGCCGTCCTGACGGCGAAGGGAGATCTCGACGGAGGCGAAGCCGAATTCAAGAAGGCTTTGGAATCGAATCCGGACACGGGTTCCGCGCTTATGGGGCTATCGCGTATCCAGGAGAGCAAGGGGAGGCCGGATCAGGCCTTGGCTCTGCTGCAGCGCATGGTAGGCCGGCGAATGTATCAAGAGCCTTCCATCCTGATTCGGATGGCGGAACTATTTCAAAAATCCGGAAGGGAAGAGGACGGACTGATCTATTTCGAGGAATTGCGTAACTCGGGGCTGGAGGAACCGCTTCTGGACACCGCTACGGGAATGCTATACTCCGCCCTGAATCGTCCCGGCGAGGCCGAAAAAGCCTTCCGTCAGGCCCTCCTGCGGGATCCGCTTTCACTGCCGGCCATGGAGGAGTTTTTCTTATTCTCCGATCGCCGGGAGGAGCTTCCTAGTCTCGTTCCCGATCTGGAGGCCGCCATCCACAACGAGGAAGGCTCCTTCATGCATCACAACTGGCTGGCCCTGGCCTATCGTCGTCAGGGGAATCTGGAGGGAGCCGAGCGCGAGTTGAAACGCGCCGCGGATCTCGGCCCGGACCAGGTGGGCCCCGTAGCGAATTTGGGGAGCCTCTACCTGCAGGAGAATCGCGTCACCGAGGCCGTGGCAGTGCTGGAGCAGGCTCTCGCGAGAGACCCAGCCAGTGTCGAGGTCCGGACGAATCTCCTGGTGGGTCTGGGCCGGATGGGCAAGCTGGATCGCGCCCGAGAGCTGTTCGAGGAAGGGAATCAGATAAGTCCGGAACTTCCTTCCCTTTATAACGCCATGGCGTTCGCCTTCCAGGCCAACGGCCATCCCAAGGAAGCCGTCGATCTGCTTTCCCGCTCCCTGAGCCTGGACTCCAACCAACCCCCGGCGCTGAATCTTCTCCGACAGCTGGATCCGGGTGCGGCCGCCCGTATTTCTCCCTGAGGAGACAAAGTGATCGCCCGCCTCGCAGGAATCTTGCTCGAAAAAAGCACCGAGCGGATCATCGTGGATGTGCAGGGGGTCGGCTATGAGGTCCGCGTTCCACTTTCCACCTACTGTGTGCTTCCTGCTACAGGGGAGTCCGTCCATATCCTGGTGCACACCCACGTCCGGGAAGATTCCTTGAGCCTTTACGGCTTCTCGACACCCAGGGAGCGCCATCTCTTCGAGAAGATGATCTCCGTGAGCGGGGTCGGCCCCAAGCTGGCTCTGGCGCTGCTCTCCGGGCTCTCCCCGGAGGAGCTGGCGAGTGCCATCCTCTCCGGCAACACGCAGCCCCTGGGGCGGGTCCCCGGGGTCGGCCGAAAAACGGCAGAGCGGCTCGTGGTCGACCTTCGGGACAAGCTCGGGGCCGCGGCCCTCGGCACGGAACTCCCAGAAGGCACCCCGGGAGGTCGCTTGCGGCGTGAGTCGGGGGAAGGAGCGCTGGTGGCCGACGTTCATTCTGCCCTCCTCAACCTGGGATACTCTGCCCGAGAGGCCGAGCGCGCCCTGGATGAGGCGCGCCGGGGTGCAGGCGGGGCAGGAGCGACCCAGGAGAACAGAATCACCTTCGAAGGGCTCCTCCGGGAAGCCCTGCGAAACGCCTCCGCCATGCGCTAGGCGAGAGGAGTCAAATCACGATGTCTCATGACGAGAGCCGCCTGATGACCGGAATTGAAGGGGCAGAGGACCGTGATTTGGATCGCACGCTTCGCCCGCGGACCATGAAGGAGTATATCGGCCAAACGCGGATGAAGGAGAACCTCCAGGTGTTTATCCGCGCCGCCAGGGAGCGCAAGGAACCTCTGGATCACATCCTGCTCTACGGCCCTCCTGGGCTCGGGAAGACCACCATCGCCTACGTCATTGCGCACGAAATTGGCCTGCCGATCAAGGCCACCTCGGGGCCCGCGCTCGAAAAATCGGGCGACCTGGTGGCGCTGCTGACGAGCATGGAAGAGGGAGGCCTCCTTTTCATCGACGAGATCCATCGCCTCAGCCCGACTCTCGAGGAAATCCTCTATCAGGCCATGGAGGATTATCGGCTGGACATCACCATCGGCCAGGGAGTCGGAGGAAGAGTTGTGAAGCTGGACCTTCCTCCCTTCACGCTTCTGGGCGCCTCGACCCGAATCGGCCTCCTCACGGCTCCCCTGCGAGATCGCTTTGGAATCGTCCACCACCTGGATTTCTACTCACAGGAAGATCTGGCCCGCATCCTTCAACGGGCGGCGCGGATCCTGGGAGTGAAGCTGGAGGCCGGCGGGGCCGATGAAATCGCACGAAGGTCCCGAGGCACCCCGAGGATCGCCAACCGGCTTCTGCGCAGGGTGCGGGACTTCGCCCAGGTGGAGGAGGACGGAAGAATCACCTCGGCGCTTGCAGAACTCTATCTGGAGCGGCTGGAAGTGGATCGATACGGACTCGACGAAACCGACCGCCGACTCCTGATGACCATCCATGAAAAATTTGAGGGAGGCCCGGTCGGCCTCAATACCCTGGCGGCTGCAATCGGTGAAGAAACGGACACCCTCGAGGAAATCTACGAGCCTTACCTGCTTCAAATCGGCTTTCTGGATCGGACCTCCCGCGGACGAATGATCACTCGACGCGCCAGGACCCACCTCAAGATCTCGCCGACGCGGGATGGGGGAACCCCCCAGTCCCCACTATTCTGAGGCTGCTTTCGAGCCATCTCGCCGGCACATCCCCTCGTTATCTCCAACTCTACTGCCAGATTGGTCATCCAGATACCCCACTGCCCTGAGCACCGCCATCGAAGACCACCTTATCGCCCCACA
>JAKEFJ010000154.1 GCA_022616665.1 Acidobacteriota bacterium
GCGAGATTCCCGGAGAGCTCTTGCAGGCGGGCAATCTGCACCAGGAGCCAGGCGCGATCCTCCGATTCTCTGGGATCGGTGGCGGAGAGGGCCATCTGCATCATCTCCATCGCCCCGTCCAGATCACCCCGAATCTCGCGCAGGTAGGCGACGCGGCTGTAAGCGGCGGGACCGGGCTTCAGGTCCGCCATCCTCTGGAAGGTTTTCTCGGCCTCGTCGTAGCGGCCCAGCTCCATAAGGGCATCCCCCATGACACTCAGGTTCCAGAAATCATCGGGATAGCTCCGGTCAAAGCGGCGCGCGAGGGTATAGGCCCGGGCGAATTCGTGCCTTCCCATGGCAACCCATGCGGAGATCCTCAGAGTCTGGCGGTTTCCTGGATCCAGGCGGTGCGCCTCCTCCAGGGCCTTTGTGGCCTCCTGGTAGTAGGCGACATCACCCGTCTCTCGGGCCCTGCGAGTTAGCCCCACCGCCAGAGAATTGAAGTCTTTGACGCTGGATGGCTGGCGCTGCAGGGCGGCCCGGGCCGTGTCGATTTGAGCCTGTGCCGGGGAGATGATCTCCGAGGTGACGGCCCGGGTGGCTTCCGGGACCAGCAGAAGACTCAGCACCAGAATGACGGAGATACGACTCGAGATGCCATTCGCCATGATTGCTCCTTTTCGCCTGAGGGTCTCCGCCGCCTCCCTTCCCAGCCGGGCGGGAAGGAAGGCGACGGCTCCCTCTCGCGAAACCGGATAGGAACGTTAGTTGACCGGACCACCGCCCGGCTCGCCGGGATCCTTGTGCTGCCGGTTTCGGCCATCCTGGGACGGTGCCACGTACGGAAAGGTCGGCGTGTAGCTTTTGTCGTTCACATTGACCCCGTCTCCCAGCCGATTGTTGGGAAAGCGGTTCAGGGAGGCACCGTTCTTGTCGGTGGTGAGAATTCCCCCGACCGCCACGCGCAGCACGATGTCGGTCACGTCGTCGAACACCCGCCGGCCGTTCGGGAAGCCGGCGACGTCGCCGCCCACCAGACCGAGTCGGCTGGCGCCGGCATAGGCGGTGGGCGCGATGCCCACGTTCAGCCGGAGCAGATCCGCGACAGGCCCTTGAGGCGTGCCGACCGCGGCGATGGGCGGCAAGTATTTCACCAGGGGCAGCAGATCCAGGCGCGGAGGCACAGGGATATCGAAAGCCCCGCCGAAGGCAGCCTGGGCCACCCGGGCGATGAGTGGATCGAGGGCGTACTGCGCGAACTGGGAATCGTTCTTGGGCTGCGACCGGCTCCAGGTGTCCTTCATCTCGGTGCCGATCAGCAGCTCGTTGAACAGGGGGTTGGCCAGGCGCTGGATCTGTTTGTAGCCGCCCTTCCCGGTCTCCGAGCCGCTGGTGCGACGCACGGTAATCGTCGCCCGTGAAGTAGCACCCCAGGATCCGAGCGTGGCTGCCGAACTGTCCGCCGCCGGGCGGTTACGGGTCCGGGTCAGCATTTCAATCGGCACCTCGATGGCGATGCTGTTGACGTTGAATCCCGAGACGCTGTCGGTAACGAAATTCGTGGAGGCCAGGTCCTGCTGATCCGTCATGACGCCCGGAATCCCCGTGCTGCCAAACCCGGTGGTGCCGAGCACGTCGGCATCGGGAATCTTGCGCAGGTTCAGCGAGTCGAAGGTGGCGCCCAGATCGATCCAGAAGGCATCGTCGGTCGTCCCCGCAAAGACCTTGATGCCGTGGGGGAGGTTGTTGATGCCTTCGGCGAACAGGTCGTCGTACTGGGGCATGGTGCGCGGCCCGGCGTTGCTGGGCACGGCGATGAGTTTCTTCCCGTCCACGGTGCCCAGCGGAATCCGTACAGCGGTGGTACCGGCACCGAGGACCATCGTCACCGAATAGGTCTGGCGCAGGTTCAACCCTTCGGAGCCCGCTCCATCCAGATGGGTGATGGCCGCCGGAATCAGCGGAGTTCCCGCGGGGATGGGAGCCGGCGAGTTGGCGGGCGCGGACACGCCGTCACCTGCACCAATCACCCCAACGGGAACGCCCGGAAGCCGGAACTCCGTCTTGAAACGGAATTCGAAAGAAACATCCTCAACCGCATCGTTGTTGTTATCCACCTTGATGGTGTAGAGGACATTCTCGTCGAAGGGGAAATAGTTGGGACCGTTGGAGGGCTCCAGGAACGGGTCCACGCCCAGGATGAGGGTGACCCGGCGGGGTCCCTCTTCGGGCTTGTCATAGCTCACGAATGCGTAAAAGTCAGTGATGTCGGCGGTGCGGTCCACGGCGGTCAGAGGGGCCTCCCGGTGGCTGGCGGCGAACAGGCGGCTCGAATCGCCGGCCAGGAAGAGCCCCGTCAGGGCGGTGCAAATAGCAAGACGGGTCATGCGTTTCATGGGCTCAACTCTCCTTTCTCTGGATGGGGTACCGGAGGGGCCGGTACCATTGAGTTTTGGGTTCGAACTCCCTACGCGTCCCGGGATTCACCGGTAGATACGCCCGGGGCGGGGCCAACGGATTGCAGTGGATACAAACTTCTGAATAGAATTTGCTGAATTGTGGCAGGTCACATCCGACTCGCACTTTCGGTCGTAGATCGATTGAATGCCCGACCAGGGAGCCGGACCAGGGAATGGCACTCACGACCAAAGACACCGACGAAGCCTTGATGAAGCGAATGGCGAAGCAGGACCAGGAGGCGCTCTCCGCCCTCTATGACCGCTATCGGGGGGTGGTCTTTTCGCTGGCGCTGCGAATCCTGCGGGACCGGGCGGAGGCGGAAGAGGTGATGACCGATGTCTTCTTCCAGTCGTGGAAGAGCGCGGGGGGATTCGATCCCCTGCGCGGGTCGGTGGCGGGTTGGTTGATCACGTTGTGCCGCTCCAGGGCCATCGACCGCTTGAGGGCGCGAGGCAGGCGCGACGCTTCGCTTGCGGCGCTGGCGGCAGATCCTCTGCAGACGGTCTCACAGGGCGCGGCGGGCGCCGGGCCGGAAGAGTCCACGGAAATCCGGCATCGAAGCGCGCGAATCCTGGCCGCGCTTGGCGCCCTGTCGACGGAGCAGAGAGGAGCTTTGGAGCTGGCCTACTACTCAGGTTTGTCTCACTCGGAAATCGCCGCAAAGCTGGGAGAGCCGCTGGGGACGGTCAAGACACGCATCCGCCAGGGACTGCTGGCGCTGAGAGAAAGCCTGGGAGCGCAGTTCTCATGAAGGGGATGTCGAATGCGCTGTGAAGAAGTTCAAGAGCTGCTCGCGCTGCACGCTCTCGACGCGCTGGAGAGAGGCGACGCTGAGGAGGTCCGCCGGCACCTGGAGAGCGGCTGCCCGAGGTGCGCCGGCGAGCTCGCCGCGTTCACCGAGGCGCAAGCAGCCATCCCCTTCGCGCTGCCGGCGCAGGAGCCTTCTCCCATGGCCAAGGCACGGCTCATGGCGGCGGTTCGCAAGGACGCCTTGGGCTCTCCGAGGGCCGGCCGGGCGGGTGGTGCCTGGGGTAGAGCGGGTCTGGCGGCCGCCGCGGCGGCGATCGTCGTCGCGATTCTCACGGGCAGTTATACAAGTCGGCGATACGAATTGCAGACCCGGGAGCTGCGCGCTCAAATTCGCTCGCAGCAGGAGGAGCTGGTCCGGCTGGAACAGCAGTTCAGGCGCACTCGCGACACGATTCTGCTGGTGCGCTCGCCCGGCTCCAAGGTGATCGATTTGCAGGGCCAGGAAGGGTTGGCTACCGCGGCGGCGCGGGTCTTCTGGGACGTGCGAAGGGGGACCTGGCGGCTCTATGCCGACAACCTTCCCCCAGCCGGTGAGGGCAAGACTTACCAGCTCTGGCTGGTCACAGCCAAGGAGAAGATCAGCGCCGGGGTGTTCGATCCGCTGAAAGACGAAGAGCCATCCGGCACCGTCACGGTGCCGCCCGAGGCAGGGGCGGTCGTCGCGGCGGCCGTCACGCCGGAGCCTGCGGGAGGCTCGCCCCAGCCCACGGGTTCCATTCTGCTTCTCGGGAAAATCTAGTCCACGGCTCCGGTTGCTCGCCAGGCTAGAATCTTTTGAGGGCGACTCCCTCGGGTCCGATTTCCCATGGGGTCCAGACCAGCAGCACCTTCCCTACCTGGATGTCGGATTTCCTCGGGCGCAAAACGAGACGCTCCAGCTGCAGGGACGAGGCGTCGGGTCCCTGTTGGATGGTGGTGATTTCCGGCTCGACCCGGGCACTGTAGATCCGCAAGATCCTCGCGCAGCTGCTCCACGCTTTCCACCGCCCGTCCCACGTCCTCCTTCTCCCTCGCCGCCCTGCCGACGCCGCGCACGGCGGTTGTCGGGAGCATAAAAAAGCGCCCCGGATCGGGGGCTGATTTCCGGGGCGCTGTGGATACGCTGCGAGCGGTCAAGATCCAGGGACTAGTGAGTCTGCTTCAGCTCCACCCGACGATTCTTGGCCCTTCCCGCCGCGGTGTTGTTGTCCGCGATCGGGTTCGCCTCGCCGTAACCCACTGCCGTCAAGCGCGACGCGTCGATGCCTTTGCTGGTCAGGTAGTTCATGACCGATTCGGCGCGGGCCTGAGAAAGCTTCTGGTTGTATGCGTCGTTTCCCTGGGTGTCGGTATAGCCGCCGACTTCCACCTTCACGTCGGGCCATTCGCTGAGGGTTTTGGCCACCCCGTCCAGGATGGCCTTGGCGTTCAGCGTGAGATTCGATTTGTTGGTGGCGAAGTTCACCCCTTCCAGAACGCCGTTGAACACTCGCTTCACCTCCGCCGGAGGCTCGGGGGGAGGAGGGGGTGGAAGAGGACATCCTGAAGTGTCCACCTGGGTTCCTTGGGGAGTGTTCGGGCACTTGTCTAGGTCATCGGTAACTCCATCACCATCGGAGTCTTTCGGGCAGCCGCGAGCATCCACAGGCGTCCCTTGGGGAGTCCCCGGGCAGGAGTCGTCGTCATCCGTCACCCCATCTTTGTCCGAATCGGGCGGGCAGCCGGTGGCGTCGACCTTGCTACCCTTGGGAGAATCGGGGCAGGCATCGATTCCGTCGGGCACGCCGTCGCCGTCGGAATCGATGGGGCAGCCATTGGGATCCACCCGGGCACCGGAGGGAGTATTCGGGCACTTGTCCTTCTTGTCACTCACGCCGTCGCCGTCGGTGTCCGCGGGAGGTGTGGCTGGTTCGCCGCCGAACGACCAGAGGACACCTGCCGTCAATTCCAGGTTGTTCTGGGCCGAGAAGTTGTCGGAGTCATAGTTGATGTGGTTCAAGCGACCGTCCAGTCTCAGCCCGAAATACTTGCCCAGATACCAGCGCAAGCCACCGCCGGCAGTGATGCCCAGATCGTTTCCGGTCACCGGGGCGCCGCCGCCGGTAATCTCCCGTCCGAGGCCCGCGGTGACGAAGGGCCGCAGCGACTTGTTGCGCATGAAGTTGTACAGGACGTTGAGCCGGTAGGAGCGAATGTCGAAGTCCTCGTTCTCCAGCGCCAGGGCCGGATCGTAATCCGTCCTGGAGCCGAAGCGCTGTATGGATCCCTCGACGCTCCATCCGCTGGTGATGAAATAGCCGAAGCGAGCACCGTAGAGCCAGCCGTCCTGCGGGTTCAGTGCCGGCCCCGAGTCGGGCTCATAAGAGTCAGGAAAGCCAATACCCCCGTATGCGCCCAGCTCCCAATCCCCCTTCTGTCCTCTTTCAGCCGCCGCCGGCGTGGCGATCAAGACCAGAATTGCCAGCAGCATCAGGACCTTTTTGTTCATGGCCGGCTCCTCCGAAGATTAGGTTGCCGAGTCAGGTTGCTTCCCGACACTTCACCATCACGAAAGCGGACATGGGCAGACAGAATCACGAATTCAAACCGCGCTGGTGCAGTGGCGGCACTTCTTGGCTTTCGCCAGAATCTGCTCGCCGCACTGGGGACATTCCTTCATGGCAGGACCGACAGGGGCCGGCGCCGGTTTCATGGCGATCTTGCCGATCATGAACACACAAAAGGCCACGATCACGAAATCCACCATGGTATTCAGGAACAGCCCATAGCGGATGGTTGGGACACCGGCCGTCTGGGCTTCAGCCAGAGTGGCGTACTGGCTGGTGCTGAGGTTGATGAACAGGTTGCTGAAGTCCACGTTTCCCAGCAGCAGCCCGATGGGGGGCATGAGCAGATCGTTGACCATGGAGGACACCACTTTGCCAGCGGCGCCGCCGATGATGACGCCGATGGCAAGGGCCAGCGCGTTCGTCTGCAGCAGGAAGGCTTTGAACTCTTTCATCGTCCATCTCCGTCGGAGGGAGCCCGGCTGGGTGCCGCCGCTTTTTGGAAACGGAGTATGGTGCAACCCATCGCCAGTTTGCAACCTCCAATCTTTTTCTGGCAGGGCGAGACCCCGGGAAGGGAAGGGCCGGCGCGGAGAATCACCTTCAGGGCGCTCGCGACGATGGTGGCCGCCCCCGGAACCAGGTAATATACCGAAACCGAATGGGGTGCACCCACGTTTCTTAGGTGTTAGGTGGGACTGATTTCATGATTGGACGGACCCTGAAAAACTACGTCGTTGAAGAAGCCCTCGGGAAAGGGGGCATGGGCATGGTGTACCGCGCCCGGGACACGCGTCTGGGGCGAAGCGTGGCCTTGAAAGTCCTCAAACCGGAGATGATCCAGGATCCGGACCGTCGCCGGCGCTTCATCCAGGAAGCCCGGGCTGCTTCCGCCGTCAACCATCCCGCCATCGCGCAAATCTACGAGATTGAGGAATCCGAGGACACCACCTTCATTACCATGGAGTATGTGGACGGCTCCACGGTGCGCCAGCTGGTGGAGCGGGGAGAGCTGGACGTGCCCGCGGCGCTGGAAGTTGCGATCCAGGTGGCGGATGGCTTGGCTCGCGCTCACGAAGCCGGCGTCGTGCACCGGGACATCAAGTCCGACAACGTCATGCTGACCCGCGACGGTCATCCGAAAATCCTGGATTTTGGGCTGGCGAAGCTTCTGGATCCGGGCGGCGATTCGGAACCCGGCGCCAGCCGGCTGGAGACCGTCACCCGCACGCAGGCGGGAATGATTCTGGGTACCATCCATTACATGAGCCCCGAGCAGGCGCGCGGACTGCCCGCGGACCGACGCTCCGACGTTTTTTCATTCGGGATTCTCCTCTACGAGATGGCGTCGGGAAGCCTGCCCTTCAAGGGGGCCAGTGTGCTTGACACGCTGCACGCCATTGCCTATCAGCAGACACAGCCGATCACCACGTTGAAGGCGAGCTTGCCCTACTCCCTGCAGAAAGTCGTGGATCGCTGCCTCCAGAAGAAACCCGAAGATCGCTACCAGGATCTCCGGGAAACCGTGACGGATCTCAAGAAGGT
Source organism: Acidobacteriota bacterium (assembly GCA_022616665.1). Lineage (GTDB taxonomy): Bacteria > Acidobacteriota > Polarisedimenticolia > Gp22-AA2 > AA152 > AA152. The sequence continues at coordinate 7,323 of JAKEFJ010000154.1, forward strand.
GAAGCGCGAGGTGGAATCGGGAGTGACGGGCGGCGTCCCTCTGCTCGAGCGGGTTCGTTTCTGGCTGGGCGGGATGACGACGAAGGGGATGATCTGGGCGGCTGTGGCGGGAGCCATCGTCGGAGGCCTGCTGTTTTCCTGGCTCCTGGGGAGCGAACAGCGGAACTGGGCTGGGCTCCTGGCCATCGTCGTGCTCGGAGCCTTCATCTTCCGCCGGTTTCGTAACCGGGGGCAGCGAGAGGCTCGGAAGTTTGCGAAGAAAGCCTCGGCGCTCAAGGAGGTTCGTCTGATTACTCTGCACCAGGGACAATTCACCGTGGTGGTGGAGGCACCTACCGCGAAAACCTACCTGAGGCTCAACGCGCAGCTTACGGCCGCCAACGAGCGGCTCTATCATGGGGAGCCCATGACCCTGGTGATCAAGGAAGGAGTGCCCGAGGAAGAGATCCGCAAGCTGCTTTCCTCGCCGGGGGTCCAGTTTCTTCGGGATGAGACCAAGAAGCCCGCACGGCTCAAGGCCGCAGGAAAGCGCTCCTAGGATGAAAATCGAAAGCGCCGCCTTCGCTCCGGAAGCCATGATCCCGTCATCGCACACCTGCGACGGTGAGGATGTCTCACCTCCATTGACTTGGGCCGATCCCCCTGATGGAACGAAGAGCTTCGCGCTGATTTCCGACGATCCCGATGCTCCGGGGGGCACCTGGGTCCACTGGGTTGTCTGGAACATCCCCCCGTCCAGCCGGGGTCTCGCGCAAGGGGCGGCAAAGTCGGCGCAATGGACCGACGGAACCCGGCAGGGGATCACCGATTTCCGCAGAGTTGGATACGGCGGTCCTTGCCCGCCTTCCGGAACCCACCGCTATTTCTTCCGCCTCTACGCACTGGACACGATGCTCGATCTCGCATCCGGGGCGAGCCGGGCCGACCTGGATCGGTCCATGCGTGGTCATGTTCTGGCGCAGGCGGATCTCATGGGAAAGTACCGGCGGTCCTGACTGCCGTGCCGCAACCTCTCGAGAATTCCTTCGAGCCCTGGTTTGCCGCCCTGGAGAGGCGCCAACTATCACAGCTCACCTTCAGCGAAATCCGCAGGGCATTGACGGCCCTTTCCTCTCTTTACGTGGAGCGCCGCGGGCGTCTCGCCACCGGTGCAGCTCTGGAAGGGAAGGGAAAGCGCGCGGCATTCGCTCTTTTCTACGGCCCGATCCATTTTCTGACCACGCAAGGCATCATCCGGGGCCTGGGTCTCGCTTCCACTCCCCCCCGCCGGATCCTGGATCTAGGATGCGGGACCGGGGTCGCCGGTGCGGCCTGGGCCGTGGAGTGCGGTAGGCGACCCGAGCTGCTCGGGGTTGACCGAAGCGGGTGGGCTGTGGAAGAGGCGCGCTGGACTTACTCCACGCTGAAGTTGCAGGGGCGCGTGAAGCGAGGGCCGTTGGAGAGCTTGGATCATCCCGGGATTCATGATGCGGTGCTCGCGGCCTTCACCGTGAACGAGCTTGATCCCAAAGATCGCGAGCGCCTTCTGGGCGGACTCCTGGAGGCGGCCCAGAAAGGTTCATCCATTCTGGTGGTGGAACCGATTGCACGGCGAGGGTTCCCCTGGTGGAAGGAGTGGAGCGAAGCTTTTCAAACGTCAAGAGGGAGAATGGACGAGTGGCGATTTCCCGCGAATCTTCCGGGAACGCTGCGGCTCCTGAGCAAGGCATCGGGGATGGATCATCGCGAGCTCAAGGCCAAGAGTCTGTGGATTCCGGCATCTTTGCCGGAGAGCGGAAAGCTCAAATAAAGCGCACCGCGGAAAAACTCCTCGACAATCTGTCCACTGAGTGTGACATCTCCCGCGCAAAAGAATCTGACCAGCCTCCCGAATGCGCTTCCATCTTCAGCATCTAAGTTGCGGGTTTCTCAACCGCTTTCCTATTTCGCGTGGACGGTTGGCATCATACTTGCCCTACCTGCCATTCCCCGGTCAAATTCAAATCACCTTCACGGTTCCATCCGCAACGCACGATCCGGCCACCGTGGGCGAAAAGCAACGAAAGGAGGTTTCCGTCATGAGGCAGAATTTGCGGACGGTGTTTCTGCTCTTGGTAGCTGCTCTGTCGATGCTGATCGGCTGTTCGCAACCTCCAACGCCAACGCACGCGCAGGACGGCAAGCAAGACGCAACCGTGGGGCAACGAATGGGCGACGCCGCCACGACTGCGAAGATCAAGACGACCTACCTGTTCAACCCCCACCTCAACTCGTTCCGCATCGATGTGGATACTCGGGATGACGTGGTCACGCTGCAGGGCGTGGTGAAGACGGGGATCCAGAAGGATCTCGCAGGCGAGATCGCCAAGAACGCCAGCGGAGTCGAGGCCGTGCACAACGAGCTGAAGGTCTCGGAGGGAGCCGTCGGCGATCCGGATGAGGTGGACCGCACGTTCACTCAAGCCACCCTGGACGCCACCACTACGGCATCCGTGAAGATGGCGCTTGCATTGACTCGAGGCGTCAAAGCATCGGACATCAATGTCTCGACTCGCTGGGGGACGGTGACCCTCACGGGCGAGGTGGATTCGCAGGCCGAAAAGCAACTGGCAACGAAGACGGCGCAAGACACCGATGGCGTGAAGGAAGTAGTCAATAAGCTTGAGGTCCGGGGCTGACCCGGCATAACCAGGAGGTGATCATGAAACGCATTCGACTCACGATAGGAGCACTTGGAATGGCTGCATGGCTCGTCGCCGGAGCCGCACCCGCGGCGGCGGGCACCTCATTCGAATTCCTGTTCAGCACAAATCGGGTGAGCAACGACCATCAATTGTTCCTCAATCTTGCCGTGTCGAATTCAGGATATGACCGCGCGGTTCTGGAGCCGGTCTTGCCAAGAATCCAATACGTCGAGGTGGATCTCCCGGTGGTTCTGTTCGTTGCTCGGCAGTGCGGGCAGCCAGTAGACGTCATCGTGGATCTCCGGGCCCGGGGCCTCAGCTGGTCCGTGATCTTCACTCAGCTCCATGTTGCCCCGGACGTCTTGTTCGTCGGAATCGACCGGGATCCGGGGCCTCCCTACGGGAAAGCCTGGGGTCACTGGAAACAGAACCGTTCGAAAGTCAAGCTCAGCGATGATGAAGTCCGTGGCTTGGTTCAAGTTCAGATGGGCTCACGCTGGGCCGGAGCTTCCCCCTACCAGCTGGCCCGCGCCCGCAGCCAGGGAAAATCGGTGGTTACTTATGTGGCGGACAGGCACGGGCGCCCGTTTCAGGGCGGAGGCCAGGGGAAGGAAAAGGGCAATGGAAAACAGAAAGGCCATGGCCGTGGCAAGGGCTAGTCAGCTCTAGCGGCCAATCCAGCTCGACCAAGGAGCAACGGGCGAAAGTGACCCTCAGTGCCCGGCTCCGAGGGTCGGACCCCGGGACGCACGGAGAATTTGTCGCGTCCCGGGTTTTCTTTTTCCCGGTTTGACAGCAGCCCGCCGCGCCGATTTAATGGGTCCGCCTCAACTTGGAATTTGCCTACGAATCTTTCCCATCGGCATTGGCGACGTGGGAGAGGCGGCCAATCCTCTGAGTTATTCAGCCGGAAGCCATCCGGCTTGGAGTCGCGCATGGAAGCAGGGATGAAACAAGTCAGGAATGCCCTTGCCGTGGCCAGCGGCAAGGGGGGAGTGGGGAAATCCACGGTGGCCACTCACCTGGCCCTGGCTCTGGCGCGCACCGGTGCCAAGGTCGGGCTCATGGATTCCGACATCTACGGTCCGTCGGTCCCCACCATGTTGGGGGGCGGCCCGCCGCCTCAACCTTCGGCGCAGCCCGGATTGATTCACCCGGTGGAGACGCGTGGGATCCGGTACATATCCATGGGACTCTTCGCGGGACGCGACACCCCGGTCATCTGGCGCGGTCCCATGGCCACGAAAATGGTCCAACAATTCCTTTCGCAGGTGGTCTGGGGAGAGCTCGACTATCTTCTCATCGATCTCCCGCCAGGAACGGGCGACGTTCAGCTCACCCTGACCCAATCGGCCCCCTTGGTGGGTGCCGTGATCGTGACCACGCCCCAGGATGTAGCGGTGGGCGTGACTCTGCGCGGACTTCGGATGTTCGAGCAGGTTCAGGTCCCCATTCTGGGCATCATCGAGAACATGAGCAGTTTCGTCTGCCCCCACTGCGGCAAGGCCACCGAAATTTTCCGCCATGGCGGTGGGAGGAAGGCGGCGGAGGAACTGGGCGTTCCCTTCCTGGGGGAAGTCCCTCTCGATCCAGCCCTGGCAGCGGCGGGAGACGCCGGCGAGCCGGTGGTGTCAGCCGAGGGTGCCATGAAGGACTCGCCGACGGCCCGGGCCTTCGTGGAGATCGCTGAGAGGCTGCTCCAGCAGGTGAAAAGCGTCAACTCCCTAACCGCATCGGTGCGCCACCACCCGACCGAAGTGAAATCGGCCGATGGCGTGGTGGAAATCACCTGGAACGATGGCCACGTGAGCCGGCTCCCCTTCCGCGCACTGCGCCAGGCTTGCCCGTGCGCCCTTTGCGTGGATGAATGGTCGGGAGAGCGAAGAACGGACCCGAACCGCATTCTGATGAGCGTGAGGCCCTTGGACATCCGGCGAGTGGGTCGCTATGGTCTTCAGTTCAACTGGTCCGATCTGCACGGCAGCGGAATCTATACCTACGATTACCTGCGCTCCCTGGATCCTACCGCTCCCAAGGACTCCGCAACCCAGGCTAAGACCTGAGGATAGGCGGTTGACAATCAGAGACCAAAACGGTACTATTTCCACGCAAAAGAGGACAGTTTCAGTACTGTTTACCAGGAGTTGCCAAATTGATCCGGATGACCCGCCTCACTGACTACGGAATCGTGCTGCTGACCTACTTCGCACGGGATCCTCAATTCACCCTGCACAATGCCCGGGATGCAGCTGCTTCCGCGCGACTCCCTCTCCCGACCGTCAACAAAATCCTCAAGGCGCTGACGAAGAAAGGACTGCTGGTCTCGCATCGGGGAGTCAAGGGCGGGTACAGCCTGGCAAGACGCCCAGAGGACATTTCCATGGCCGATATCATCACGGCAACGGAAGGGCCGGTGGCGCTCACCCTGTGCACCTCGGGCTTTCCTGGGCAATGCGTTCAGGAGTCGTGCTGCCCAGTTCACGGAAATTGGCAGAAGATCAACGACGTCGTCCGCCAGGCCTTGGAGAGCGTGAAGCTTTCCGAGATGGCCCGGCCGCTCCCGAAGGAGCCTTCCCCACTCACCCGAATCACCGCGCGCAAGGAGGCGCTGGTTTCATGAGCACTTCCACGAAGACCATCCAGGATCTGACCGAGCAGGAATACAAGTACGGCTTCGTAACGGAGATCGAGTCCGAAACCGTCCCCCGGGGACTGAGCGAGGCCACCATCCGGCTCATTTCCGAGAAGAAGACTGAGCCGGCATTCATGTTGGAATGGCGCCTCAAGGCGTTCCGCCACTGGCTCACCATGAAGGAGCCCACGTGGCATAACGTCCACTACCCCCCCATCGACTACCAGAACATCATCTATTACTCGGCGCCCAAGCAGAAGACCGCTCCCAAGAGCCTCGAGGAAGTGGACCCCGAGCTGCTCAAGACCTACGCCAAGCTGGGCATCCCCTTGGCGGAGCAGAAAATGCTGGCCGGCGTGGCAGTGGACGCTGTATTCGACAGCGTCTCGGTAGCCACGACCTTCAAGGCGAAGCTGGCGGAGCTGGGAATCATCTTCTGCTCCTTTTCCGAGGCGGTGTTGAATCACCCCGATCTGATTCAGAAATACCTCGGCTCCGTGGTGCCCTACAGCGACAATTTCTTCGCCACGCTGAACTCGGCGGTGTTCAGCGACGGATCTTTCGTGTACATCCCCAAGGGGGTGCGCTGCCCCATGGAGCTGTCCACCTACTTCCGCATCAACGCCATGGACACAGGCCAGTTCGAGCGAACCCTGATCATCGCCGATGAAGGGGCCCACGTGAGCTATCTGGAGGGTTGCACCGCCCCCATCCGCGACACCAACCAGCTGCATGCCGCGGTGGTGGAGCTGGTGGCGCTGAACGACGCCACCATCAAATACTCCACGGTCCAGAACTGGTATCCGGGGGACAAGGAAGGCAAGGGGGGCATCTACAACTTCGTCACCAAGCGGGGCCGGTGCCTGGGCGTGAACTCGAAAATCTCCTGGACCCAGGTGGAGACCGGCTCGGCCATCACCTGGAAGTATCCGAGCTGCATCCTGCAAGGTGACAATTCCATCGGCGAGTTCTATTCGGTTGCGGTGACCAACAACTACCAGCAAGCGGACACAGGCACCAAGATGATCCACATCGGGAAGAACACCCGAAGCACCATCGTGACCAAGGGGATTTCCGCCGGCCACGGCCAGAACACCTACCGTGGCCTGGTGAAGATACTGAAGGGCGCCACCAACGCCCGGAACTACTCCCAGTGCGACTCGCTTCTCATCGGGGACAAGTGCGGAGCCCACACCTTCCCTTACATCGAGGTGAAAAACAGCACCTCCCGGTTGGAGCATGAAGCCTCCACCTCCAAGATCGGGGAAGACCAAATCTTCTACTGCAGGCAGCGGGGCATCTCCACCGAGGACGCCGTGAACATGATCGTCAACGGCTTCTGCAAAGAGGTGTTCCGCGAGCTGCCCATGGAGTTCGCCGTCGAGGCCCAAAAGCTTCTGGGCGTGAGCCTTGAGGGCAGCGTCGGCTAGTCGAGTCCTTTCATCAACGGAGAACACAACGTGTTGGAGATCAAGAACCTCAGAGCGAAAGTCGGGGACCGGGAGATCCTGAAGGGGATCAACCTGACGGTGAAGCCCGGGGAAGTGCATGCCATCATGGGCCCCAACGGATCCGGGAAGAGCACCCTGGCCCAGGTCCTGGCGGGAAGAGACACCTACGAAGTAACCGGCGGCGAGGCGACGTATCTCGGGAAGGATCTCCTGGACATGGACCCTGAGGAGCGCGCGAGGGAGGGGGTTTTCCTTGCGTTCCAGTACCCGGTGGAGATTCCGGGGGTGAGCACTACGTACCTGCTCCGGGCCGGTCTGAACGCCGCGCGCAAGCATCAGGGGCTCGAGGAGCTGGATGCGATGGACTTTCTCTCACTGGTGAAGGAGAAAGCGCGGCTGGTGGAGATGGACGAGAGCCTCATGAACCGCTCGGTGAACGAAGGATTTTCCGGCGGAGAGAAGAAGCGCAACGAGATCTTTCAAATGGCGGTGCTCCAGCCGAAGATGGCCATCCTGGACGAGACCGACTCCGGGCTCGACATCGACGCGCTGAAGATCGTGGCCCACGGCGTCAACAAGCTACGGGGAGCGGATCGGGCCATCATCGTAGTCACCCATTACCAGCGGCTGCTCAATTACATCGTCCCCGACAGGGTTCACGTCCTCTACGAGGGGCGCATCGTGAAGTCGGGGGGCAAGGAGCTGGCCCTGGAGCTGGAAGACAAGGGATATTCCTGGATCGAAGAGAAGGTGGCGAACGCCTGAGCGGGTCCATCCGCGGACCCGAATTCCCATGACAGGATGCAAGGAATGACGACCCAAGACCATTACATCGGTGAGTTTTCGAAACTCCAGAAGGAGCATGCACCCCGGCAGCCGGCGTGGCTCGCCCTGGTGCGCAAGGCCGCGCTGGATCGCTTCGTGGAGCTGGGCTTTCCCACGCTCGACGACGAGGAGTGGAAGTACACCAGCGTGGCCCCCATCGCGAAGACTTCCTTCCGGCTCGGAACGGAATCGAAGGTTCCGGGCCTGAAGGTGGACCAGCTGCAACGGATCACCTTCGGCGAGATGGAGTGCAGCTATCTGGTTTTTCTCAACGGGCGCTTCGCTCCGGATCTGTCACGAATCCGGCCGCTTCCCGAGGGGGTGCGGGTCGGAAGCCTGGCCACGGTGCTGGCAGAAGAGCCGAGCCGCGTGGAGCCGCACCTGTCCCGCCACGCGGCCTTTGAGACGCAGGCCTTCGTGTCCCTCAACACGGCGTTTTTGCAGGACGGCGCCTTCGTCCATCTGCCGCGGCGCAAAGTGATGGAGGAGCCCATCCACCTGATTTACGTGACCGCCCCCAACGGCACCCCCCTGGCATCGCATCCGCGCAACCTGATCGTGGCGGAAGAAGGAAGCCAGGTGGCGGTGGTTGAGAGCTACGTCAGCCTTGGGGAATCCCCATATTTCACCAGCGCCGTGACCGAAGTGGTGGCCTCCGAGGGGGCGGTGGTGGACCTGTGCAAGCTGCAGCGGGAAAGCGAGCAGGCCTTCCATGTGTCGACGCTCCAGTCCCATCTTTCCCGCAGCGCCCGATTCGCTTCCCATTCCATCTCCCTGGGAGGCGCCCTGGTCCGGAACGACGTCAACATGGTCCTGGATGGCGAGGGAATCGAATGCGTCCTGAACGGACTCTACCTGGCCCAGGGGACCCAGCACATCGACAATCACACCTTTATCGATCATGCGAAGCCTCACTGCGCCAGCCGGGAATTCTACAAAGGAGTCCTCTCGGGCCGCTCCCACGGCGTCTTCAACGGGAAGATCCTGGTGCGGAAAGACGCACAGAAAACCGACGCCAAGCAGACTAACAAAAACCTCCTGCTTTCGGAGGAGGCGCTGGTGGACACGAAGCCCCAGCTGGAGATTTACGCCGACGACGTGCGCTGCACCCACGGCGCCACCATCGGGCAGCTGGATGAAGACGCGCTTTTCTACCTTCGCAGCCGGGGATTGGGGCGGGAAGACGCCCGCAGCCTGCTGATCCATGCCTTCGCAACTGATCTCATCAGCCGGATTCCGGTGAAGCCGGTCAGGACGGGGCTGGAGTGCCTGCTGATGACGCGGCTTCCGGTAGGAATCGAGCATCGGGAGGGGATATGAGCGGATCGGAGCGGATTCTCAAAGCAGGGGCGCAGGCGGATGCCTCGTATCCCCGCAGCGCCCCGCGTCCCGGCGCGGCCTTCGACATCGAGGCCATTCGTCGCGATTTTCCCATCCTGCAGCAGTCGGTGAACGGGCATCCACTCGTCTACCTGGACAACGCCGCGACGACTCAAAAGCCGAAAGCGGTCGTGGATGCGCTGGAGCACTACTACACGCGGGACAACGCCAACATCCACCGGGGTGTGCACGAGCTGAGCCAGCGCGCCACGGCGGCGTACGAACAGGCCCGGGAGAAGGCCAGGAGCTTTGTAAACGCGCGCTCCACCGCCGAAGTCCTTTTCGTGCGCAGCACCACCGAGGCCATCAACCTTATCGCCCACAGCTTCGGCGCGGCGCGGGTGTCGGCAGGGGATGAGATCCTCCTCACCCGGATGGAGCACCACTCCAACATCGTGCCGTGGCAGATGCTCTGCGAGCGCCAGGGCGCCAGACTCCAGGTCGCGCCCGTCAACGATCGCGGAGAGCTGATTCTGGAGGACTTCGAGCGGCTTCTATCGCCGAAGACGCGACTGGTTTCGTTGGTCCACCTGTCCAACGCTCTTGGAACCGTCAACCCGGTGAAAGAGATCATCTCCCTGGCGCATCGCCGGGGTGTCCCGGTCCTGCTCGATGGCGCTCAGGCCGCCGCTCGCATCCCCATCGACGTGCAAGACCTGGACTGCGATTTCTACGCACTTTCCGGGCACAAGCTGTACGGCCCTACCGGCATCGGCATCCTCTACGGCAAGTCGGAGCTATTGGAGACGATGCCTCCTTTCCTCGGCGGCGGTGACATGATCAGCTCGGTCACCTTCGAGAAGACGCTCTACAACAAGCTTCCCAACAAGTTCGAGGCGGGCACGCCGCACGTCGCCGGCGCCGTCGGCCTGGGGGCGGCCATCGACTACGTGCGCGGCATCGGGATCGAAGCCATCGCCGCCCACGAAGACGAGCTGCTCAGGCATGCCACCGAGGCGGTGTCGCGCGTCTCGGGACTCCGGATCATCGGCACCGCTCGGGAGAAGGCGGGGATCCTCTCTTTCGTGATGGATGGGATTCATCCGCATGACATCGGCACGATCCTGGATCAGCAGGGCATCGCCATCCGCGCCGGTCACCATTGCACGCAGCCGCTCATGGAGCAGTTCGGCGTTCCCGCCACGGCCCGCGCCTCCTTTGGGATGTACAACACCCTCGCCGAGGTGGACGCCCTGGTGGACGGGCTGGGGAAAGTGCGGGAGGTGTTCGCCTGATGGGGGATCTGAGGGATCTCTATCAGGAAGTGATTCTGGATCACAGCCGGAAGCCGAGAAATTTCCGACCCCTCGAGAGGGCGGACCGCCGGGTGGAGGGATTCAACCCGCTTTGCGGGGACAGAGTGACCCTTTTCGTCCGGCTGGAGAACGGCGAGGTGAGGGACATCAGCTTCCAGGGATCGGGCTGCGCGATCTCCACCGCCTCCGCTTCGATGATGACGGAAAAGCTCAAGGGAAAGACGACCCAGGAGGCGATGAGGCTTTTCGACGAGTTCCACGGCCTGGTGACCGGAAAGCCCGGAGGGGTCGGCAATGGCGAAGAGCTGGGAAAGCTGGCGGTGTTCTCGGGAGTCTGCGAATTTCCAATCCGGGTGAAGTGCGCGACGCTCGCCTGGCACGCGTTGAAGGCCGCGCTCACAGGAGGCGCGCAGAGCGTCTCCACGGAATGATGGGAAGAAAATCGGTCGGAGGTTGAAATCTCATGCACGAGAAAGACCCTCAGACTACCCAGACAGGTCAAGGAGAATCCGCCGCCGCGCCGCAGCCGGATTCCCCGGAAACAGTGAGTGTGCCGGTCCCGGAGCTTGAGAAGCGGGTCGTGGATGTTCTGCGCACCTGCTACGATCCGGAAATTCCGGTGAACATCCATGAGCTTGGTCTCATCTACAAAGTCGACGTCCAGCCCGGGGGCGCCGTCAACATCCGCATGACCCTCACTTCACCCATGTGCCCCGTCGCGGAATCGCTCCCGCCGGAAGTGGAAGC
>JAKEFJ010000155.1 GCA_022616665.1 Acidobacteriota bacterium
GGCGCTCTCGATGTTGGTGGTGTAATGGCGGAAGGGATTCGGTCGGCGGCTCCGCTCGCCCGAGATGATGACCCAGCGTCCCAACACCGGGTCCTTGCGCAACTCTGAGGTCAACACTCCTCCGGAACACCCCGTAAATTCAGGGAAAATATACTCTCTTGGCGGGAAAGTTTCATCCCTGAGAGGCTCAGGAAACGCTCTCCGAGCGTCAACGGTATTACCTGTATCGACATAAACATCCCCGAAAGGTGTAGGTTTTCAACAAAATTCAGCTGCTGGGAGACATTCTCCGGCCGGTGTCATGGCAGCTGGAAGCTCAGCTGACGCTCCAGGATCGGCCGCTTCCCTCGGAGGGGGGGACCTTCATGTCCACCTCTTCGAGCGCCAGCTCCTCTCCTCCGCGCTTCAGCCGGATCTGAAACGTGGCGCGCTGTCCGGACTTGAGCCCGACTTCCTCGGAAGGCACTGAAAGCTCCAGGATTTTTCGCGCCACCACCTGCGCCCGGGAGGGCTCGGGGGCGCTTACCACTTTCTCCCCGGCCTCGGCGCTGCTCCAGCGGCGAGCCTCACGGGGATTTCCCTCGTCATCGAACGCCAGTGTCAGGTGCCACGGCACTGAGTCGGCTCGAAAGGTCAGCTCCATCCCCAACCCTTTGAAGAATTCCCCTCCCTTGGCGCCCGCGGGATCGACGCGCAGCACGAATTCTCCTCCCCTCGAGAAGCCGAACTCCAGCGCCTCCAGCCAGCGCTGCGAGCGCTCCATGGTGGAGCGGCGGGTCAGCGCCGCCCACTCCACCCGGATGGCGCTTTCCCACTCGAAGAAATGCGTCTCGAATCCGTCGATGATGGGAGATAGCCACACCAGGGGCTCCAGGGCCTGGGCTTGCACCTCCGGGGCCGTCACGGCCGGAACCGGCTGGTCCAGGATTTCCGGTGCCGCTCTTTCCAGTGCTTCATAGGCCTGCCGCAGGTGACCGCGGAAGATCTCGTCGAACTCGGCTCGGTACAGGCTGTGGAATTGTCCGTCCAACCACCAGAACCAGTCGCTCCCCTCGGCGGCGCGCAGGGAAGCCCAGGCCGCTTCGCGCCGGAGCGCGGGCACCGCATGGTCGACGAGCGCCGGAGCGATCTCCGAGCGCGTGCTGCCCAGCAGCTCCCAGGCCCGGTTCTTCTCCGGCCCTCCAATCCAGATGCCGAAATTTCCGCCGATCCAGCTCCCTGCGTGCAGCCGCTTGAGCTTGCCGCGGCGCGGGCAGGCCTCGATGGCTTCCCGCACGCTCTGGCAGTGCACCCGCGGATTCCCCACCAGCGCACCGTACAGGGTCCGCAGGAAATCGGCCCCGGCATCGGCATAGTTCTCCCACGGGTTCTCGCCATCCAGGGCCACCAGCACCAGCCCTGGCTCTTCCCCCCGCGCTTCCGCGCGCTGGCGCAGCGTCGCCAGGAAGTTTCCCACCGCTTCCCCGGCGCTCATCCAGGAGTAGGTGAATCCCACTCGGTCCGACAGGTCATGGTCCCGGAACACCAGGTTCAGACCCGGCGCATCCGGCAGGCTCCAGGGCATGGAGGGATCCGCATCCCCTTCCCGTTCGGATGCGGCGAGCACCTGCTCGTCGGAAGCGGCCCATTTCAAGCCGGCGCGGGAGAGAATTCCCGCCACCTCCCCGCTCACCGATCCCTCCGAGGGCCACATTCCCGCCGGCCTGATGCCAATCACATGCTCCATCTGATCGAGCCCTTCCTCCACCTGCGCCTCGGCATCCTCCGGAGCGCGCAGGCGCGGCGGCAGCGGCACATCGGGCAACGCCTCCCGGGCCGACGCCGTGTCACACAGCAGCGGCAGGATCGGGTGCGCGTAGGGGGAGGATGAGATCTCCATCTGGCCGGAAGCGGCGGCGCGGCGGTAAAGCGGAATCAGCCGTGTCAGGATTTCCCGCTCGATTCGGTGAATCCTGCGTAGGTCTTCGCGGGTGAATCCCCTCCCCTGTCTCCGCAGGGCGCCGATTTCCGGAAAGTCCTCCCGCGACTTGAATCCGAACCAGGCCAGCTCCAACAGCGCCTGGAGATCCCGGAAGTCTCCGATCGAGAACTCCTTCCAGCCTTGCGCCCAGCCGCGGACCTTGCGGGCCTGGTTCCGTCGGCGCAGCAGCTCCGCGAAAGCGGGCAGGCTGCCAATCATCCGCGCCTCTCCGGCGGAGAAGAAGCGATCGAAGAGGAAGGCCTTCTGGGAGTCGTCCAGCTCCTCCGCCGGGACCGCGCCCACCTCCAGGAAGAGATCGGTTCCGCCATGCTCATAGGCGCGAATCTGCTCGAGCAGGCACGGCACCAGGTTTACCGTGACGCGGATTTCCGGGAATTCCTCCAGCACGCGCACCATGTCGTAGTAGGCGCGGATGCCGTGCAGGCGCACCCAGGGAAGGGGGCAGACCGTCTCGCCCCGCAGGCGATACTGGGGTTGATGGAGGTGCCAGAGGAAGGCGACGGACAGGCGCTTCACGGCCGCTCGAACCGCACCTCGGGCGACACGGCGCGGATTCCTTCCTCCGTGACCGTGATGCCCCGGGCCCGGTCCTCTTCCGCGTCGAAGCCGATGGTGGTGTCGGTGGGGATCTTCACCTGCTTGTCCACGATGGTCCGCCGGATCCGGCAGCGCCGTCCCACGTCCACCCCCTCGAAGAGGATGCTCTCGTTGACCGTGCTGTAGGAGTTGATGCGGACCTTCGGGCTCAGGACGCACCGGTCGATGTGGCCTCCGGAGATGATGCAGCCGTTGCTCACCAGCGAGTCGGTGGCGATCCCCATGCGGTTGGTCTCCTGGTCGGCGAAGACGAATTTGGCCGGCGGGAAATCGGTCCGCGCGGTGAGGATGGGCCAATCGTAGTTGTAGAGGTTGAAGGCCGGCGTCACGCTCACCAGGTCCATCGAGGCCTTCCAGTAGGAAAACAGAGTGCCCACGTCGCGCCAGTAGCCCCGTTCCGCCCCGGTGAGGCCGGGCACCTCGTTGGTCAGGAAGTTGTAGGCATGGATGTGCAGCTTCTCGTACCAGCGCGGAAAGATGTTCTTGCCGATGTCATGCTGGCTGTGGGGATCCAGGTGGTCCGCTTCGAGGATTTCCTTCAGGACCTCGTAGTTGAACAGGTAGTTCCCCATGGAGACCAGTGAGCGCTCGGGATCCCCCGGAAAGGGGGGAGGCGACGCGGGCTTCTCGAGAAAGCGCGTGACCCGCATGTCGGCGTCCACCTCCAGGCAGCCCAGATCTCTGGCCTCCATCAGAGGGTGGGGGACGACGCTCACGGAGATGTCGGCGCCGGTGGCCACGTGCTCCTCCACCATCTGCTGCACGTCCATCCGGTAGATGTGGTCCGCGCCGAACACCGCCACCATCTGCGGCTTGTCGCGATCGATCCGCCCCAGGTTTTGGTACAGCGCATCGGCGGAGCCTTGATACCAGCCCCGCCCCTCGCCGAACATGGCCGGGATCACCTCGCAGTACTGACCCAGATGCGAGGAGAAGGTCCAGCCGCGCGACAGATGCCGGATGAGCGAGTACGACTCGTACTGAGTGAGGACATGGATCCTCAGGAGCTTCGAGTGCACCAGGTTGGTCAGGACGAAGTCGATGAGCCGGTACTCCCCGGCGAAGGGCATGGCCGGCTTGGCACGCCGCCGGGTGAGCGGAGAGAGGCGCTTGCCTTCCCCGCCCGCCAGCACGAAGGTCTCGATGCCGTATCCCGAAGGGTTCATGCGCTCCTCCATAATCCGACGTCGATCTCCGGGAAGAGATTGTCCTGCGCCTCCATGGCCGCCAGCTCCGCTGCATCGATCCGGCCCGACTCCAGAAACTCTTCCAGCCGGCGGAACCGATCCAGATGCTGGAAGACCCTCGCCCTGGCGTAGCCCACCGCCGTCTCGTTCTTGAGAATGAAGGGCCAATCCGACGCCTGCGCCAGCAGAAGCTCGCGTCCTGCCTGGGCCAGCGCCCTTGCTTCCAGGCCGCTCGCGGCCCCGAACCGCGTCACCAGGGCGATCATGCGCCGGGCGGCGTCGTGCAGAGGAGGATAGACCCAGTCGTTTTTCGGGTTCACCCACACTTCGAAATAGCCCCCTTCCCCCCAGCTGGAAGTGGAGGGCTCCGAGACCTGGCTGACGGGAAACTCCTGGAGGTAATCCCCCGGGCTCACCGCCCGCAATCCCCGCTCGCCGAGGCCACGCAGCACCGCATTCAGCCACTCCGGCCCCTCGAACCACCAGTGGCCGAACAGCTCCGCATCGTACATGGAAGTGATGAGCGGCCGCCTGGATGCCCCGGATGCCAGGTGCTCCATCTGCCGGCGGCGGTTGTCCAGGAAATCCCGGGCATGCTCCGCCACCCGCCTGAGCGCCGCTTCACGCCGGTAACGTTCCTTCTGATCCGTGCTCCCGGTGATGCGATGGTACTTGAATCCGGTCATGCTTCGCGTACCTGCCGGATCCAGGAATTCCCCCACCGTGGCCCAGGGGAGATCGAATCCGATATCCCGGTAGAAGTCGCGGTACTCCGGGTCACCCGGATATCCTTCCTTGGAGGACCATACCTGGACAGTGGTCTCCTGATCGCGGGAAAAGGCAGCCACCCCGGAAGGACATAGAATCGGGGCGTGCAGATTCAGGCGGGGTCGCCGGGAAGCAGCCCGAAACGCGTGGGCATCCAC
>JAKEFJ010000156.1 GCA_022616665.1 Acidobacteriota bacterium
CGCCCGCCAGTAACATTCTCGCGAGCCAATAGACCCCGGCATCCGGGTCGGAGTTTCTCAGGCTCTTGTGCAGGGCGGATATCAGGTTGTAGTGCTCTTCCCCTCCCTTGTCATAGACGAGCGGCTCGCGCTCTAGGGCGTGGCGGATGGTCTCCCTATCGGGTCGTGGGATTCCGTCGGGGCCGGCCGCGGTCATTTGCGCCACCAGCTCCAGCGTGTTCAAAGCCCGCCGGGCGTCGCCGGAAGAGAGGGAGGCAATCAGATCGATCTCGGCGTCCCCCAAGGCGATCGCATCGGCCAAGCCCTGGGGATGTGCGACCGCGCGCCGGAGGATGTCCCGAAGAGCTTCCCGTTTGAGGGGTTGGAGCACGTAGACCTTCATGCGGGAGAGCAGCGCCGAGTTGATGGCGAAGGAGGGGTTCTCGGTAGTGGCTCCCACGAGGATGATGGCCCCCGACTCTACGAAAGGGAGGAAGGCGTCCTGCTGGGCCCGGTTGAAGCGGTGGATCTCGTCCACGAATACCAGGCTGCGCCTCCCCGTGGATTTCAAATGGCGCTGGGACGCAGCCATCACTTCCCGGACTTCCTTGATGCCGGAGAGGACCGCCGAGAAGGGAACGAACGGAGCGCTGGTCGCCTGCGCCATGACCCGGGCCAGCGTCGTCTTACCGGATCCTGGTGGGCCCCATAAGATGTGGGAGTGCAGCTCGCCGCCATCCAGCGTCACTCTGAGCGGGCGGCCCTCCCCTAACAATTCCTCCTGTCCCATCACCTCCGCGAGGCGGGTGGGACGCAGGCGGTCGGCCATGGGTGCCAGGACTGGTTTCGAGGGAGGACCGTGAGGTGTGAAGAGATCCATGCGGGAACCGCCTGTCCGGCGAGGCGCAGGCTAGGAGATTTCCTTCTGGACCTTGAGGGGTGGGCGCCCCTGGTCCTCGCCACCCTCGGGCTCGGAGGGCTCGGAAGAGGTGGAGGCAGTCAGGCGATCGAAATCCCGGACTTTGCTTTCCGCCAGCGTTTCCACCACCGCGTCATGGACGGCCAAGGCAGCCGCCAGGGCCTTGCGGGTCAAGGAATCGAAATCGCGCAGGGTTCGGGCGATCTCCTGGACGTCGAGATCGGCAGGATTCCTGGAGGTGCGCTCCCGCACCCTCTCGCCGGCATTCTCCAGCAGCTCCATCGCGGAAATCAAGATCTGCCGCTGTTCCCGGGTGAACTGGTGGACTCGTGCGGCCAACTGGAAAAGCTCCGCTGGGATCCTCTCCCGATCCTCCGAGCCCTGCTCCCAGTGACGGCCGGTCAGGATCCACTCCATGCTGGTGTTTCCCACCCGGGCCAGCTCCAGGAGTCGCTTGACCTCGGGCAATATGCCATTCTCATACTTGTGGATGGCCGGCTGCGTGGCTCCCAGCATGTCGGCCATCTGCCACTGCTTCAGGCCCTTCTCTTTGCGCAAGCGCTTGATCCGCTTGCCAATCTCCTTCTTGTTCAGGGGATCCATCCGCAGCACTCCAGCCTGGGAAATGCGCATCTCTCCGCGGGTTTCAGGGAGGGATGCCGCATATCTTAGCGCAGCAGGCCGTTTACTACAAGGAAATCATGGCTCTGTGCGCCGGTTGGGCGAGCTATTTCTTGAAGATTTGATCGCGCAGGAAAGAGCGGAGCCGGTCCTTCAGCTCGGAAGGCATCTTCTCCAGGAGGCTCTCCCGGCACAGGGAACGCGCCGTTTCGAAGGTCTTCAGGAACTCCTCGCAGGGAGGGCAGGCATCCAAGTGCCGCGAAAGAGACTCCCGCTCGTCCAGCGAGAGCTCTCCGTCGACGAAATCGCTGAGCAATTCGAGGACTTGCCGACAGGTGGGCTCCGAGGGGCCATGCTGATGGCTCATGCCGCGTCCCCCTGAAGGTATTTGGAGAGCCGTTGCCGAAGAAAGAGCCGAGCCCTGTGCAAGCGGGTCTTGGTGGCGGCCAAGCCCAACCCCAGGATGTCCGCGACTTCCTGGTTCGAGAGTTCTTCCACCTCGCGCAGGGTGAAGATGGCCCGATACTCCTCGGGAAGGGCGTCCACCGCTTCCCTGAGCTTAAGGGAAAGCTCTTTCCTCAAGAGTTTGTCGTCGGCGCGCTCGCTCCAACCGCGTGGGGGCATCAGGATTCGAATCTTGGCGGGATCCAAGATCTCCTCCAGGTCGTCCAGGGATTCAGTCTGCTCGTGGCGGCCGCGGGAACGAAGCTTCATGTAGACGGAATTCAGGGAGATCTTGTAGAGCCAGGTCGAGAAGGCCGACTCACCCCTGAAAGTGTCGATCTTCCGATAGACGTTCAGGAATGCATCCTGCACCGCGTCCAGCGCGTCCTCCCGGTTTTTCAACATTCCCACGGCCAGCCGGAAGACCTTGTCTTCATAGCGGTGCATCAAGACCTCGAAGGCGGACTTGTCGCCGGTTCGAACCCGCTCCACCAGCGTGGAGTCCAGCCCGGCGCCCGGCACGGTTGCACCTCTTGAGATGCGGGAAGTGATGGGACGATTCATGGGCCAATCTAGCACAGGCCGCCGGCCTGCCGCAAAAGTCACTCCGGGGGATGGCTGGCTGATGCACCCAGGGTCCAGGAGCCGGTGGGCAGGGCAGAATCAGCGCGTGAGCCAGGAGTTGTTTCGGAATGTGATGACGGCGTAAGGTACGGTCCACATCAGGAAAAAGACATGGAGGAAGGAGTAGAGGACTCCGTAGAGAAAGTCGGTGTTCTTCTCGAAGCGGATGTAGAACATCATGTAGATGGCCCCCATGATGACGATGAGAGCCAAAAATCGAAGGATGAGGATGGGGTCCACGAAGATGTGGTAAAGCGAGTACAGCGTAATGTAGAACTGGAAGGGAATCAGCACGACCGTCAGGAGGAAATCAAATACCGCGGGTGCCCGGTGCCGGTCGCGGTAGCGGGTCAGCATGAAAGTGGAGAAGATGAAGCTCTCCCGGATGAAGCTCTTGTGCCAGCGGGTGAGCATCCGGGCCAGCTTCGTCAGGGTTGCCGGAGCTAGCGTCTGGACCTCGGCGGTGCGCTGGTAGACCGTGTCATAGCCCTCCCTGAGGACAAAATTGGTCAAGGCGCGGTCGTCTCCATAAGTGCAGACCTGGCCCAGGAATTCCTGCCCCAGCCAACGCTCCTGAAACCTGGCCACCACCGAGTGCCGGTAGGCGGAGAGAACTCCGGAACAGCACATGACCGTTCTGAAAACCGAGGTTGAGGCGCGAAAGAACTCAAAAGCCATGATGTAGCGGACCGCCAGCATCCGCGTGAGGAAGTTCTGGTGCTTGTTGAAGACCCGGACCTTGGCCGTCGTAGCGCCCACTCGTGGATCGGCGAAGGGGGAGACCAGATGCCGCAGTCCGTCCCGGGCGATGACGCTATCGGAGTCCATGGTGACCAGGATCTCTCCGCGAGCGTGATTGAACCCCGTGGCGAGGGCGTGGCGCTTCCCGCGGTTCCGGCCGTGGCGGAAAGTCTGCACCAGACCCGGATGGCGCGCCGCAGCCCGCTCGATGAATTCCCAGGTGTCATCAATGGACCCATCATCCACGCAGAGGATCTCCAGCTTTTCTTGCGGGTAGTCGGAGAGAGCACTGGACTCGATGGCCTTCTCCACCATGGCTCCCTCGTTGAATGCGGGGATGACCACGCTGACCGAGGGGAGCTCCGCACTCAGAGGGTAAGGTTTGTAGAGAAAGCAGAGGATGGCACGGTAGGGAAGGTGGATCATGATCAATACGCTGTAAGCCAACAGCGGCAAGGAGAGGAAGCGGGTCACGAAGTTGAGGTTGTACCAGTAATGGGCCCGCTCGAAGGAACCGCTGATCAAGGCCGAAGAGACGATGAGGCTGAATGCCAGAAAGATGATGATCTTGGTGATTCTCTCGGCGCTCGCGGAGGCCTGGAACACATCGCCAGGCGCAAGGACCCCTTCCTGGGGGGGAAATCGATCCAGCATGGGTGACGAAGGCCTCAGACTGACGGAGAAAGTACCGGCGAGGATTCCATCGGATCGCGCGCCGCGCCCGGAAGGGATGGGCGAACCCTGCAACTGCCTAGAAAGGCGGGAGTTTTTACCATGTTTCCCAGGGAGTGTCAATGCCGCCCGCACTCCCACTTTGACGCGATCCCTGCGCTCCTCAACTCACGATTCGGTCAGCCGGCGTAAAAAGTCCGGATGGCCCCCACGACCTCGCGCTGCTGGGCTTCCGACAATTCGGGATAGATGGGAAGCGCCAGTGTGGAGGACGACGCCGTCTCGGCAACCGGGAAGTCGCCACGGTGGTGCCTCAGCGAGGCGAAACATCGCTGCAGATGCAGGGGGATCGGATAGTAAACGGCGCAACCGATTCCTGCGACCCGAAGGGCCGCCAGCAGCTCGTCCCGCCTCCGCGAGCGGATCACGAACTGATGATAGATGTGCCGCGCTCCTGGACGGGTCCGGGGGAGAGAAATGGGACCGTCTCCCTCCAGGAGTCCGGCTTCCTCGAAGAGGCGCCCGTAGCACTCGGCGTTGGCCTCCCGAGCGGCGTTCCAGGATTCCAGATGGGGGAGCTTGACTCGCAGGATGGCGGCCTGCAGGGCATCTAGGCGGCTGTTGAGACCGACACGAGCGTGCACATAGGTGGATTCCTCCCCGTGCCGCCTCAGTAGACGGATGCGCTCGGAAAGCTCCGCATCCCGGGTGGTCACCAGTCCGCCGTCGCCTGCACCCCCGAGGTTCTTTGTCGGGAAGAAGGAGAAACAACCTAAGGTGCCCGTGGTCCCGGCCTGCGTCGGCCGTCCCCCTACCTGTGCAGTCGCGCCGATGGCCTGGGCGGCATCTTCGATGACGGCGAGGCCGCGCTTGCGGGCCAGATCCAGGAGGGCATCCATGTCCGCCATCTGGCCGAACAGGTGTACCGGAAGAATGGCTCGCGTGCGGGAAGTCACAGCCCGGGAGACCAGTTCGGGCTGGATCAGATAAGTCTCCGGATTGATGTCCACGAACACGGGCCGGGCCCGGGCGCGGTGAATGGCCCCCGCAGTGGCGAAGAAGGAGTAGGGAGTGGTGATGACCTCATCCCCGTCGCCGATATCCAGGGCCATCAGCGCCAGGAGGAGCGCATCGGTGCCGGAGGCGACACCCACGGCTTCTATCCCTCCGAGGCATCGGGAGAGCTCCTTTTCCAGAGACGCCACTTCTTCTCCCAGGATGAACTGCTGGGACTCGAAGACACGGCGGAGCGCTTCTTGGATTCGTGGCTCCAGGATGCGGTATTGGGCTTTCAAATCCAGCAACGGCACGGCCATGGGGCGGATTCTATCAAAAGAAAAACCCCTCGGGAGGCGAAGCCCTCTCAGGCTCGCGACTCGGGGGCGTGAGTCGGGTCGAATTCACGCTTTGCTCTTGGTGAAAAGGAAGTCCTGCCGGCACCCCGTCGAAACGGGATGTCCCGATTCAGCGCTGCAAGGCCGGTGCGGAGGGGCGTGGGAGCTTCCGGACGCTCTGGCGGAGGCTCGCGGCAGGGGGCACGGCGTTCCCGGGAGGAGCCCCGCGCCGATCCACCAGGCGGTAAAGGGTGTCTCGCTGGCGAGGGTGGTAGCCGGCCTCGGTGATGAGTCGCTCCAGCTCCTCCCGCGTGGTGCAGAAGGTGTTGCCCGCGGAGCGGACCACATTCTCCTCGATCATCACCGAGCCCATGTCGTTGGCCCCGAACTTCAGGGCGATCTGCCCGATCTCCGTTCCCTGCGTGACCCAGGAGGACTGAATGTTCAAGATATTGTCCACGAATAGCCGGGCGATGGCCTGGGTGCGCAGGTAATCGGCGGAGGTGGTCTCGCGACCTCCCATTTCGGTGTGGCCCGGCTTGTAAGTCCAGGCGATGAAGGCGGTGAATCCGCCGGTCTTGTCCTGCTGGTCCCTGACTTTGACCAGGTGTTCCACCCGATCGCCCAGTGACTCAACATGTCCGAACATCATGGTGATGGTGGAGGGAATCCCCAGGCGGTGAGCGCAATCCATGACCGCCAGCCACTCCTCCGAGCGAATCTTGAGAGGGGCGATGCGGTCCCGAACGGAATCCACCAGGATCTCCGCCCCGCCGCCTGGGATGGAGTCCAGACCGGATTGCTTGAGCCGCTCCAGAACTTCCTCCAAGGGACGCTTGCTCACGTGCACCAGGTGCTGAATCTCCGGAGGGGAAAAGGCGTGAAGGTGCACGCTGGGATAGCGCTGCCGGAAGGAAGAGAGAAGATCCTCGTACCATTCGAGAGGCAGCGTGGGATGGTGGCCGCCTTGCAGCAGAATCCCGGTCCCCCCCAGCTCCAGAGTCTCGTCAATCTTCTGATAGAGGACCTCCTTGGGGTGCAGGTATCCTTCCGCCAGGTCGCCCGGGAGTCGGTAAAAGGCGCAGAAGGAGCACTTGGTGACGCAGAAGTTGGTGTAGTTGATGTTCCGATCGACGATGTAGGTGACCATGGGCTCCGGGTGCAGGCGCTGGCGCGCAGCGTCGGCCGCGAGGCCCAGGTCGATGAGGCTCGCTTCATCAAACAGGAGCCGAGCTTCCCCCGGCCCAATGCGATCTCCCTGGGCTGCGCCCTGGAGAATGGCCCGGGCCCGAGGCGTCGTGGTGCTCATCGTGCGCCTGCCCATTCTGCGCCCCCCGCACTGCGCATCCCCGATTCGTGAAGCGTCAGCTCCCGCGCGGTTTCCACCAGCGCCGATTCCCGGGCGAGTCGATAGAACAGCCAGAGGGCTCTGATTTCTTCCTCTCCCAGATCGTAG
This sequence comes from Acidobacteriota bacterium, assembly GCA_022616665.1. Lineage (GTDB taxonomy): Bacteria > Acidobacteriota > Polarisedimenticolia > Gp22-AA2 > AA152 > AA152. The sequence goes on from JAKEFJ010000156.1 coordinate 6,791, forward strand.
TAAATGTTCGAGCGCAGGTAATCGCACAAGTGCGCGGCGGGAAGTCCCAGCTCGGAAGCGGCCTCCTGCGCGATGCTTTCCCGCTGGGCCAGTCCCTGATTCTTCGAATCCAAAAAGGGCTGTGTCAAGGAAGGGAGGTTGGCGCCGGGCCGCACGGCCCAGAATGCGAACACGAACGGAAGTCCCGTCATGGCGTGCCACTCGGCGGCCAGGTCGTACACCTTCAATCCATCGGTCCGTGACTGCAGAGCGGCGTCTCCTATGAGCAGGGCCGCCTCACAAGTTTCCAACATCCGGTGCAGATGCGGCTCCATTTCGTGGTATCGCACCCGATGCCGTGAGCGCCGCTCCAGGAGGATCTTGAGCAGCGCCGCCGAGGTGCGGGAAGACGTGTCCAGCGCCACCGAACGGATCTCGGCTGCCGCGACCCGGGAGACGAGCAGGACGGATCGGGCCTGCCGGCGGGAAGCGATGCACATCCCGGGGAGGACCGTCAGGCCGGGAATCCTGAGGTATTCGATGCTGGGAATCAGCGCCACGTCCACTTCCCCGGCGCTCAAATACTCGGCGCAGCGGGCCGGCGTGCCATGCAGCAGGCTCACGGCGCCAGAACGGGACCCGTGGGTAAATCCCCACACCAGCGGGCGGGCATTGAGGTAGTCCACTGTGGCGACGCGCGGGATGGGCATCAGAAGACTCGCCATGAGAGGGGGCCCATTCTAGCAGGTGAAAAGGTCCTGTCAACGAGGGGGTTGGGCCCCCATGGCGGTTTTGCGGGCCCCGGAACGACAGTGCTATGATGAGTTTCTTCCGCTGCAATGAGGCGAACAGGAGAGCGAGACGGCAGGGGATCTCCCCGCACGCAAGACATTTCTCTTATGAAAGCTCGGCTGCGGTCTCTGGTTTATCTTTTTTACCTCTTCGAGGTGGGGATTTTTCTCCTCCTGGTTCCCTGGTCGCCATTTTGGGAGAACAACTACTTCGTCAACCGGTTGGCCGTCCTCCACGACCTTTTCCTCAACCCCTTCGCCCGGGGAATGATGTCCGGCCTGGGTGCTCTTCACCTTCTGGTGGGTGCCATCGACTCGCTGGCGTTCATCCGGGTTGAGCGGGGGTAGAGGGGAGATCGCTTGGAAGCCTACCTGGTCACCGACCGCCACCTCGCATCCGACGAATTCCTATTGCGTCTGATCCGGCGTGCCTCCGAGGCGGGAATCGATCGGGTTCAGATCCGCGAAAAGGATCTTGGAGGCCGGGCGCTGATACGGCTGGTCCGGCAGGCGATGGAAGCGGTGGAAGACAGGAGAGCGACGCTGCTGGTCAATGACCGTCTGGATGTGGCGCTCTCGGCTTCGGCCCACGGCGTTCACCTGGGACGGGAGGGACTTCCCGCCGACGTGGCCCGGCGAATCGCCGGAGATGAGCTCATCATCGGCGTCTCGGCCCACTCGATGGATGAGGCTCTGGAGGCCCAGGAAAGGGGAGCGGATTACCTGTTCATCGGCCCGGTCTTCCCCACGCCTTCCAAAGCTGCGTTCGGAGAGCCGCTGGGAGTCCCGAAACTGGAATCGATTCTGCGGCGGATCAGGATTCCCGCCTACGCCATCGGCGGTGTCACACCCGAGCGGATGGCGATCCTCAGAAACTTGCCTCTCACGGGCGTGGCGATGATTTCCGCATTCGTCCGGGCCCCGTCGGTTGCGGATCTCGTCCAGCAGGTTCATCAGGGCCGCTGGAGTTGAGACAAAAAAAGCCCCTCCGGTGTCGGGGAGGGGCTTTCGAACGGGCTTGTTCCAGGCTCAGGCCAGCTTGTTCCCGGGCTTGCGCGGGGGGTCGTTGCTGGGCCGGGGAGTCACCGGCGGATTTCCCTTGAAAAGGGGCGTGAGATCCGCGTTGATCTTCGCGTAGGCAGGATCCTCTTCGGGGGTCTCGACGATGGCCTCGATGGGGCACTCGGGGAGGCAGGCGCCGCAGTCGATGCAGACCACCGGGTCGATGACCATGAATTCCTGCCCCTGGTATTCCCCCGGGTAGATGCAGTCCACGGGGCAAACGGACACGCAGGTCGCGTACCGCTCTCCCAGGCACTTCTCGACAATCACGTAAGCCATTGCTATCTCCTCAAAGGCGGAACCGGCCCCCGATGGGTGCCCTGACGATTCGCCAGAATGTGGGCTAGATCTTTGCCAGAAATCACACCGGCTGTCAACCGCACAGCACCGAGCCCCCGTTGATGTTCAGAATCTCGCCGCAGCAGTAATCCGAGAGTCGGGAGGCGAAGAAGAGTATGCCCGAGGCGATTTCCTCGGGGGTGCCGGGACGGCCCATGGGGATGGTCGCCAGGATCCGCCCTCGGTCGGGCCCGGCGAGAGCCTCGGCGCTCATGTCGGTGCCCACCCACCCGGGAGCCACGCAATTCACCAGGATGCCGTGACGGCACAGCTCGGGGCCCAGGCTCTTGGTGAAGGCAATGATTGCCCCCTTGGAGGCCGCATAGTGGGAATGCAGGGCCTCCCCCCGCTGGCCGGCGGTGGAGGCGAGATTGATGATTCGCCCGCGGCCCAGGCGCTTCATCACCGGGACGGCCGCTTGCGTGCAGAGAAAAACTCCCTTCAGGTTGACGTCCAGCGTTTCGTCCCACTCGGCCTCGCTCATCGACTCGATGGGGCCGTCTTTCCAGATGCCATGGTTGTTCACCAGAATGTCCAGGCGTCCGAGGGATTCCACCGCCCGGGTCACGAGAGTCTGGGCATCCTTCCAGCGGGAGAGATCCCCTTGAATGGCGATCCCTTTCCGCCCGAGATTGCCGATTTCCGCGAGAACTTCCTCGGCCGCCTGCTGGTTGAGGCGGTAACCCAAGGCGATGTCCGCCCCGGCGCTCGCCAGCAAGCGACAGGCGGCCCGGCCGATCCCCCGAGACCCCCCCGTGACCACGGCCACTTGTCCCTGCAAATCGATCATGGCTGCTCCTCAGGCGACGGGGATTGGGTGCTCCAGGATCGCCGGATCCAGAATGGCCAATTGCCCGCAGGCGGCGGAGATGTCCGCGCCCCGGCGCCGACGAATCGAGGCGGGGATCTTCCGGCTCAGCAGGGCGTCCCGAAAAGCACGGGCCGACTCCAGGGGAGTAGCGGCATACCCATCGCGGCAGGCCTCGTTGTAAGGAATCAAATTCACTTTCAGTGGAAGCCTCCCCGCCAGCGAGGCCAGCCGCCGGGCGTCCTCCCAGCGGTCATTCATGCCACGCAAGAGCACGTACTCGAGAGTCACCGTCTCCCTCGGCGCCAGAGGCAGCTCGCGCAGCGATAAGAAGAGCTCCGCCAGAGGGTAGGCCCGGTTGATGGGCATGAGCTCGTTTCTCAGCGCATCGGTGGTAGCGGAGAGCGAAACCGCCAATCGAGGGCGAGGATCCTCCCGGGCCAGGCGCCGTATGCCGGGGACCACGCCCGCCGTGGACAGGGTAACGTGCCTGGCGGCAATGCCGAAACCCTGCGGGTCGGTGAGCAGGCGGAAGGCAGCCAGCACCTCGTCGTAGTTGTTCAGGGGCTCTCCCATCCCCATGAAAACCAGGTTGTAGCCATTCGCCGCCAGGCTGTGCTCACGCGCCAGGACAGCCACCTGGCCTGCGATCTCGCCGGCAGTGAGATTTCTCACCAGTCCCATTTTCGCCGTCAGGCAGAAGGTGCATCCCAACGGGCAGCCAATCTGCGAGGAAATGCAAAGAGTCACGCGGGTCTTTTCCGGAATGTAGACCGCTTCCACCGCCTTGCCGTCTTCCAGTCGAAGCAGGTACTTCACGGTGCCGTCCCGGGAGGTTTGTCGCAACTCCACCCGAGGGTGCGAAATTCCGTATCGCTCGGAGAGGGCGGCGCGCAGGGGCCGGGGGAGATTGGACATCCTCACCAGGTCCGTCTCGGCGCGGGAATAGATCCAAGAGAACAGCTGCCTGGCATGAAACGGCTTGTCGCTGAACTCCGACACGATCTCCGCCAGCGCCTGCTGGCTTTCCCCAAAAAGGTTCACTGTCATGGGAAGCTATTGTAGCCGAACCCGCGGGTCCACCAGGGCGTAGCACAGATCCACCGCCAGGTTCACCAGGACGAAAGCCAGGCAGAGGCAGAGCACGCCTCCCTCCACCACCGGCAGGTCCCGGTCGGCGATTCCGTGCACGATGGTCTTGCCGAGGCCCGGCCAGGCGAACACGAATTCGGTCGCAACGGCGCCTCCCAGCAGCGCGGCGAAATCGATTCCCAGAACGGTGACCACGGGAATGAGGGCGTTGCGCAACGCCGCGCGCAAGTGGACCGACACCGGACGCATGCCGCGCGCCCTCGAGCTGAGGATGTAGCGCTGGCGCAGCACTTCCAGGAGGCTGGCTCGAGTGACCCGGCAGATAGCGCCGAGTGAGAACAAGGCGAGGGTCAGGGACGGAAGCACCAGGTGATTCAGTTCGGGAAGGCGGATCTGGGTCGCAGGGATTCTGAGCCCCTCCATGCCGTACCCCAGAACCGGGAGCCAGCCCAGTCGCGACGCGAACAGCAGTATCAGCATCATTCCCAGCCAGAAGACCGGAAGGGAGATGAGCCCCAGGCAGATGAAGGAGATCAGATCGTCAGGCCAGCGCCTCGCCCAGGCTGCCGATATCAGGCCCAGCGCCACGCCGGCGCACGCAGCCAGGAGCATGGAGCAGAGCGCCAGAATGGCGGTGGCCGGAAAGGTCTCCGCGAGAATGCGGGAAACCGGACGGCCCTGCCGGTAGGATGTGCCGAGGTCGCCGCAGGCGACTCGGGCCAGATAACGCAAGTACTGCGCCCCGGCGGAGTCGTTCAGGCCCCACTCCGCGCGGACTCTCTCCAGCACCTGCGGGTCGGAGCGGAATCCTCCGGCAAGCATGGCCGCCGGGTCGCCCGGGAGCGCGAAGAGAATGATCCAGATGAGCGTCGCCACGGCCCACAAGACCGGAAGGATGCCGAAGAGCCGTCGGAGGAGATAGCTCTTCACGGGGAGGAAGCCTGAGCGGTCGGGTGGGCTTCGATCCAGAGGTGATCCAGCGGAATTCTCATGGGGCCCAGAGGTGAGAGGACGACGCCCTGCACGAAGGGCTTGATCAGGACCCGCTGCGTGTAGTTGGCCAGGAACAGCCAGGCGGCGTCTTCCTCCACCGCGATGCGCTCCGCCTCCTGGTAAAGCGGGATCCTCTCCTCCATGGCGTTCAGGCGCCGGGCCCGATCTAGAAGCTCGTCCACTTTCGGGTTGGAATAGCGCCCGATGTTGCCCGCCGGGCCAATGTTGCGCGAGTGCAGAAGCCAGAAGAGGAACGCATCGGGGTCCGGATAATCCGCGTTCCAGCCATACCGGTAGAAGAGCGCATCTCCCGGCGATTCAGGAGTCCCCTGCAGGGCCTGCAGGAACGTGGCGAAATCCACCGCCTTGATTCGGACCGAGATTCCCGCGGATTTCAGATTCGCTTGAACCTTTTGGGCGGATTCCAGGAGTTTCTGATTGTTGTTGACCCAGAGATCGATGGCGGGCAGACCCTTCCCACCCGGGAAGCCCGCCTTGGCCAGATATTCCCGGGCCAGCGCCGGATTGAAGTCGTAGCCTTTCAATTGGGGGTTGAATCCCGGGGTCCCGGGGGCGAGGATTCCATGCGACGGAGTCAGGGTCCCTTCAAAAGTCTGGTCGCAGAGGGCCTGCCGATCCACGGCGTAATTAAACGCCTTCCTGAGATTGGCGTTTCCCTTGAAAGGCGGCCGTGCCAGATTGAATCCGAAATAGAAAGTCCCCAGCAATGGCGCTTTGCGGTAGTCCCGGGGAAGCTCCCGGGCGATGGACGTCTCGCTTCCCACCATCTCGTCCATGTAGTCCAGCCCGCCGCGGCGATACTCTTCCATGGCGCTCGCCGGATTCTCGATGAAGCGGACGAGCACCTTATCCAGCTTGGGTCGTCCCTGGTAATAGTCGCCGAACGCTTCCAGCTCCATGAAGTTGGAGCGCTCCCAGCGGGCGACCTTGAAAGGGCCGCATCCTACCGGCTGCGAAAGGTAGGCTTTTTGCGGGTCTTCGTAGACATCCCGCGGCACGATTGCGGCGGCCGGCGTCGCCAGAAGCTGAAGGAAATAGGGCATCGGCTTTTCCAGCGTGATCACGAAGGTCTTCGGATCAGGAGCTGAGAGCCCCTCCACCTGGGTGGCGCTGCGCCGCCCGAAAGCCTCCGCTCCCTTTACTCCCGCGAGAATCTCCCGGCGCTTGGAGTTGACCTTGGGATCCAGGACTCGCGTGAAGGAGTACAGCACGTCCGCGGAGGTCAGGACCTTCCCGTTGTGAAACCGCACTCCCGGGTGAAGCCGGAAAGTATAGATCAGGCCGTCTTTGGAGATTTCCCATGACTCGGCCACTGCCGGGACGATGGCGAGGGATTCCGGATCGAAGTCCACCAATCCATCGTGCACCGCCAGGTTGATGCGATCCGAGAGGCTGTCCGCCGATTGGGCCGGATCGGTGTCGGGCGGATTCTCCCGCATTCTCATCTTTAGGATCTGTTGGACCTTTGGCTTGGCAGGCTCGGGAGCGGAACACCCGTCGACAATCGGCAGCAGGAGGGCCAGCGCGGAAATCGCCAAAGCCCGGCGGGTCGGGGTCATGAAATCTCTCCTCATCAGGCAATGCATGGAATTGGGTTCAGCGCTTCAGAGCGAATCGATGCGGATCCATTGCTTCACGAAGCCCCTCCCCGAGGAGGTTCAGCCCGAGGACGGCCGAGAACAGCGCCAGCCCGGGATAGATGCAGACCCAAGGGTGCGTCGTCAGGTAATTCTGCCCTTCGGTGATCATGATTCCCCACGAGGGCAGGGGAGGATGCGCGCCGACTCCCAGAAAAGAGAGCCAGGCTTCAGACAGGATGTTGCCGGCCACTCCGATGGTCGCCGTGGCGATTACCGGGGCGAGGGCGTTGGGAAGCAGGTGGCGCAGGAGTAGCCGACCGCCCCGCGCTCCCAGCGCCGTGGCGGCCGCTGCATAGTCCATCTCCCGCAACACCAGAATCTGAGCCCTCACCAGGCGAGCTATCCCTGCCCAGCCGATGAAGCCCAGCACCAGAAGGACCACCGCAAGGCTCGGCTCGGGAAGCCGTCTCAGATAGGGAAGCGTCGCTGGATCGGGCAAAGCCGCTGTCACCGCCAGGGCCAGGAGAGGAGCGGGCAGGGAGAAGAAGATGTCGGTCATGCGCATGAGAAAATCGTCGACCCATCCCCCATAGAATCCAGCGATTCCGCCGATGACGAGTCCGAGCAGCAGCGCCACGGTTTCCGCCAGAACTCCGACGCTGAGAGAAATCCGCGCACCGTAAAGGAGTCTCGCCAGGAGATCGCGTCCCAGGGAGTCGGTGCCCAGCGGGTGCGAGGGCTCGGGAGCCGTGGGGGGGATCACCCCCACAGGGATCACCGGCTCGTAAGGATTCTGACCCCACAGGCGGGCCAGAGCCGGCGCGAAGATCGCCGCCAAGGCGAAGCAGATCACGATAGCCAACCCGATGCGGCTCGCGCGGGTAGGGAGCGTCATCGGCGCTCTCTATACCACAGGGGATCGCGCCCCGCAACACTCTCTGCTGTCTTGACTTGCGGGAAGCGGCATGTTAGCTTCCCGCCTCCTCTTCCATAGGGTGTTTTTGGGGGTCGCGACCTAATGAATCGGGAAAACGCCAGTTTTCTTCTGGGTGGAATCTTTTTTGGATTTCTCGTGGGGTTCAGCGTCGCTTACTTTGTGTACCACGCGACCCCGGGAGTGGGAATTCCCTCCGCATCCATGCAGGCTCCGGTGAACGCGTCGGACCCCATGGGCTCCGGCATGAGTGAAGCGCCCCCTCCAGGGATGCCAGGCGGAGGCGAGGCAGGTCAAGCTTCCGCAGCGACCATGCAACAGGTGCAGCAGGAGATCGGCGCTCTGCGACAGGCTCTTGAGCGCAACCCGAAAGATGCGAAGGCCCAGGGAAGGCTCGGAGATCTCTTCTATGATGCCGGGATGTTCGACAAGGCCAGGGACTACTATATCCAGTCCCTGCAGAATGAGCCGAACAATCCCAACATCAGCACTGACCTGGGAATATGCTACCAACGTCTCGGCCAGCCCGATGAGGCCATCAAGCGGTTCCGGAGCTCCCTGAAGATCGATCCGCGTCACTGGCAGTCCTGGCTCAACCTGGGGATTGTTTCTCTGTTCGACAAGCATGACGTGAAGACGGCCGAAGAGGCCTTCGCGAAGGTCCAGGAGCTGAACCCCGCCTATCAGGGGCTTCCGCAAATTCAGCAGGAGCTGCAGAAAATCAAGGCGGGCGGCAAGTAGGCAGCCAGCGAGACGCCCGCCATCGCAGCCGGTCGCCTAGCTGCCCTCATGAGTTCTTGCCGACCCGGCGAATCGCACGGTATAGTCCAGCCAAAACCAAGGAGGCGCCATGATCAATCCAGGAATCGAGCGCATCGGACAGATCGCGCTCGTCGTGCACGACGTGGAGAAGGCGGTGGCCTTTTATCGCGACACGCTGGGGCTGAAGCTTCTTTTCCAGGCTCCTCCCAAAATGGCATTCTTCGACTGCGCGGGGGTGAGACTGATGCTGTCGCTTCCGGAAAAACCGGAGTTCGACCATCCCTCTTCGATCCTCTATTTCAAAGTGCCGGACATCCAGCACGCGTATCAGTCGATGACCGGCCGTGGGATGGCATTCGAAGGGGAGCCGCACCTCGTGGCCAAGCTTGAAACCCACGATCTCTGGCTCGCCTTTTTCAAAGACCCGGACAGCAATTTGCTGGCGCTGATGAGCGAGATCCCCCATTCGACGGCCGTGCACACCCCATGACGTGGCAGACCTGGAGTCTGTTCATGATCACCGAGACGGCGCTCTGCCTGACGCCGGGCCCCGCGGTTCTCTTCGTCGTCTCCCAGGGCCTCAGCTACGGCGCGGCCCGCTCGCTCTGGGCTAATATGGGCATCCTCACCGCCAATACCCTTTATTTCATCCTTTCGGCGTTAGGTCTCGGAGCGGTGCTCCTGGCTTCCCAAGAAGTGTTCCTGGTCATTCGATGGGCCGGGGCGGCGTATCTGATCTACCTGGGCCTGATGACTTTTCTCGGGAAAGGGAAGGCCTTGGCGCAAGCCCCTGATTCGACAGGGGAGCCGAAGCTGGGCTGGAGACTGTTGGCCCGCGGCGTCGTCCTGCAGGCCGCGAATCCCAAATCCTTGATCTTCTTCACCGCCCTGCTTCCCCAGTTCATCGACCCGAAGAGCCCCGTGGGATGGCAGATCCTGATTCTCGGTGTCAGCTCGGTGGTCGTGGAGTTTTGCGTCCTGTGCGGCTACGGTTTTTTCGCGGGCCGCGCTGCGAATCTGGCCCGAGAGCCGCGCTACGCGCGCCTCACCAACCAGGTGGCGGGGGCCTGTCTGGTTGTGGCGGGAACCGGAGTGGCCCTGGCCGGGAAGGAATGAAGGATAGGACCAATGGGCGAGACTCGGGTCGACCTCCTGCACCTTCTCGAAGATCTCCGGGATGCGTACACGGGACCCCTGGAGGAGACGATCCTCACCGAGCTGGTGGCCAACTCTCTCGATTCGGGTGCGACCCTCATCAGGCTCTCCATCGACCTGAATCAGGCTACGCTGACAGTTGCGGACAACGGCTCGGGAATGAAAGGGCCGGAGCTCACGCGATTCCATGACATCGCTGCGAGCGCCAAGGTCAAAGGCGAAGGAATCGGGTTCGCTGGGGTCGGCGTCAAGCTCGCCCTGCTGGCCTGCGAGGAGGTGCTCACCGAGACCCGTCGCGGGAAATCTCATGTGGCTACAACCTGGCATCTGGCCTCGCGGCACCGGGCGCCGTGGAAGCGCCTGCCTCCACCCGGCCTGGCCGGGGAACGCGGCACCGCCGTTCGACTGAAGCTCAAGAACCCACTTTCCCCGCTGCTGGACGGCGGTTTCGCGGAATCGGTGCTGGAGCGCCACTACGCCCCGCTTCTGGATCCAGCCTTTGCCGGAATTCTCAAGGCTCGCTACCCGTCCGGCGTCCAGATCCACATCGATGGGCAACCGATTCGTCATCGGGCTACTCCGGGAGAACCCTCACCCATCTCCGTGCGCATGCGGCGGAAACGCAGGCCCGAGGGATGGGGGTACCTGTTCCGATCGGGGTGGCTTCCGGAGGACCAGAGAGGGCTCGCTATCAGCACCCTCGGCAAAGTCATCAAGCGGGGCTGGGAATGGCTGGGGCTGGCTCCCTCGGTTCCGGCCGAAATCGGGGGCCTCATCGAGGTTCCCGCACTGGCGACCTGTCTGGCACTGAGCAAGACCGAGTTCATTCGCAGCGGCGCCCGCGGGGCGATCTTCCTGCAGTATCGCAAGGCCATTCAGGAGGCGGTGTCGTCTCAGCTGCAGTTGTGGGGTGAGGCGCGCGACAAAGCGGAAGAAGAGCAGCGGCGACGCGTTCGACCTCTGGAGCGCGACCTGGAGAAGGTGCTCATCGATCTGGCGGACGAGTTCCCGCTGCTCTCATCGCTGGTCGAGCGCCAGGCGGGAGGGCAACGCCGGCTTCCGGTGGACAGAGGCGGCAACTCGATTCAACCCGGTGCTCCACCGGCCGCCGAAAGCCAGGAAGCCTCGGCAGTCGCACCATTGGCACCGGCGGATTCCGAACAAGTTGAGCAATCGGCTCAACCCGGAACAGCCATCACCCCACCCACACCTCCTGCCCCCGAGGCAGAAGCTGCGCCCGAATCCGAGCCGGAGAAGATTCCGGAAGGGTTGCTGCAAACCGCAAATCGGCGCAGGAAGCACCCCGCCCACTACGCCCTGGGGATCGAGCTGGAAAGTCTCCCCGATGACCCACAGGTCGGCAGGCTGGTGGAGTCAACCGTTCGAATCAACACGGCCCATCCTGCATACCGTCGCGCCGAGACTTCCCGCTCGCTCGGCTATCATTTGGCACTCTCGGTGGCCATGGCCCTGGCGCCTTTGGCCGTGGAGCCCGAAAAGTCACACGGATTCATCACCTCTTTCCTGACTCACTGGGGAGAAGCGGTGGACCGACCCAGCCGCCGCCCGCTTCGCCGCCGTCTTCGGCCCGGAGTCGTGGATGCTCGGTGAATCCGACACCCGCGCCAA
>JAKEFJ010000015.1 GCA_022616665.1 Acidobacteriota bacterium
CCAGGGAAGGCGAGCCTGAGACGGATGAGGCCATCGTGCAAGCCATACTCTCGGCGCACCCCCAGGGGAATGATTACCGTGCGGCCCTGGCCGAGCGCAAAGTGGCTCACCCGCCGACCGGATACGCGCCGATCCCCTTCGTGGATTTCCTCCCCTGGACCCCCGATCAGAAGATTCATCTGTTCTCCGAGGAGCTGGACCGCATCGCTCGAAATGGCCTGTACGCCTATGAAGGCGACCCCGCGACTTCGCGATATCCGCTGACGCTGATCTCGCCCGCCTCGGGCAACACCGTCAGCTCCATGCTGGGGCAGACTTGGAAACGGGAGGCGAGATTGGAGATGCACCCCGAAGACGCGCGCTCCCGCGGGATTGGCGAGGGAGATGCGGTGCGCGTCTTCAATGAGCTGGGGGAGGTTCGCGTGAGAGCGCGGGTGAGCCCTGCCGTGCGACCGGGAGTAGTGGTCCTTCCCAAGGGACTGTGGAGCCGGCACACCCTCAACGGGGCTACCGCCAACGCGCTTTCGCCGGATTCGCTTTCCGACATCGGGGGCGGGGCCTGCTTCAACGACGCCCGAGTCGAAGTCCAACTCACGGAGCCCCTTTCCTAAGCTATACTTTCCGTTCCCTCATGCAGCCGGCGCACGGGTCGCGCGGCTGATGAGGGATTTTAATGGGCAGGGGGACGGGAGCAAGCCATCCAACCCTGCGGCACCGGGAACCTAATCAGGAAGGTCGATCGAGTCATGCCCGTTCCGACTCCTTTTCATCCCAGGACCGCCGCGCTTTGCACCAGCTTTCGCTGGAAGGATTGGGCCGGGTTTTACGCCGTCTGCTCCTATGACACCAACCACGATCGGGAGTATTTCGCCTTCCGTCACGCGGCGGGACTGCTGGATGTCTCGCCGCTCTTCAAGTACCGCGTCGAGGGACGCGACGCCGCGGAGTTCCTGGCATTCGTCATGACCCGCGACATCCGCAAGGTGAAGCCTCGCCAGGTGACTTACTGCTGCTTTTGCGACAGCAAGGGAAAAGTGATCGACGACGGCACCGTGGCGCGGCTCGAAGATTCGATTTATCGGGTCACTTCCGCCAGTCCGAGCCTGCGCTGGCTTCAGGAGCATGCGCGCGGGTTTTCGGTGGAGGTCACCGACGAGTCGGAATCCGTGGCGGCCCTGGCGCTTCAGGGTCCCACCTCCCGCAATGTGCTCCGGGAAGCCTGCGGCGGCGCCGGCGACCTGGATTCCCTGCGTTTCTTCAGAATCATGGAGGCCCGCATCGGCGGCGCCCGCGTGGAAGTCTCGCGCACCGGCTACACGGGAGATCTTGGCTACGAGATATGGATGAAAAATGAGGTCGCCCTGGAGGTCTGGGATCGAATCCAGCAGGCCGGAGAGCCTCATGGACTGGTGCCGGCGGGACTGGACGCCCTGGATGTCACTCGCGTGGAGGCGGGTTTCATCCTTCAAGGCGTGGACTATTACTCCGCCACACGCTGCCCCATTGAGTCCCGCAAGTCCTCCCCCTTCGAAATCGGCCTGGGTTGGACCGTGGATCTCGATCGTGACCCTTTCCTGGGTCAGGAGGCGCTGCGGCGCGAAAAGACAACGGGATCGCGCTGGGCCCTGGTCGGGTTGGAGATCAGCTGGGAAGAGATGGAGGCGTTGTACGAAGAGCACGGGCTTCCTCCGCACCTGCCTGCCACCGCCTGGCGCACTGCGGTGCCCGTGTATGACGGCGAGCGGCAAATCGGCCGGGCCACCTCCGGATCCTGGTCGCCTCTCTTGAAGCAGAATCTGGCCCTGGCCAGCGTGGAAGAGAGGTATTCGCGTCCGGGAACCACCATCCGAATCGAGCACACCGCCGAGTTCGAGCGGCGCACCGTCACCGCCAAGGTGGTCGCGCGCCCCTTTTTCGATCCCGAAAGGAAAAAGGCCTGATGGCTCCTAGGTATGACGCCCTGATCATCGGCGGGGGCCACAACGGGCTGGTCTGCGCAGCCTACCTGGCCAAGGCGGGCCGCAAAGTGGTCGTGCTGGAGCGCCGCCCCGTGCTCGGCGGCGCCGCGGTGAGCGAACAGGTCTTCCCGGGCTTCACGTACTCGGTCTTCTCTTACGTGGTCAGCCTGCTGCGGCCCGAAATCATCCGGGACCTGGAGCTGCCGCGCTTCGGATTGCAGCTGATTCCCCTGGAATGCGCCTTCAGCCCGCTGCCTGACGGCAGATCCCTCTGCCGCTGGTCCGATTCGGAGCAGACCCGGCGCGAGATCGAGCAGTTCAGCAAACGCGACGCGGAGATCTACCCGGCTTACGGCCAGGCGATGATGCAGATGGGGCGCTTCGTGAAGCCAATCCTCTCGCTCACCCCGCCCGATCCCACGTCCAAGAACCCCGCCGAGCTGTGGGAGCTCCTGCAGCTGGGCCGCCGATTCGCGGCGCTCAGCGAGGAGGAGCGCCTCCTGAAGCTCAAGATGTTCACCATGAGCGCCGTGGATTTTCTCGATCAGTGGTTCGAGTCGGACGTCTTGAAAGCCACCATGTCGGTGAGCGGCATCATCGGGACCTTTCAGGGAGTCCGCTCGCCCGGAACGGCCTACGTCCTCCTGCACCACTACATGGGGGAAATCGACGGCGCCTTCCGCTCCTGGGGGTTCTCGCGCGGAGGCACCGGCCAGGTGAGCCTGGCCATCGCCGCCTCGGCGCACCACCATGGAGCGGAAATCCGCACCGAAGCGGCCATCGAGCGAATCCTGGTGAAAGATGGCGCCGCGTACGGAGTCGCCCTGCAGGGAGGCGACGAGATCCGCGCGAAGCTGGTGATTTCCAGTGTCGATCCCCACCTGACCTTCCTCAAGATGGTGGGAGCCGAGCACCTGGAGGAGGACTTCGCAAGGGCGATTCGCCGCTACAAGCTCAGGGGCAGCTCGGGAAAGGTCAACCTCGCCTTGGATCGGGTTCCCGAATTCAGCTGTCGTCCCGGGATCGGGCCGCATCTGCGCGGCGACGTGGCCATCTCCCCCAGCATCGACTACCTCGAGAAGGCGTACGATGAGGCGAAGTATGGCGCGTTCTCCCGCCGTCCCTTCCTGAATGTTGTCATTCCGTCGCTGGTTGATCCTTCCGTGGCGCCGCCCGGCAAGCATGTGATGTCCATCTTCGTTCAGTACGCCCCCTACCATCTGAAGGAGGGCGCCTCCACCTGGCCATCGCGCCGGGAAGAGTTCGGGGACACCGTCGTCGACACCCTGGCGGAATACTGCCCCACTCTCAAGGAGTCGATTCTGCATCGGCAGGTCTTGACCCCTTGGGACATCGAGCAGGTCACTGGACTGGGAGAGGGAAACATTTTCCAGGGAGAGCTGAGCCTGGAGCAGATTTTCTTCCTGCGACCCGCGCCCCGATGGGCGCGCTATCGAACTCCCATCCGGAACCTCTGGATGTGCGGCTCGGCCGTTCATCCGGGAGGCGGCATCATGGGCGCTCCCGGCGCCAATGCCGCACGCGATCTCCTCCGATCAGGCTCCGTCTAAAGGAGGCGGGGAATCATGGGCTACGACGTGATCGTGATCGGCGGCGGGCACAATGGCCTCACGGCGGCGGCATTGCTGGCCAAGGCAGGGCGCAAGGTGCTGGTCCTGGAGCGGCGTGACCGGGTGGGCGGGCTGTGCGCGCCCGAGGAGTTCCATCCCGGATACAAAATGCCCGGCGTGCTGCACGACACCGCCTCGGTCAGGCCGCACGTCATTGACGCGCTCCAGCTCGAGCGCCACGGTCTCTCGCTGCGCTCCGAGGAAGTCCCGGTCTATCTTCCGAGGCTGAACAGTCCCGGGCTCCTGCTTTTCCGAGACTCCGCCCTCGCGGACGTGGAGATCCGCAATTTCTCCACCAAGGACGCGCAACGTTACGCCGAATTTCGGGGCTTTTTGTCGCGGGTGCAAGGATTCTTCTGCCGCATCACCGACCAGCGGGCCCCGGATCTCAAAGACATGAGCCTGGGGCATCTCTTCGAGATAGCCGGGTCGGCCCTGGCCCTACGCCGTCTGCCTGAAAAGGACCTCCTGGAAGTGCTCAGGATCGGTCCAATGAGCATCGCCGACTGGCTGAACGAGTGGTTCGAGACGAGCCTGCTCAAAGCCGGCCTGGCCCACGGGGCGATTTCCGGGAATTGGCTTGGTCCCTGGTCTTCGGGAACCGTGGTCACCTTCCTGCTGTCGGAGCTTTCGGC
>JAKEFJ010000157.1 GCA_022616665.1 Acidobacteriota bacterium
GACCGCCCGCCGCCGCAAGCAGCATGGAGGCCAGCACGATTTTCCTGCGCACGCTGGAAGCGAGAGCGGCCGCGCCCCCGCCCAGAAGCAGGACCGTCAGAAAAATTCCGCCTCCGACCAGCCATCCGGTCCGGTCTCCGAAGATAAACGGCTTCTTGCCTTCGCTGGCCATGGCAAATTCAGGAATGTACGTCCCGTCGCTGCGCTTTAGAAAGTCGAAAATCTCCGTCCGGCCTGGATTGATGCCGGTGGAGAAGGTGGACCAGGAGACCGGAGTCTGGGGAGGATTGGTGGTGGCAAGCCTGTGGTAGTCGCCTTCTTCTTTCAGGCGCGAGAGGTTGGGGAGCTTCCCCTCCGCCATGTATTGCTCGACTAGCTTGGGATCGGCCCCGTCGAATCCCAGAATGACCACCTGGGGGGACTCGGCGGCGCGAAGCGGGGCCGCGATGAGTGCCGTGAGGCAGGCTGTGAAGGCAAAGCTGATGGAAAGGCGCACGCTTGTTTGAACCGATTCATCTGGGAAAGTCCGGCTCGCTTCGGAGAACGACGCGACAAATTATAGTGCGCCGAAGGCCTCCTAACAACCACGCGTGAATCTTTTCCTTGCCCGCGAATCCACCGTTTCGCTAGAATCCCCCCCCACCTTCTGACGGGGAGAACGTCGATGAGTCGACGGTTTTTGGCCGCTTCTGCCCTGGCGCTCACGCTCGCATGCGCCAGAAATCGGCCCTCGGACAACGACCTTCTCACCCTGGCCATCGATGTGACACCGTCGAACCTGGATCCCCGTCTGGGAAGCGATGAATCCTCCCGGCGGGTCCAGCAACTCCTGTTCAACGGGCTGCTCCGATACGATGACCGGGGGGAACCCGTAGGAGACCTCGCCGAATCCTGGGAGCACCCCGAACCCCTGCGCTACGTCTTCCATCTCCGCTCCGGCGTGCGCTTCCACGACGGCCGGCCGCTGACGTCCGACGATGTGCGCTACACAGTGGAATCGATCTTGAAAGATGAGGTCCCTTCCTTCCGCAAGGGCGACTTGACCGTCATCGGGTCGATTGAAACGCCTGATCCCGCCACGGTGGTTTTTCATCTGAAGGAGCCTTTCTCTCCTTTTCTGGCCAACCTGAGCCTGGGAATTCTTCCCCACGGTGCGGGCCCGCAGGCGGCAGCCGACCCGGTGGGCACCGGGCCGTTCCGGCTCGTGCAGCAGAGGCGGGATCAGGACCTCCTCCTCCAGGCCTTCGATTCATACTTTCGCGGAGCCCCCCCCTGTAAAAAGGTTCGCCTGAAGGTGGTCCCCGAAGCGGTGTCGCGCCAGCAGGAGCTGCTCAAGGGCAGTGCGGATTTGGTCGTCAACGATCTCACTCCGGATCAAGTCCAGGCCCTGCGCGGCACCACGGAGCTCAAGATTCTCACCGGATCGAGCAACAGCAGCGCTTATTTGGGATTCAATCTGGAAGATCCGATCCTCAAGGATGTTCGCGTCCGGCAGGCGGTGGCCTATTCCCTGGACCGGGAGAAGATCATCGAAGTGCTGCTGCATGGGCTCGCCCGCCCTGCCACCGGGCTTCTTCCACCCGACAACTGGGCCTATACGCCCGACGTTCGGACCTATCCGTACGATGTGGGCAAGGCGCGCCAGCTCCTGGATGCCTCCGGGCATCCCGACCCCGACGGAGACGGTCCCCGGCCCCGATTCGGACTGACCTACAAGACCACCACGAACGAGCTGGCCCGCGAGCAGGCAAGCGTCTTCCAGGAACAGCTCAAGCGAGTAGGCATCCAGCTGGAGATCCGCAGCTTCGAGTGGGGCACCTTCTACGACGACATCAAGGCGGGGCGTTTCCAGATTTTCTCGCTCCAGTGGACCCAGCTGATCGACGCCGATGTTTACCGGATGCGCTTCGGTTCCGCCTTCCTGCCTCCCGCCGGATTCAACCGGGTCCGCTATGTCAATCCTGAAGTGGATCGCCTCCTCGCCGCGGGCACTCGGGCCACTTCTCTGGAAGATCGTAAGAGAGTCTACGGGCGCATCCAGCAGATCCTGGCGGAGGATCTCCCATACGTGAGCCTCTGGCACAAATCGAACTTCGCGATCATGAGAAAGCGGGTTCAGGGATTCACCCTGACCTCTGCAGCGGACTTCTACGTCTTGGAAAAGGTCACTCTTCAGTAGCGCCGATCCTCGCGCCTGCCCGGCTCAGGAAAGGAGCCAGCTCGGCTTCGGAGACGGCACCCGGGCGGAGAATCTCGGGTTGTGATCCGATGAGGCTTAGGACCGTGGAAGGGGGACTCGGTGGCAAGCGGCCCGAATCCAGCAGAAGGTCGATGGACTCCATCAGTTCGTCTGGGAATCGACAGGGGTCGGAAGCGGCCGATTCTCCAGTCAGGTTGGCGCTGGTCGCGGGAAGAGGGACGCCGAGATGCGCCGCCAGTCCCCGAAGCAGCGCGCTTCCGGGAACCCGGATGCCGATGCTGGATCCCCAGTCCCAAGCGGCCAAGGGATTCGGAGATATCAAGGGGAGCACCAGGGTGAGGGGCCCCGGCCAGAAGCGATCGGCAAGCCTCCGGGCCACGGATCCCTCAATCCTCGCCAGTTGTTGGGTCTGAGCCAGCCCGGCCGCCACGAACGGAAGCCGGCGGGAGCGAGGACGGTGCTTGATTTGGAAGAGGCGCTCCAGGGCGACGTGAATTCTGGGATCGACGCTGAGGCCATAAAGCGTTTCGGTGGGGAATGCCACGATACCGCCCCTCGCCATCGTGTGAGACATCCGTTCGAGGATCTCCCGATCCGGGGGCTGGTCCCGATTCACCTCCAATCGCAACACGCCGGCTCCTCAACTCTACGTGCGCCATCGTAGCATGACGGACGTCATCGCCAGCCGCAAGAACCCTCTGGTTCGTCGGATCCGAAAGCTGGACTCGGAGGCGGATTTTCGCCGACAGGAGGGGCTCTTTCTCCTATGGGGGGCAAAATCGGTCGAAGAGGCCATGGCGGATCCGTCCCGGGTGGGCCAGCTGGTGGTCGGCGAAAAGGTCTCGCGGCAAACCTCGCTGCGCCCCTTGTTGCGCACAGCCCGGCAGCTGGGAGTCCCCACGGCGATCTTGAGCGATTCGCTCCTGGAAGAGCTGGCCCCCGGCTCATCGGACCAGGGACTGCTCGCCTTGGCTCGGGCTAGCGTCCTGCCGCTGGATGCCCTGTTGCGCCACGCCCGCGCGCCGCTGCTCCTGGTGGCGGATCGGATCCGCGATCCCGGCAACCTGGGAGCGCTGGTCAGGCTGGCGGAGGCTGCCAAGGCCTCGGCGCTGGTCACGGTACGCGGAACGGTGGATCCCTACAACACCCGCTCGGCCCGCGCATCCGCCGGTTCGATCCTGCGAGTTCCTGTGTGCGAGCTTCCCGCGCCGGAAGCCTGGGGGCAGCTGCGCACGGAGCATCGCCTCCAGGTGGTGGTCACGCTGGCGCACGGGGGGACCGACCCTCATCGCACGGACCTCAGGGGGCCATTGGCCCTCGTGCTGGGAAATGAAGGGGAAGGGGTCTCACCGGAGTGGATGGATTCCTCCGACCTGCGAGTGAACATTCAACTGGGAGGATCGGTCGAATCTCTGAATGTGGCTTGCGCGGCCGCCATCCTGCTGTATGAGATCCATCGACAGCGTGCGGCCATCTGAAAGCGACGGAAAACCGGATTCAGCGGCGCTGGCCTTGTCCTTCCTGCTGGCCGGTGCGGAAGCGTACGGAAGCGGGGCGCGGCGCCGGGGCCGTTCGGCCCAGCGGAAGGGTGAACAGAAAGCGGCTGCCGTCGCCCGCGCGGCTCTCCACTCGGATGGAGCATCCGTGCAGCGCCAGAATGTCCCGGACGATGGACAACCCGATGCCGGTCCCCTCGGCGCGCCGGTGGGCGGAGGAGTCCACCTGATAGAACCGCTCGAAGATCTTGTCCTGCTCCTCCGGGGGGATGCCGATCCCCGTGTCCCAAATCTCCACATTGAGCGTTCCCTGCTCTCCCCCCGTCACCCGAACTCCCACCCGTCCCCCTTCCCGATTGAACTTGATGGCGTTGGTGAGCAGGTTGATGAAGACCTGGGAGATTTTCCCTCGATCGGCGCGCACCATGAGATCGTCGGTCTCATATTCCGTGGTCAGGGAAAGATCCTTGCTGCGAATCTTCTCCCGGATCAGCTCCACGACCTCATCCACGACCTGCCATAGCGGGAACTCCTCCAGATCCAGCGGCGACTCGCCGCGCTCCATCCGTGAGAAATCCAGCAGATTGTCGATCATCTCCACCAGCCGATCGATGTTTTTCAGAGCGACGGACAGCCCCTTCTCTTGTTCCGCAGTCAGCGGGCCGATTTTGCGCTTCAGGACCATCTCCGTGTATCCCTTGATCAGCACCAGCGGGGTCTGCAGCTCATGCGAGACATTGGCCAGCAAGTTCGACTTCATTTCGTCCACAGAGCGCAGCTCGCGGTTGAGCTTTTCCAGCTGTGCATTGCGCTTCGCCAGATCGGCCCGGGTGGATTCCAGCTCCTCCACCGCCACCTGAAGCTGTCTCTCGGACGCCGCCAGGGCTTCATGCCCCTCCCGCAAAGCCCGATCCGCGTCGCGGCGCGCGGTGACATCCCGAAAAGTGAAAATCCTCCCCCGCAGCTCACCACCCGCCATGTGCAACGGCCCGCAGCTGATCTCCAGGCTTCGCCGGGAGGGAGAATCGAGATCCAGGACGGCGCATGGGCTACCTTCAACCGGAGTTGCCTCGCTGAGCTTCTTGAGCTCTTCCGGAGCGGCGCCGCGCTTCTCCAGCTCCTGGCTGAGCTGTGCTTCGGACCAATTGAGGATCTCTTCTCCCCCAACACCGAGGAGGGACTCCAAGCTTCGATTGACCAGGATGTTGAGCGGAGCCGAACCCGATAGCTCCTGGACCAGGATTCCTTCCGAGGTGGAATCGATGGTGGCGTCCAGCAGCTTTCGATTGGCTTGAAGCCCGCTCTCCAGCTGCTTGCGATCGCTCTCGTTACGCAGGGTCGCCAGAAGGGCTGTTTCCCCCGGCTCCTCCAGGCGGACGAACCGGATTCGCACCTCCCGCGGCTCCGAAGACGAGCCTTTCGGTTGCAGGATGGCTGAAAACTCCTCGGGGGCGCCTTCGCGAAGAGTTTTTTCCATCCGCTCCAAGGAGGGCAGGAGGTCTTCGGATGACACAAGCTCCGCGAAGGCTCTCCCCATCAGCTCGCTGCGCGGCATGCCCAGAAGTGCTTCCGAACGGGAATTCGCTTGATGAACCCGTCCGCTCCTGACGACCAGGACCGAGTCTTGCATCGACTCCATCACCGCCTCGAGCTTGTACTCGGCCTCTCCCAGCCGGCGCTCCAGGTCGGAGTGATCCACCCTGTTGTGAAACAGGGCGACGAAGCCCTTCGCGGGAGCATCGGAACGCGCCACAGCGAGCGCGATGGGAAACCGGGAGCGGTCGCGGCGGATCATTTCCACGCGGAGCGTCGATCCGCCCTGGGACATCGAGCGCCGGGCAAGTCGTGGGAGGATCTCCTTCCAGGACTCTTCGGTGAAGAGAACCTCTGCGCTCCGACCGGTCAACTCTCCGGCTCCATAACCCAACAAAGTGCAAGCCCCACGGCTGAAAACCGTGATGCGACCCTCGCCATCCGTGGCCAGGACCCCTCCCTCCAGAGGAGCGTCCAGGATCTCTTCCAGTCGCCGCCGTTCCTCTTCCAAGCCCCGCGTGCGCTCCCGGGTCTCGGAAAGGAGACGATCCAGGCTGTGAATCAGGGCCCTCGCTTCGCCCTCCTCCCGCTCGGCGGTCAAGCGCGCCGGAGCACCCAGGCGCAGCGCTTCCAGATGCGCCGTCAGTCGGCGGAGGAGCAAGGAGGTGGAGCGCCGCATCAGCGGCACCAGGATCATCAGAAGGGAAAAGAGAATCAGCGCCAGGAGGCAGAGCAGGAGAAGCAGCCTCCCGGAGGGGGTCCCCAGCCAGCCCCCCGCCACGCTATCGGCGCCGGCAGGAATCCCCGCCATTACCGCCACCGGAATCGGCATGCTTCCCATCGTCCCCACACCCGCGCGGCCCAAGCGGGAAGTCGGTTCAAGTCCTTTCGGAGGGCGGGCCGCCTGCCCCCACCGGGTGCGGCCCCGGGGCGCCGAAAAGATATCCCTGACCCAGCTGAACCCCGAACCCACGGATCATCTCGTACTCTTCTTCCCTCTCGATTCCTTCAGCGATCACCTGCGAGCCAATTCTCTCCCCGAGCTGGAGGATGGAGCCGACAATCTCCTGCTTGATGAGGCTGTCGTGGATGCCCTTGACGAGGGAGTGGTCGATCTTCAGGAACTCGGGCCGCACTTCCGAGATGGTCTGGAGGCTGGAGTATCCCGTTCCCACGTCGTCGATGGCTAATTGAAATCCCAGGGCGCGAATCTCTTCCAGCCGGCGGCCGAAGCTGTCGAAGTCCTCGATTCCAGACCGCTCGGTGATCTCCAGAACCACGTCGGAGGCGGCAGGTGCCCCGTCCCAGCGCATCGCCTCGGCCTCCCCCTCTGCAAACCGGGGATCCGACAAAGTGGCGGGCAGGGAATTGACGAAGAGCTTCTGTCCAGACGTCAGGCCGCGGGCCGAACGCAAGGCCCGCCTCCGACAAACACCGTCCAGAATCGGGGAGATGCGGAGACGATCCGAGATGCCGAAGAGTACTTTGGGGGTTTCGAAGAGAGTTCCTCGAGGACCCCGGGTGAGCGCCTCATAGCCGAAGACCTCCCCCGAGTTCACGTGCACGATCGGCTGGAAGTACGTTTCGACGAGCCCGGCGCGGATGATCTGCCGCAATTCCGCACCCCGGCGCTGCTCGTCCCGGTGCGCCGAGCGCGCCGCGGCCCCGCGCGCTTCCTCGGTGGCCCGGTAGATGAGCCGCTCCATGCGGAACACCGGCTCGCAGCGCAGCAGCGAATACCCCGCAGCGACTTCCACCTCTGCGGAAAGATCCTCTGGAATCCGGTGACCGACGGCGGAATGGACTTTGCGCGAAAGACCTCCCGCCATGGCCTCCAGATCCGCAAGGCTGGGTTCCGAGCCGACGAAGTTTTCAGGCAGGAACACAAGAAACCCACCCCCATGCACCCCGGCGGAGGCCAGTAATCCACTGGAGGGATAGGCGGTGCCCTGGAGCAAGGCG
Source organism: Acidobacteriota bacterium (assembly GCA_022616665.1). Taxonomy (GTDB): domain Bacteria; phylum Acidobacteriota; class Polarisedimenticolia; order Gp22-AA2; family AA152; genus AA152. Next base: position 7,192 of record JAKEFJ010000157.1, read on the forward strand.
AGCTCCCCGGCCAGGCACTTGAGGATCTCGTCCATGGTCTGCCAGCCGCACAGCCATTCGATGCGATCGAAATCCGAGACCTCCAGGTAGAGCAATCCCAGCGTGGGGCGGTGTTCCACCAGCCGCCGCAGGCGATCGAAGTGGTAGGGATAGGCGAAGAGCCCCGTGTTGGAATCGTACAGGGCGCTCTTGAGCCCCAGGAGGGCACAACGCCAGTCCTTGCCTACCTCGGCGAATTCGTCCTTGGACACTTAACGGCCCCCGGCATGGGAGAGCTTCTCGAAAATGCGTCGGACCCTCTCGAGAATCTCGTCATAGGAGAACGGCTTGGTGATGTAATCGAAAGCTCCATGCTTGAGCCCCTGGAGTTTGTCCCTCAGCTCCAGCTTAATGGAGAACATGGCCACGGGGATGTCTTGCGTCGCCTCATCCACCTTCAGGATCTTCAAAGTCTCCCACCCATCCATCCCGGGCATGTTGATGTCCAGCAGAATCAAATCGGGCCTCTTGTGGGACGCGTTCCGCAGGGCCTCCGCTCCTGAGAGCGCGGGAATCACCTCGTAGCCCCCGCTCTCCAGGATCAGCCGGGTCATTTCGACGATCTCCCGATCATCATCAACGACCAGAACTCGCCGCGGAGTGGCCGCCCCCAGGCTCATACTCGGCTCTCCCCCCTCCCTCTCCGATCGGCTCCTCCGGAGCCCCGGGGTCGATCGGCACGCTCAGGCTTCTCTTTCGGCGGGAATGCAACAGGCGCAGAGGGAACGGGCTCTGTGTGGGAGTTGGCTTCCTTGAGATGAGTCTTGGCCATCCAGCCTTCCCCGGCCTGGTCCGGGAAATCGCGGACTTTTCATTGCTGGGTCATTCGGGCTCGGTCGCGGGCGCGGATCGGCAGGGCAGGGGGAAGGTACCACACCCCTTTTTGGGGAATCAACCCCCTGCAGGATTTCAGGCGATCCGTGCCTTGTCGGTCAGGAGCGGGCCCGAGCCTTCGGAGGCTCCCCGCAGCTCGTCGGTGACTCTCCCGTGGCCGTTCTTCTTGAGCGGGATCCCCAGCCGCTTCATCTTCTCGATGAGCGTCGTTCGCTTGATCTTCAGCAGCTCCGCAGCTCGGGTCTTCACCCATCCCGCATTGTCGAGTGCCTGGAGCAGCATCTTTTCTTCGTACTCCGCCATGACGGCATCCAGGGAGACGCCTTCGTCGCCGACCCGGATGAGGGGCATGGGGGTCGCGATCGCTTCCTGGATTTCGCGCGGCAGATCCTCCAGGGTGATCTCATCCCTGCCGCGCGAGAGCGCCACGGCCCTTTCCACGACATTCTCCAGCTGCCGCACGTTTCCTGGCCACGAGAATTCGCCCATGGCCTTGAGTGCCTCCGCCGAGAAGCGCCCTGGCTGGGCTCCCATCTCGCGGCTGTACTTGTGGACGAAGTGGTTGATCAGCACCGGGATGTCTTCGCCCCGCTCCCGCATCTCCGGAAGATGGATGGCGATCACGTTAAGGCGGTAGTAGAGGTCTTCGCGGAATTTACCCTCATCGATCAGAGCTTTGAGATCCTGGCGGGTGGCCGCAATCACCCTGACATCCACCGCCACCTTTTCTCGGGATCCCAGGGGAAATACCTCTCGATCCACCACGACCCTCAGAATTTTCGCCTGCAATCCAGGACTGAGGGAGTCCACGTCGTCCAGGAACAAGGTTCCTCCCCCCGCCATCTCGATTCGACCTTGCCGATCGGCGGCGGCATCGGCAAAGGCGCCGCGCACATGTCCGAATAGGTCGTCTTCCAGCAGACCCTCCGGAATGCCGCCGCAGGCCACCGACACGAACGGCTGGTCTTTCCGGTCGCTGTTGAAATGCAGGGTCCTGGCCACCAGCTCTTTTCCCGTTCCCACGGCGCCGCGGATCAACACGGTGCTGCGGGTTGCCGCCACCTGTTCGATCACCGAAAGGACCTTCTTCAAGGCGGGGCTGCTTCCCGCCAGGGCGCCCATCCCATACTGACTTTCAATCTGTCGTTTCAGCAGCAGGTTTTCGCGCTTCAGCCGACTCCGCTCCAGGGCCTTGCCGACAACCAGCTCCACTTCCTCCATGCGGAACGGCTTCACGACGTAGTCGAACGCACCCATCTTCATGGCTTTGATGGCGGTCTCCACCGACGCATACCCGGTGATCATGATCACGGGCATGTCGGGATGATGGCGGTGAACCTCCTGCAGCACCTCCATGCCGTCCGTCCGGGGAAGCACCATGTCCAGGACGAGAAGGTCGCAGCCGGTCTCGCGGATGCTTCCCAGCACCCGATCGCCGCTCTCCAAAGCCCGGGCGGCGTACCCCAGCGAGGTGAGCGAGTCTGAAAGCACCTGTCGGACTCCTGCATCGTCGTCGATGATGAGAATCTTTTCCTTCACGTCTGCTCCTCCTTGCCTTGCCGGATTTGCCTGGCGGCGCCGGAAAGGTTGGCAGGGAGAAAGGCAAGACGTGTGCCAGCGAGTCAGCTCGGGCGCTGTCGGCTAACCGCCTTCTCGAAAAGGGTTTGGCGCGGGGTGTGGGAAGCAGGTGTCAAGGCTGTGACGTGGAATGTCAGGCAACTGCGAATAAACGTCAGGGTGTTGACTGCTCCGGCGGGGTCGGATGGACCTCGGCCATCCGGCGCACGCTTCCTCGGAGGACGGCACCCTCTTCCACCAGGAGGCGCCCACTTTCCACGTCCCCTTGGAGAGCTCCCGAGGAGCGCACGCAGAGAATCTCGCGGATCCGAATCTCCCCCTCCGCCTCTCCAGCGAGGATCATCTCCGGTGCCCGAACGTCGGCCCGAAGCGAAGAGCCGGGCTCCAAGCTCACCCGGCCCAGCAAGTGCAGTGCACCCTCGACGTATCCGCGAATTACCAGAAGCCCGCCGCCATGCACCTCGCCTCGAAAGCGGGTGTTTTTTCCGATGATGCTGGCGGGAGCCTCTTCCACCTTGCCTCCGAAGAGGCGGGTGGCGGAGACGTTCGGTGAAGCGCTCGCCCGCTTGCGAAAAAACATTCGGTGCAGGATCTCCAGGAGCGGGAAGGTTTTCGTCGGAGCCGGAAACTGGAGCGGGCAACGGGGGTCGAACCCGCGACCTCAAGCTTGGGAAGCTCGCGCTCTACCAACTGAGCTATGCCCGCCCGCCGCAGAGCGGCCAATATACCGCCGCTGCGAAATGAGTGTCAATGGGAGGACTGGATGAAGCCTCCCCCGAGAACTTGGTCATCACGGTAAAAGACCGCCGCCTGTCCGGGGGCAATGGCCCGCTGCGACTCCCGAAACCGCACAGCGATTCCGCCCCGGGCATCCGGATGAAGGGTCCCCTCCGCCGGGGGGTGACGGTGGCGGATTTGAATCGCCGCCTCCACCGGCTTCGTCGGCGCCTCCATCCCGATCCAGTTGGGTGCCGGAACATGACAGCTCCCCCGGAGCTGATCTGCCTTGGGTCCCACCACGATACGCCGATCCTCCGCCTGAATCTCCAAGACGTAGAGCGCATCGGATCCGGCGATTCCCAGCCCGCGGCGCTGGCCCACCGTGTATCGATGAATCCCCCGATGCTTCCCCAGCACCCGGCCCGATCCATCGACGATGTCCCCCACGCCGGGTCCTTCCCCGGCGAGCTCCCGGTCCAGAAAGCCGCCGGGATCTCCTTCGGGCAAGAAACACAGATCCATGCTCTCCGGCTTGTCCGCGACTCCCAGATGCGCTCCTCTCGCCAATTCTCTCACCGCATCCTTGGTGAGGTCCCCCACCGGGAAAAGGGCGTGATCGCGTTGGAACGGCGTGAGGCCGAACAGGAAGTACGATTGATCCTTCTCCCGGTCCCGGGCGCGCAGCAACCGCGTGCGGCTCGTGGCAGGGTCGTAAGCCAGGCGCGCGTAGTGACCGGTCGCCAGGCGGCGGCAACCCAGGGTCGCGGCACGAGCCATCAGGTCTCTGAACTTCACCTGGCTGTTGCAATGGGCGCATGGGAGCGGCGTTCTTCCCTCGCGATACTCACGGACAAAATCATCGATCACCGAGCGCCGGAATTCCCGCTCCAGGTTGAGGACGTAGAACGGGAAACCCACCCGCTCCGCCACAAGGCGGGCATCCAGGAAATCTCGCGGCGAGCAGCACCGTCCCGAGCGGCCTGACTCACCCCCGCTCGCGTCGTGAAGCTGCAGGGAGATCCCGACCAATGCCTCCCCCTGCCGGTGAAGAATCAAGGCGGCCACCGAGCTGTCTACCCCACCGCTCATGGCAACCGCGATGCGCTCCTCGTTCATTTTCTCTGGCTTCGACTCGCTCATCCTAGCCGCCTCCCGCCGCCGCCCGGACATGTCGCAGCGCTATTCGCCGGAGAGTTTCGAGGAATCGGACCAGATCTTCGGGTTGGGTCCTGTATCCGAGGCTCACGCGCAAGGAAGCCTCAACCTCGTCCGGTGGGCATCCCATGGCTTGTAGCACGTGGGAGGGCCGCACCGTCCCGGCCGTGCACGCGGAGCCCGTTGAAACCGCCACCCCCTCCAGATCCAGCGCCGTGACCAGGTCTTCCCCGCGCAGGCCGTGAAGGGCAAGGTGACAGGTCCCCGGGAGACGAGGTCGGGATTGACCGTGAATGCGAACCTGCCGGAATGCGGCCAGAAGATCCTCCTCCAAGCGCATTCTCAAGTGAAGCAACCGACCCCCCTCTTCTGGAAGCTCCTCCCGCGCCAGCCTCGCGGCCTCCCCGAAGCCCGCGATGAGCGCGAGCGCCTGGGTGCCGGCTCGCCGGTTCGTCTCCTGGCTTCCACCCCGTAGCAGCGGCGAGAGTCGCACGCCCCGCCGAATCCACAGAGCCCCGACGCCCGCCGGAGCTCCGAGCTTGTGGGCCGAGAGGGAAACCAGATCGGCCCCCAGCGAGGTCACGTCCAGCGGCACCTTCCCGGCGCTCTGCACCGCGTCGCAATGTAGAAGAATGTTCCGGCCCCGGAGCCCCTTGGCCACGGCGCCCACTTCCTGGAGCGTTCCGACCTCGTGGTTGGAATGCATCAGCGAGACCAGAAACGTGTCACCGGCCACCTGGGCGAGAATGGCTTCCGGGGATACCCAGCCCTCATGGTCGGGCGCCACGCGGGTGACTCGAAAGCCTCGGCGCTCCAATTCCCCGGCTGGCTGAAGCACCGACGAGTGCTCCACCGCCGTAACGATGAGATGTCCGGAAGCGTGGGAATGAGCGGCCCCGAAGAGGGCCAGGTTGTTCGACTCGGTCCCTCCGCTGGTAAACACCACTTCCTCGGCGTGCGCGCCCAGAAGCGCCGCCACCGAGGCCCGCGCCGATTCCAGCAGAACCTTGGCGCGATGGCCCGGACGATGAATGCTGGAGGGGTTACCGTAGCGATCCTCCAGCGCCTCGGCGACCGCCTCCCGCACCCGCCGACGAACCGGAGCGGACGCGTTGTAGTCGAGGTAGACCTCGGTCACGGGCAACTCCGTAATCAATTGGGATGTCGCAAGTTATCATAGGGCCCCGCAGGCGTCAACGGAGGCGGCGCCTTGTTGATCTTTGCGGGAGCCGGTGTTAGATTGCGCTGCTCGCTATGAAGAATACAACCCGTCGCTCCCCATCGGGAGACGGCCCTGCGACGAATTCTATCCATCCCGGGGTATTGTCTTGAAGCCCGCCACCGACATCAAGCAGTCGGTCAATCTGCCTCACACCGACTTTCCCATGAAAGCCAATCTCCCTGACAGGGAACCAGCGCTTTTGCGGCGATGGGACGAGTTCCAGGTCTATGAAAAACTGCGCGTGCAGCGGAACGGACGCCCCCGCTTCCTGCTCCACGACGGTCCCCCCTATGCCAACGGCAACATTCACCTTGGGCAGGCCCTGAACAAGATCCTCAAGGACATCGTGGTCAAGTCCCGGAGCATGATGGGACTGGATGCAGCCTATCGACCCGGCTGGGACTGCCACGGGCTGCCCATCGAGCACCGGGTGGACCGGGAGCTGGGTGGGCGCAGGAGTGGAATGCAGCCCCTGGAAATCCGCCAGGCCTGCCGCACCTACGCCGAAAAATTCATTCGAGTCCAGCGGGACGAGTTCAGGAGGTTGGGGATTTTCGCAGATTGGTCGAGGCCCTACCTGACTCTGGATCCCGGCTATGAGGCCGTCATCGTAGAGCAGCTTGGGAGTTTCTTCGTATCAGGCGCCGCCTATTTCGGAAAGAAGCCGGTTCACTGGTGCGCCTCGTGCCAGACCGCCCTGGCCGAAGCGGAGGTGGAGTACGAAGATCACACTTCTCCCTCGATCTATGTCCGTTTTCCGCTCGATGGCCCCGAAGTGAAAAGGCGCTTTCCGGCCATCGCCGGCAGGAACGTCTCGATCCTGATCTGGACCACGACTCCCTGGACTCTCCCGGCCAATCTAGCCATCGCGTTCCACCCCGATTATGCCTACGACCTGGTGGATTTGGGTTCGGAAATCCTCATCATGGCCCGGGAGCGCGTCAGTGAAGTGGCCCGCGCCTGCGCCTTGAAGGTGGTTGGGAGTGTGGGAACGCTGCCCGGCCGCGAGCTGGTGAAGATGGGGCACTCTCGCAGACCTTATCCTCAGCGGGACCGCTCCGACTCACTCCTGATCCTGGGAGAGCACGTCACGCTGGACCAGGGAACGGGCTGCGTGCACACAGCCCCCGGCCACGGCGCCGAGGACTTCGAGCTGGGCGTTCGCAATCATCTGCCGCCTTACGCCCCGGTGAACGATGAAGGACGATTTGTGGCGGCCGCTTTCGACTCCGAGGAACCGTATGTCCAAGCGCTCGCCGGAAAGATGGTGTGGGATGCCAACGCTTGGATCCAGGATGATCTGGAGCTCCGAGGGCTCCTTCTGCACCGGGAGACGATCCGTCATTCCTATCCCCACTGCTGGCGATGCCACAATCCCGTCATTTTTCGAGCCACCGATCAGTGGTTCATCGGCCTGGATGCGGGTGGGCTAAGGAAACGCGCCCTGGAGCAGATTGGCAAAGTGCGATGGATCCCCGAGGCGGGGCGCATCCGGATCGGCAACATGGTAGAGAACCGTCCCGACTGGTGCATTTCAAGGCAGCGTGCGTGGGGGGTTCCGATCCCCATTTTTGCCTGCTCGCAGTGCTTCCCCGACGAACCGACCGCCTTCATTCGGGACCAGGCGAGTTTCCAACGCATCGCGGAGGTTTTCCGGAAAGAGGGCTCCGACAGCTGGTTTCGAGAATACTCGACTCCGGCGGCGATGGTGGATCATTTCCTCCCACCCGCCGCCATCTGTCCCGCATGCGGGAAGCGCGATACGCTTAAAGCCCAGCACTACATCGTGGACGTGTGGTTCGAGTCCGGGGTCTCCAGCTTCGCAGCCCTGGAAGCTGAGGATTGGCCGCCGGATGTCTATCTGGAAGGGACCGATCAGTATCGAGGCTGGTTCCAGTCCTCCCTGCTGGTGGCGACCCAGAGCCGCAACACGGCACCCTACCGCGAAGTGGTGACCCATGGATTCACCCTGGACGGCGAGGGGAAAAAAATGTCGAAATCCCTGGGCAACGTGATCTCGCCCCAGGACATCGTCAAGAAGTACGGCGCCGACATCCTGAGGCTGTGGGTCTGCATGGTGGACTATCTCGACGACATGAGGCTGTCCGACGAGATCCTGGCGCGCAATGTGGAGGCCTATCGAAAGATCAGGAATACTTGCCGCTTCCTGCTGGGGAATCTGCATGATTTTGACGCTGAGAAGGATTCCCTCCCTCTGACAGAGCTCTTGGAGATCGACCGGTGGGCTCTCCACCAGGCCAACGAGTTGCTGGAGCGATGCCGCCGCTCCTACGAGTCTTACGAGTTCCACCGGGTCTACCACGCCTTGAACCAGTTCTGCGCCGTGACGTTGAGCGCTTTTTATCTGGACATTCTGAAGGACCGCCTGTACACGTCGGCGCCCGCCGCTCCTGAGCGCCGGTCGGCGCAGACTGCCCTGCATCGGATCCTGAACTTGCTGTGCAGACTCATGGCTCCGGTGCTGAGCTTCACCGCGGACGAGGTGTGGGACATGATGCAGCGGCGGGACAATGGAGGGAGCCTGGCAACCTCCATTCACCTGGAGGAGTTTCCCGCGCCCTCTCCCCTCCCCCTGGAGCCGGAGCTGCTCTCGCGGTGGGAGCGGTTGGGTAGTGTGCGCGAGTCGGTTCTTCAGCGTCTGGAAGCGGCCCGCGCCCAGAAAATCCTGGGCAACTCCCTGGAGGCAGCGGTGGTGCTGGAAGCCAGCGGGGAGCTGGGAAAGCTGCTCTTGGATTATCACCGGGAGCTGCCCACGCTGTTCATCGTCTCACAGGTGGAGCTGGGCCCTGTCGCCGCGCCCCGGGCACAGCCGTCGGGGGAGCTGCCGGACCTCCGAATCGAGATTCGCAAGGCGCAGGGAGCGAAGTGCGAGCGTTGCTGGAACTATCGCCTCGACCGCGGCAGCATCGCCGCCTACCCGACCCTCTGCGCCCGGTGCGCCTCGATCCTGGTCAAGATTCAGAGCGCGCCCAAGCCATGAGCCTGTCGCGAGGGGGGACCCTGCGCCTGCTCTATTTGGGACTGAGCCTGTTCCTGTTCGCCATGGATCGGCTCTCGAAGTCGCTGGTGGTGGCTCGACTTCCCCTGTACGACTCGGTTCCGGTCATCCAGGATTTCTTCCACCTGACCCACGTGGCCAATACGGGCGCCCTGTTCGGCTTGATGGCGGGACTGGCTTCCCCGCTGAGGGGATTCATTTTCATCACCATCCCCGTGCTGGCAATTCTGCTCATCCTCGTCTTCCAGTTCCGGACCGAAGAGGGTGAGCTTCCCGTTCAGGTGGGACTGTCGCTGATTCTCGGAGGGGCGATGGGAAATCTTTACGACCGGGTCGTCTACGGACACGTAGTGGATTTTCTGGATTTCTCGCTGGCGGGGCACCACTGGCCCGCTTTTAACCTGGCTGATTCCTCCATCTGTCTAGGTGTTTTCACGCTGGTTCTGGATTTGCTCCGGCACGATCGCCGGGCCGCCCCGGCCTCCTGAGGTCACCTCATGCATCCTGTTCTGTGGGATCTGCATCTCGGAAAACTCGGAACCTTCACGCTCGGGACCTACGGCCTCTTTTACGCCTTCGCATTCCTGGTGGCCGTGCGCGTCTCCATGGCCTATGCCAAGCGGGAGGGGATCGAGCCCATTCAGATGATCGACCTGGGGATCTGGACACTCCTCGCAGGCATCGTGGGAGCCAAGCTCCTCCTGGTTCTGGTGGAATTTCCCTACTACCTGCGGCATTCCATGGAGATCCTCTACAACTGGCGCTCCGCGGGCGTTTTCTACGGAGGCTTCGTCGCGGCCAGCCTCGTGGGACTCTGGTACGTGCGCCGCAACCGCCTCCCCATCGCGAAGACTGCGGATGCCGTGGCACCCGGGATCGCTCTGGCTCAGGCCATCGGCCGGATCGGCTGTCTGGCGGCAGGATGCTGCTATGGCAGGCCCACCGATGTCCGCTGGGCGCTGACCTTCGTGGATCCCCGCGCCCACGATCTCACGGGAGTCCCGCTGGCCGTCCCGCTTCATCCCACCCAGATTTACCACGGCATTGCCGATTTCGTGCTCTTCGTGCTGTTGGTAGTCCTTTATCCCAAAAAGCGCGTGGACGGGAGCATCTTCTGGGCCTATGTCCTGGCCTACGCCGTCCTGCGGTTTGCCATCGAATTCTACCGGGGCGACTACCGCGGTGAGGTCTTCCGAGGGCTGCTTTCCACTTCCCAGCTCGTTGGAATCCTGGCCGCGGCCGTGGCCATTTTCTTCTTGCTCCGACTCCGATCCAGTCAACATTCCGCCTGATTTCATAACCATGAAGCGAAGTGTGGAGCTGGTGGTGGAAGGCGAGGGCCGCACCCGCCTGGATCGGTATCTGATGACCCGCTTACAGGGCGAGAGCCGCACCTCCATCCAGCGATTGATCCTTGGAGGGCATGTCCGAATCGGGGGAAGACACCTCAAGCCTTCAGCCTTTCTCCACCCGGGAGATCGCATCCTGGTGGAATTTCCTGATGCCATCCCCTCCCGTCTCACGCCCGAGGCCATTCCCCTGGAAATTGTCCACCAGGACCCCAGCTTCCTGGTGGTTTCGAAACCCTCCGGGATGGTCGTGCACCCCGGCGCCGGCCGGAGGACGGGAACTCTGGTGAACGCGCTCCTGGCCCTGGAGGGGGGGCTTTCCCGGGTGGGCGGTGAAGAGCGACCCGGGATCGTCCACCGGCTGGATCGCGAGACCTCCGGTTTGCTGGTCGTGGCCCGGAACGATTCGGCGCACCGGAGCCTGTCAGCCCAATTCGCCCGGCGGGAAGTGTCGAAGATCTACCTGACGCTGGTCTGGGGCGAGCCGGTTCCCTCGCGCGGGAGGATTGAAGCATCTCTGGGAAGACACCCGGTGTCACGCACGCGGATGGCGGTGCGCAGCGCCGGCGGGCGTAGCGCCGTCACGGAATATGAAACGCTGGAACGAATGGCTGGATTCTCGTTCTTGAAAGTGCGAATCCTGACCGGCAGGACCCACCAGATCCGTGTTCATCTCAAGCACCTGGGCCACGCGGTGGTGGGAGATACGGAGTACGGCGGTCATCGCTTCAGCGCCCTTGGGCGCAAGGAATTGAGGGAACCCCTCATGGCATTCGGTCGCCTGGCGCTGCACGCCCACCATCTGCAGTTTCGTCACCCGGATACCGGGGAGCAGCTTCGGTTCGAAGCTCCGCTGCCCGCCGATTTTGCCTTGCTGCTGGAGCGACTCAGGGGCCTGAAATGAAACCGCTACGATTCATCCTGGCGGGCCCCGGCGCCGTGGGCCTCAGCCTCGCGGCAGCATGGGTCCGGGCGGGCCACCGATGCGTTGGCCTTTACGGGCGCGGCTCACGGAGTCTGTCCAGGGGAAAACGGCTCCTGAAAGCCAGGATCATCCGCCGCGGGCAAGAGAAGAACGAGAGGAATTTCGACGTGCTGCTCATCGCGGTCCCGGATGGAGCCATTGCCGCCACGGCCCGGGCCTGGGCCCGGCTTACCGATTGGCAGGGGAAAAGCGCTTTTCACACGAGCGGCGCGCTGCCCTCCGTGCTCCTGGCTCCCCTGCGCGAGCGTGGCGCCCGCGTCGCCTCCCTGCACCCTCTGACCAGTATTCCCCTCCCCTCCGACGATCGAAAGCTGTTTGAGGGAATAACCTTCGCGCTGGAGGGAGACGCGGCGGCCTGCGTCATGGGATCTCGAGTGATCCGGCAGATAGGAGGTCGCCCACTGCAGATCTCCGCGCCAGCCAAGGCCGCCTATCATCTCGCCGCCTGTCTTTCCTCGGGGTACTTGCTCGCCTACCTGGTCCTGGCGTCCGAGCTGCTTGAGAGAGCCGGAGGACTGACGAGGGGGCAGTCGCTCCCGGCTCTGCTGGAGCTCTCCTCGGCTACGCTCGGCAATGCCAGGAGGCTGGGTGTGCCAGCCTCGCTGACCGGTCCTATCGTTCGGGAGGACCTGGTGACGCTGCGCCTTCATGCGGAAGTACTCTCGAAAGCGCCGGCAGCCCTTGGATCGATCCACTCAATCCTGGCGAACAAGCTGCTGGAGGTGGCCATGCCGGCGGGGCCCAAGCAAAAAGAGGCTGCCCGGGCGATCCGCGCAATTCTCCCGCTACGTCACGGGTAAAGGTCGGAGATCTGTCGAAGACAGCCAGGGGGTGCAGGGGGTGAGCCGGAGAGCTGACCGAGGAGACCGAGCCTGGAATCAGCAGGCCGGGAAAGATCAGGGAGGGGGCAGGCAGCCTCCAGCGCCGGTGGGCGGGCCGCAAGGCGTTGGCTCCGCATCCACGGTCGCCTCAGACTCCAGGATGGGGAGAGTGACAGTCCCCGACGATCCGATGTTCCCTGCTCGATCCACGCCCTCGACGTGATAGGTGAAGTTGAGAACTTTCGTGGCCGGGAAGCTTCCTGAAGTGAGGTACTGGGAGTAGGTGCCACCAAAATCATCGACATCCGTGTTCAGCACACAATCGTCGGGTTGTACTAAAGTCGTGCTTTTCATGTAGAAATATCTTGTGTAAACTTCGTCGTTTGCCACCGCGTCGCCGCTCAGCACTTGATAAAATGTTGTACCGCTCAATATCGTGCCCACAGGATTGGTGCCGACATCGAACATCTCGAGACTGATTTCGTTCGTTGTCCCGCTATTCGGCGGATCGAAGAAGCGCGTCAGTATCACGAGGAGGTTGGAAGCACCATCGGCATCGGTAACCTTGGCGGACATCTGCACCAGGTCGTATTCTGCCGTCACCGTGTTTGTTACGTCGGAGATACAACAACAGGTGCATACCGGTGGATCGACGCAACAGAGATCGACGGGCGGACTGACGCATGCGAACTGCCTGCTTTGCTTGGTGACGGAGAGCTCCGAAACGACTGGAGGCGAACCGAAGAGGTTCGGGGCGTCGCTCTCGGACGATTTCTTGCACCCCGCCACGAGGGAAATCCCTGCCAGGAGAAGCAAAACAACGACGCGTCGGTTAGGCACCTGTTTTTCTCCGCGAGCCCCGCTCTGCCTCGGGGATCGACTCCCGGGATCTCGCAATTCGTTCATCCTTCGATTGAAACATTCATTTTAGGGGGGGTGCTTGCGCCTGTCAACTCCCCGCCGATCCGCCGGGAAAGGCCTGCTCGAACGGTGCCCCCCCTCACCCGGTCCGGCATGAAAGTACCGGGAGATCGCGATCCGGTCAAGTAGTCAAAAACTGCCCCTGCTGCCCCGATGCAGCAACCGGCGCGAACCGGGGCGATTGACACCCCTCGAGTCCACCCCCTAGAATCCGAAGCCTTCGGAGGGTGGCATGTCCGGTAAGCCTATTCTGACCGGGGATTTGAATTCCGTCTCGCTGGCGGATGTGATCTCCATGCTGAATCTCTCGAGAAAGACGGGAGTTCTGCGCTGCACCCGGGGCGCAGAGACGCGCAACGTCTTTTGGGAGCAAGGAGAGATTGTCTTTGCCCGGTCCACCTCGGTTCGCGACAACCTGGGTTGCTTCCTGGTTCGGCGGGGCCTGATCAATGAAGCGCAGAATGCCGAATCGGCTCGCCGCATCACTCCCGACACACGGCACGGCAAGGTCTTGGTGCGACTCGGATTCATCACCACCGAGCAGCTCTGGTGGGCCGTGAAGAACCAGGTGCTTGAAATCGTCTACGCGCTCTTTCAATGGTCCGGCGGCTATTTTGAGTTCGTGGAGGGGCCCGTGGAGAGCCGGGAGAAAATCACCCTGGCCGTTCCCACCACCAAGATCGTCATGGAGGGGATCCGCCGGCTGGACGAATGGAACAAGTTCTCCACCCGGATCCGGGACGCCGGCATGCTGCTGGAGCCTGTCCCGGGGAAAGTGCCGGGGGTAGGGCGGGAGCAGGATGCTTCCCCCGAGGAGCGCAAGGTGCTTACTCTGGTCAACGGTGCCCGCACGGTGGGGGAGATTTCCAGGCTTTCCGGCCAGGGAGAGTTCGAAGCCTACGCGGCACTCTATGATGCCCTGCAGGCGGGGGAGATACGCGAGCGGGGAGTCTAGCCCGCTTTCATCATTGTCAGCAGGATTTTTCGCGACCGGGTGTCACAAGCATCGCCGCGGACCTGCCGCTACCAGGACTGCACATCGCGGAAGTGGTATGCCGCGAGATCACGGCTCAAGGCTGGAGCACGTGGGCCTTCTCGGCACCAAGTGGATGATGACCGGGCCTGTCTATGCCAAGGCGCTCGAGAAGCGAGGGCTGAAGCTCTCGATTCCAGACGGCTCCTCGCAAAGCATGCAGTACTCGAAGCGCTGAACGACCAACCTATCCCTATCCAGTCAGGCTGGCTGGGAAGGTCCCGGGGGGCTGCATGCTGACAGCCCAAGAAGGCTCTCCACTCAGCCCTTCTCCAGGACCGCCAGGCACTCGATTCCAGCGGTATGCGGAAAGAAATCCACGGGAAGCACCTCCTTCAGCCTCCAGCTCCCATCTGAGATGAAGTCGCGAACATCCCTGGCCAGTGTGGCGGGATCACAGGAGAGATAGAGGATTCTCCTGCGTGCCACGGAGGCAAGTTGGCGGGCGCCATCGCGAGGCAGCCCCGACCGGGGCGGATCCAGAGCGAGGATGTCGAACGCCGCGCCATCCCGGGCCCAGCGTGCGATGGAGTCGCGAATATCCGCTTGAATCCATTCGATCGCATGAAATCCATTCAAGCGCGCATTCTCTCGGGCGGCACGGATTGAATCGGGGTTCCCCTCCACGGCGGTGACCCGCCTTCCTCCCCTCGCCAGAAAGAGAGTCAAGGCGCCCACTCCCGCATAAAGCTCCAGGATCGATTCCTGCCCTTCTCCGCAGCGCCCTGCAATCTCCTGAAAGATTCTTTCGGCAAGGGGCGGGTTGGCTTGAAAGAAAGTTCCGGCAGGGATTCTCAGCCGAAATTCTGCGAGGACCTCCTCGACGTAGGCGACCCCGGCAAGGAGCTGGGACTTTCCCGCTTCCGGCCTTGACCGGGTGGAATCCTGCTGCATCCATAGCACGCCTCGCAGGATACCCCCTTGAACCCATGTATCCGCCAGCCTGCGGAGCTCGCGGGAGGGGAGGGACCCTCCGCGGAACAACGCCACGGGAGACGGTGAGCATGAACCGCTTTGAAGCTCCAGGTGGCGAGAAGACTGCGAATTCTCCAGCGACCGAAGATCCTCCAAAAGCCTCTCGTAGGTCCTTTGCAGATGGGGCTCGGGGAGAAGGCATCCGGGTACTTCCAGGACGGCGGCCGGATCCGCACGCCGATGAAGGCCCGGGCCAACACTCTCTTCATCGGAGAATGTGTAGCTCATGCGTCGTCGGTATCCGAAGGACGCGGGGGCCGGGAGGACGGCCCCCACCGGAGGAGATTCGACCTTCCCGATCCTCTGAAGCAGCTCTCTCACCTGGGCGCGTTTGCTTTCCAGCTGAAGCGGATACGGGAGCGCTTGATAGGCACATCCCCCGCAGAAGGGCTCGTGCCGGCAGGGTGGGTCTTGCCGATGGGGCGAGGAGCTGACGATCTGCAGCACCCGACCCCGGGCGAATCGACGTGATAGATGCGTGATCTCGGCCTGGATTCTCTCTCCCGGCAGCGCTCGGTCCACCAGGACAACGAATCCGTCCAATCTGGCGACTCCTGCGCCGCCATAGGCCAGCGTGCCGATTTCCAGCTCCACCTGCGCGCCGGGGTGCAGCCCGGCGGGGGGCAGGGAGGAATCAGGCACGGCCCCGGGCTCGGATCCATCCATGGCCCAGCACGATGACCAGCCAGAGGGCGAGCAGGAGGAGGTAGGTTTGCGACATGGCCGGCAGTCCCCCAAGGGTGTAAAGGCACAATCAACCGGGTCAGTATAGGGAGGCGGGAAACACGCCGTCAACGGCCGCTCGTTTGCATTCGCCTCGACGCCTGGGCTAGCATCAGTTTCCCATCGCGGAGCAAAGCTTGAAACTCCGGGAAATCATCCCCTGCCAGACCTGCAATCGCGACATCGAGGACTTGGACACTGGACTCGTCGTCTGGTCCACCACCAAGGACAAGCCCGGGGCCGCTTCTATCAAAGTGGTCCATGCAGCGACGTGCGATCCATGGAAGGGAAAGGCTCCTCATTCTCGTCCGCTGGTCGAATTCCGGGACAATCCTCAGGAAATGCGCCGGCTGTGGGCCTCGCTGGTCAAGGAGGGAGGCATCGCGGCCGTCATGGCCTGGGAAGTGCTCGGCCGAATCTATGAGGGGATTGGCGAGAAGGAATTCTTCCGGGTGGAGGAGCCTCCGACCGTCTGACACTTGCGAATAGCCCCGCCGAAAGGGAGAGAGAACATGCTGCTGGAAAAGCGTCAAGGGCTCATTCTAGGGGTAGCCAACAAGCGGAGCATCGCCTGGGGAATCGCCCAATCCGCGGCGCGAGAAGGAGCCCGCCTCGCCTTCACCTTCCAGGGGGAACGCCTCGAAGAGAATGTCCGAGAATTGGCGGGGACTCTGCCGGATTCGGCGGTTTTTCCTTGTGATGTGGCAAGTGATGCCCAGATTGACCAGCTCTTCGGATCGCTCCAGAAGGACTTTGGACATCTGGATTTCCTGGTGCACTGCATCGCCTTCGCCAATCGCGAAGATTTAGAAAACGATTTCGTCGAGACCTCCCGCGACGGCTTCCGCTTGGCGCAGGATATCAGCGCCTATTCTCTGGTCGGGCTCACCCGGGCCGCACTTCCGCTCTTCCCTTCCGAGGGGGGTAGCGTTTTAGCGTTGACCTATCTCGGAAGTGAGCGCGCCATCCCCCGCTACAACATCATGGGGGTGGCCAAGGCTTCCCTAGAAGCCAGCATTCGGTACCTGGCCAGCGATCTGGGCCCGCGAAATATTCGGGTCAATGGAATCTCAGCGGGGCCGATCAGCACCCTGGCGGCTCGGGGAATTCCTGGCTTTAGTTCAATACTCGAGCACTACCGCGAAAAAGCGCCCTTGCGCCGCAACGTCGAGGCCGCTGAAGTTGGAGACGCAGCAGCCTTCCTTCTGAGCCCGCTCGCCCGCGGAATTACCGGAGAAATCCTGTTCGTCGACGCCGGATACCACATTTCCGGGGCTTGATTCCTCGAAACCCGCGTCCATCAAGGATTCCCGCATCCAATCATGGAAAAGCTCCTCTCCCACAAGGAGTTTGACCTTTTGAGGTATGGGAATTCCCTTTCAAATAATTCCCAAGAATGTTCTTGACCGATCCCCGACTCTGCGGTATTAAAGGAGGAGCGATAGGGGGGTCGGAGCAAGCTAGAGTGGTAATGAGACGCCGCCCCCAGGGATTTGGCGGTTGGTTTGGATGTGGGAGTGTGGCAAGTGGACGAGGGACCGACACCTGGTAACCCCTGAAGGGAGGACCCCTCTCCCTCCCTGCCCAGTGGCCTTTGCCACGCTCCTGCTACACCCGGATCTCCCGCTGGGGGCCCACCCTAAGCAGCGCCGCGAGGCTTGCTTCCTGCTTTTGACTTCCCTGGGCTCCCCCCAAACCCCAGTGCTGTTTTGCCCACGGGAGAAACTCGAACCAGTAGGCGTATGCCTGCCATGGAGCGTAGGCATCATAGAGGGTCAGAATCTCGCGTTCCGTGGGAGTCCGCCCCGCAAATCTCTCTCGTCGGCAATAAAGGTAGACCGAGCTGTCCACCGAAATCTCCCCTGGATACCCCCAAACCATGAGGAGGTAGCGGGCGGTCGCTTTTCCCACACCGTTGACCGAGAGGAGGATGCGCATCGCTTCCTCTCGGGACGCCTTCCCCGTTTCGAGCTGCAACCAACCGGGATCCTTCTCCTGCACCCGTCGCGACCACGCCAGGAGATAGGGCACTCGGTATCCAAGCCTGGAGATATCCCGCAGGCGCTTCTCCCCGAATCGTAAGAACACATCCGGAGTAGGAAAGGCCTTGACCGTGGAGCCACGCACCGGCCTGCCCAGCGCCGCCAGCCTGTTGATCGCCAACACCGCCTGCTTCCAAGCGATATTCGTCCCACAGATGGCTTTGAAGACTTCTTCGTAAGTATTGCCGCAGCGAAGAAATCTGCCGGCCCCTGTCCGGGGAACGTGACGCAGTCGTGGCTCACGTCGACACAATTCCATGAATTCGGACAGATCCAGATCGAGATTCAATATCCTCCGAGCTCTTGCCAGAAGGACAGCCTTCCGAGCCATGGAAGGTCGGCCGGAGATCCAATGCAGCTCGACAGCCCTGCCCGCACCCCCCTTCTGGCTCGTCGAAATCAGGTGCGTGGAGCCATCGGGAAGTGAGTCGCTCCGCAGAAGGGTGGCGGGTGAATCTAACCACTCAAAGGGCGCCAACTCGTACCAGCCGTGGGAAAGGACCGTCTCCCGGAGGCTGAACCCATCCGGCACCTGCAGCCGGCACGCAGGATTTCCTCCGGCCCAGTCCGCAGGGGGAGTGGATGTGGCGCGTTGGTGGCGTGGCATGGCGTGCCCTCTCGGCGGCGCGAGGATACCACGCCGGGCTGCGTTGACGGTGCCTGGGGCCGAAGCTAAGATGGCGCCTCCCGCGCAGTGCCCTTTGTCTGCGGGAGGTCGCATCGTCTCTTGAGGAGGAACCCGCGTGCTCAGAACCTTGTACTCAATGGCACTGGTCGGCCTGATGAGCCCGTTGCCCCTGCTTCTCACCAGTGCCGCCGGACCGCCCCAGGGATCCCGCGTGTTTCCTTATCCCACCCACAGAAAAACGCTGCCAAATGGGCTGCAGGTGGTGGTGGTCCCTTTTGACTCCCCCGGCCTCGTGGCCCACTGGATCATCGTCCGCGTGGGCAGTCGCAATGAAATCGAGCCCGGGCACTCGGGATTTGCGCACTTCTTTGAGCACATGATGTTCCGGGGCACTGAGAAATACCCGGAAGAGCGCTACAACGCCATCATCAAGCAGATGGGGGCCGACTCCAATGCCTTCACCTCCGACGATTTGACGGCCTACCACATCCTGGCGGACTCGGCGTCCTTGCCTCAGATCATGGAAATCGAGAGTGATCGCTACATGAACCTCCGCTACGGGAAGGAGGCCTTTCAGAAGGAGGCCCGGGCGGTTTTGGGGGAATACAACAAGAACTTCTCATTTCCCGAGAACAGCATCGACGAAAAACTCTACGATGCGGCGTTTCAGGTCCACCCGTACAAGCACACCACCATGGGATTCCTCCGAGATATCGAAGACATGCCCAACCAGTACGATTATTCCCTCATGTTCTATGACCGCTATTACCGTCCCGAGCATTGCATTCTGCTCGTGGTTGGCGACGTGAAGCCTGAGGAGGTTTTTGCCCTGGCGGAGCGCTCCTACGGTCCCTGGAAACATGGCAGCTACACCATCCGGATTTCCCAGGAGCCTCCCCAGTCGCAGGAGAAGCGGGTCCGCATCGATTGGAAGAATCCGACTCTCCCCTATCTGACCATGGGGTATCACGGTCCGGCATTCTCCGTCCGCGACAAGGACATGCCGGCGCTGGATCTGATTTCCCAGATCGCTTTTTCCGAGACCTCGCCGCTCTATCGCAAGCTGGTGATTGAGGACCAGCTGGTCGACAGTCTCTATGGAGGGGCCGCTGATCGCCGCGATCCCAACCTCTTTGTCATCTCCGCCCGCATCAAGGAGCCGCAGGGAATCGCCCAGGTGCAAGCGGCCCTCGACGCCACGTTGGAAGATCTCAAGAATCACCCCACGGACCAGCGCAGACTGGACGACACCAAGAGTCACTTGAAGTATTCGTTCCAGATGCGGCTGGATACGGCGGATTCGGTTGCCTCAACCCTGACACACATCCTGGAACTCACCGGCGAGCCCGAGGCCTATAACGAGCTCTACCAGACCTATGATTCGCTCTCGGCCTCCGACCTGCAGGAAGTCGCCCGGAAGTACTTCCGCAATGAAAACCGCACCGTGGTGCTCCTGAGCTCCGGGAAGGTGTCCGGGAATGGGCCGCAGCCATGAGGCCGCGAAGTGCCCGGGCTTTGGCTTTACTCTCCTGTGCCTTCTTCGTGGGCCTGGCTCCAATGGCTTGTTCGGGGTCCAGTCGCGAATCCGGGAAAAACCAATCCACCTCGGCGGGAATCGACATGACTCTCTTGCCCTCTCAGAATTCTCCCATCGTCTATTTTCGCATCATGTTTCGCGTGGGCTCGCAAGACGACCCGGCGAGAAAAGAAGGGCTCACCGCACTGACGGCAGCCATCCTGGCCCAGGGCGGGACCCGCAGCCTGACCTACTCCGAGGTGCTGGAGATCCTCTATCCCATGGCGGCTCGTATCGATTTCCAAGCGGACAAGGAAGTCATCGTCGTGATGGGGCAATGTCACCGGGACCACCTGGATCGTTACTATCCCATTCTCCGGGATGCGGTCCTGAAGCCGCGCTTCGATCCGGCGGATTTCACCCGGCTGAGAGATGAGGCGATCAACTATCTGGTCAATGGATTGCGTGGCAACGACGATGAAAACCTGGGAAAGTGGACTCTACAGCTCGCTCTGTATCCAAACCATCCCTACGGACACGTGGACGTGGGCACCGTGCAGGGACTGAAGACGATGACTCTCGCGGACGTCCAGTCCCACTATGGCAAGCGCTTCACACGCAACGCCGTGGACGTTGGTCTCGCGGGCGGCTATCCCGTCGACTTGGTAGAGAGGGTGAGGCAGGATTTCACGACTTCCCTCCCGGAGCGCAAGGCGGAGCCGATCCCGCTCCCACCACCCAGGATGCCCGATGGAATCGAAGTCGTGGCGGTGAGCAAACCCTGCATCGCCACCGCTATCTCGGCGGGTTTTCCCACCGCTGTGACGCGCCGCGAAGACGACTGGTACGCCCTGCTGGTGGCCAACTCTTACCTGGGCGAGCACCGCACGTTCAACGGCGTCCTCATGAACGAGCTGCGGGGCAAGCGCGGGCTCAACTACGGGGACTACTCCTACACCGAGAATTTCATCCAGGACGGCGGAACCACCTTCCCCGTTCCCAACATACCGCGCCGGCAGCAGTACTTTTCCTTCTGGCTGCGGCCCATCCCCCATCGAAATGCCCTGTTCGGCCTGCGCGGCGGACTCTACTATCTGGACAAGCTGGCTCGGGAAGGAATTCCTGAAGAGGGCTTCCAGCAGACCCGATCGTTTCTTCAGACTTACAGCAAGCTCTGGGCCCAGAGTCTGGACCAGCGACTAGGCTATCTTCAGGACTCGAAGTTTTACGGGATTTCGGATTATCTCTTGGAGGTTCA
>JAKEFJ010000158.1 GCA_022616665.1 Acidobacteriota bacterium
AGCTGGGCGTAGGCCGCATGAGCCGGCTTCAGGAAGCTGTCCCAGACGTGCAGAAACAGGAGCAGGCGCTCCAGATTGTCCTTGGGAACCCAGACACCATGATTGTTGATGCACCGGTAGATGGCGACCCCGGATGAGGAAGTGTAATTCACCGGCTTCAGGATGCCAATGCACCAGGGACATTTCACGATGCGCCGGCTGTCCCCCTCGCTCAGTCGATAGCTGGGCCTATAGGTGGTGGCGTTCTCGATGGATTTGGAAGGTAGCCCGCGCCGCGCGCAGTCGATGAGGTCCTTCAGGCGGCCGTCTTCCAGCCAGATGCCCCCGCACTGCGGACACATGTCGATGTCCACGCCGAGGTACTGAGTCTGTCCGAGCTCCCCGCCACAACCGGAACAGGTCAAGAACTCCTCCCGAAGTAAACAACCCTATACTTCCAAAACCCGTATCCCGCAAGGCTTTTGTGAGATCTGCTTGCAATCCGTCGCGCCGATTGCGCATAATTCCATTTTGTCAAAATCCCAACGGTGGACGGCTCTCAATGAAGGCACGCATCCTGGCATTTCCCGCTCCCCGAATTCCCCTCTTCCGGCGCTCAGGCCCCCTGCGCTGGACGGCGTTCCTCATTCTTCTGCTCATCTCGGCAGGCTTGGTGGCGGTATTCCTGGGCTCGGCGGGAGCGCTGCACCGCAACCCCGACAACGACGTCGCGCAAGATCCGATGACGCTGGGCCGCTGACACCAAATCACCGCGGTTTGACGCCCCGCATGTCGGGGATTATCATGCATCTTCCCGTGTTTCTGTTGAAACCAGCCGAAACTCCGGCGATATCCCGGCGCTCCGCCGGGACATTTTTGTGACCCCCGAACGAGGTGAGGAAGTGACGATGCGACCCGCTCAAGGCTACTTTGCACTCTGGAAGGTGGCGACCCTGGCCGCCCTGCTGGTCCCCGCGGCCCTGGCCCTCTCCGCGGATGCCAAACCCCCGCTGTCCATTTATTTCGAGACCCAACTCCCCTATTTCTATGAAGGCGACAACCTGCCCGTTGCGATGACGGTGAAAAACGTCACCGAAAGCACTGTGGACAACAGCAATGGGCTGGACTTGCTTGCGGGGCTGCAGGTGGAGGATGCCCGCGGGGCCAAGCTCAAGAAATCCGAAACAGCAGGCATCCTATTGACTCAACCCAAGGAAGTGGAGAAAAGCGCTTTTTTTGGCCGGGTGTTGTCCCTCAACGAGCTGTTCCCGGGCCTGCAGAAGGCGGGCAACTACAGGCTTTCCTGGAAAGGCGAAGGGGCGGAGGGCAATTCACTCGTTCTCCACGTCGTGGAGCGGTACGATCCCAAGAAAGACTACCGCGCGAAATTCGAGACCGAGTTCGGGAACTTCGTCATCGCCCTGAACAAGGAAGCGTCCCCCCGCCACGTCCGCAATTTCGTGGATTTGGTACGCGAAGGGTATTACAACGGTAATCAGTTCCACCGAGTCATCCCGGGCCAGGCCATCATCGGCGGGTCCCCCACGGGCGACCCGGCGGCGGGAGCGGGCTATAACCTGGATCCCGAGCTCTCGGAAGTTCCCACGGACGCGGGAACGATGATACAGGTCCGCAACCGCGAGACCGGCGCCATGGATTCCGGCGCCCACATCATGATCCTGGGAATCTCCAAGGAGGACATGACGGGCAGGGTGACGGTCTTGGGGAAGGTGGTGGAGGGCATGGACACGGTGAAGACTCTCTGCCAGGTCCCGGTTGTCCAGACCCGCGGCGAGGCCCCCGGCGCGCCGGCGCGTCCCGTCAAGCCGTTGCTCATCAAGAGAGTGACGGTGACGGAAGTGGCGCCGAGCCCGGGTGCAGCCAAGCCCGCCGGAAAGAACTAGACCGGATCGACGCGAATCCCCAAGAGCCTCGGGGGGGTGGAATCCACGCTCTCGAGGCCTTCCACCTGAAAGAGGAATTCGTCATAATCGCGCCCGGCGGTGTAAGTGCGACGATTCCCTTGACCGTCCTGGAGCAGAATCGATTTCAACTCCCAGACGACCGTGGGGGACGAAGCGGGTATGGGAATCCGAACCGAGTAGTAATGCTCCACCGGCGCCGATTCCCCAGACTTCCAGGCACCCGCCGCCACCAGGTCATGATTTTCCCGAGACCGGCACACCGCCCGGATTTCGGCGATTCCGGTCTGGCGATCGAGGGCCCCGATGCTGAGCACGATGGCCTCTCCGGCGCGCACGCGCAGGAGCCCTTCCTCCATCATGGGAAGCGGTTCGAGGGAGACAAGCTTCTTGGTCATGATTTGGTTTCCCGGTGAGATGGAGTATAGGAACCCCCCGCGGCGCGTGTCAACCCCGCAAGGGCTGCTTGTGGCCTCATGGATTCTCCTGCTTACGGTCGGTTTTGCTGCCTATGGAGCCGCGCCCGCCGAGATAGACTGGGACAGCCCCAGCCGCGAGTGGTACCAGGGTCCGGTCCGCTATCTCCTCAGCACCGACGAAGAAAAAGCCTACCGCGCCCTGGAGACCGAGGGGGAGCGTCGGAAATTCATCGAGGATTTTTGGGCCCGCAGGGATGAGGATGCTTCCACCCCGGTCAACGAGTTTGAGCTGCGATACAAGAACCGGGTGCGGGAGGCCAACGACCTGTTTCGGGACGCCCCCTATCCCGGGTGGAAGACGGATCGGGGAAAGTTCTACGTCCTGATCGGTCCGCCCGATGAAATCCGCCAGGATCATTTTACCGGCCGGAGGGGCAAGGAGATCTTCTACACCATCTGGATCTACCATGAGCCGAGATTTCCCGGCATGGAGCGGGACACGCAGGTCCGGCTCGTTCGCGACGATTCAGGTCAGTATGAAGCCACCGATCGTCTGGCGCTGGATAGGATTGAGCGCTACTTCGGCACGCCGCTCAACCTTGCCTTGCAGGCGAGCGCCGCCCAGCGCCCTCCCGAGCCGCGGGAACTTCTGGACACGATTGCCGCTGCCCGACCCGACAAGGACTCCAAGAGGTTTCACACTCGCTATGACTTCTTCCTGGCGGCCGACGGGAGCACGTCGGTCGTGCTCACCCTCGGGATTCGTCGCTCGGACCCGGAGCCGGACTGGAGAGTTTACGCCCGCCTCTCCAATGGGGCGGCGTCTTTCGACCTGGCGGGAGTGGACTCCTTTCGCACTTCCCCTGAGGGGAGCGACGTGGACGGCTTTCGCCTCTATCAGGGGCGCATCTCGCTGCCGCCGGGCCTCTACAGCACCTTCTTCGGAATTCAGAACGTGGCCACCCAGGAGCTGTTCTCCCTGAGCGAGCGAGTGACGGTCCCTGACTTCCGGGAAGGGACGTTCGCGATCTCCGGCATCACCCTCGCCGCCCGGCTCGAGCCGGCGCCAAACCCGGAATCGGATCCACCTTTCCTGGTCGGCAGGTTGCTGATTATCCCCAAGATGGAGGCCGTCTACCAGACGGGAACCGAACTGGCCTACTATTTTCAGGTTTACCATCCCGGCAAGGATCCAACCACCGGCGATGCCAGCCTGGATCTCACCTATCAATTCGTGCAGGCCGCTTCCCTGCAGAAGACGGGCGAGCCGGCCTACAAGTCGCTGGGAAAGCCGCTGTTCTTCGAAAACCAGGCCGGGCTCGTCCATGGTTACGCCTTCCCCCTCACCGGCTGGCCGGCAGGAGAATTCAAGCTCCAGATCACCGTCAAGGATCGCGTGACGGGGCGGTCTTCCCAGGCTGAGGCCCGCTTTTCGGTGCGCTGACGTGGATCTCTCCGGGCCTGAAGGCCTGCAACTCCTGTTGGAGGCTCTCAAGACCTCCGGAGCGGCCCGGATCACGCTGCGCGGAGAGAGCATGCATCCGACCCTGCGCGATGGGTGGAGGCTGCACGTGCGCGCTCTTCGCTCCGACGAGCTGCGGGTCGGTGATATCGGGGCCTTCCTGCATGGACAGATCCTGACCATCCACCGCCTCATCTGGAAAAAGCGGACCGCGGAGAAGGAATGGCTGATCTTCCAGGGGGACAACAATCCGGCCAGGGAATTGGTGGCGCCGGAAGCGGTGCTGGGAAAAGTGGAATCCGCTGAGGTGGAACGGGAGGATGGCAGCGTCACACCTCCCTTTCCCGTAGGAGCCGATGAGCGGGCCTGGTTCTACCGCTGCCTGTATCGTGCTCACCAAGGCATGATAGGCCTCTTTCCTTCCACCTCCCTTCCCGGGGAGGGAGAATCAGGCGGGCTGTTTTATCGAGCCTTGCGGCTCCTGTTCCGGATGGTCGAGCCCATCTTCGCCCCGCGTCCGCGGCGCTAAACTACGTTCCTGTCATCGCTTAATCCAATTCCTTGACCCCCGCTCGGCCAGACCTATATTAACTCCTTGGATTTCAAAGGATTGTGTCAATTTATGTCACATCCCGATCCGATGCCCACGACCAGACGCACTCCTCGGTTTTCACCTCCCGGGGATCGCTTTTACAGGCATCTCTTCGCGAGTCTGCGGTGCGGCAGTATCACTATCGATCGAGAGGGTAGGCTCACGAGCATCAACGACCTGGCCCGGAAGATTCTGGAGCTGAAGGAGTCGGATCTATTGGGACAGCCCTGCTCCGAGGTGTTGAGGGATCATCCGAAGCTCACTTCCGTCTTCGTGGAATCTTTCCGCATGAAGAACCAGCCGAACCGGGCCGAGATGGAAATCCTCCTGAAGGACGAACGCAAGCGCACCATCGGATTTTCCATGCCCTTGATCCGGGACGATGCGAATCAGGTCTTGGGGGCGGCCCTTCTGTTCCGTGACCTGACCCAGATCGAGCACCTCCAAGAGCGGGAGCAGCTGAAAGAGCGGCTGGCTGCGCTGGGCCAGATGGCCGCCGGAATGGCCCATGAGATTCGTAATCCGCTGGGGGGGATCGAGGTCACCGCGTCGCTGCTCCGGCGCCGCTTGAGCGGTCGGGTCGAGGATCTCGCCCTGGTGGACCGGATCATCGCCGAGGTCAAACGCCTCAATCGGACCGTCGTGGACAGCCTGGAGTACGTGCGCCCCCTTCATCTGGATCGGAAAGCCTCCTCGCTGGCCATGGTGGTCCAGGAGGCGGCGAACACCGCCTCGTCCGCTCAAGAAGGCAAGTCCATCTCCCTCAGTATGGATCTGGATCCTGGAATCCCCGAGCTGTGGATTGACCCGGACCGGGTGCGGGATGCACTGACCAATCTTATGCAAAACTCCTTCGAGGCCATTCCCCTATCCGGTAGCATCCGCGTGGAGACCCGCCGGGAGGCGCTTCCAACGGCACTCAAGTCCGATTTTTTTCTGGAGGGCGAGAACGGGAAATCCCTTTCCTTCGATTCCTACGCGGTGGTGCGGATCACCGATACGGGCAAGGGCATTCCCGAGGAAGTTCATGATCGGCTGTTCTACCCCTTTTTCACAACCAAGCAGACGGGCTCCGGAGTCGGACTTCCCCTGGCCAGGAAGATCGTGGAAGGGCATCAGGGGATCCTGGATTTCGAGAGCGTGGTCGGGCGGGGCACAACCTTCATCGTGAAGCTGCCCCTGCTCACCCGAAAAGATGGGGCCCCCCTAACGCCAACGGCGGCGGAGATGATGGAACCATGAAGAACATCCTAATTGCGGAGGATGAAGGCACCCTTCGGGAAGGGCTGAGCCAGGCCTTCTCGGAGAGTGGATTCAAGGTGGTGCAGGCGGCCTCGGGCCGGGAAGCCATCGAGAAAATGGAGCGGCAGGTCTTCGACCTGGTGGTGACCGACATGAAGATGCCCGGTGGGGACGGCATGGATGTTCTGCGTCGCGCCCGCAACGCCAACGAGGACACCCCGGTCATCATCATGACCGCCTTCGGCACAGTGGAGGGAGCCGTCGAGGCTATCAAGCAGGGGGCCTACGACTACATCCAGAAGCCCTTCTCCATCGACGAGCTGGAGGTCAAGATCCAGAGGGCTCTGGAGCACCGCAGATTGCTCCAAAAAGTGAACTACCTGGGCACGGCGCCCGGCTCCGGAGGGATCGTCGGCGAGTCCGGAACGATGAAGGAGATTTTCACCACCATCGAGAAGGTGGCGGGCAGCAACGCCACGGTCCTAATCATCGGGGAGACGGGCACCGGCAAGGAGCTCATCGCGGAGGCAATCCATCAGAGCAGCCCCCGGCGCGACAACAACTTCGTGAAGATGAACTGCGCGTCTCTCACCGACACGCTGCTGGAAAGCGAGCTCTTCGGCCATGAGAAAGGGGCCTTCACCGGCGCCGAGCGGCAACGCACCGGACGCTTCGAGCTGGCCAACGAAGGGACGTTGTTCCTCGATGAGGTGGGGAACATGAGCCCTTCCACCCAGGCGAAGGTACTGCGAGCGATCCAGGAGCAGGAATTCGAGCGGGTGGGAGGAAGCCGCACCATCAAGGTGGATGTGCGCATCGTCGCCGCGACCAATATCGATCTGCCCTCCGCCATCACCGAGGGAAGGTTCCGGGAGGACCTCTTCTACCGGCTCAACGTGGTGAGCATTCCGGTCCCGCCCCTGAGAGATCGCCGGGAGGATATCGTTCCTCTCGCTCGGCACTTCGTATTGAAGTTCGGCCGCGAGCTGAAGCGACCTGTGAAGGACTTCACGCAAGGGGCGCTGGAGATGCTCATGCGCCATGACTGGCCCGGCAATGTTCGCGAGCTGGAGAACACCATCGAGCGCGCGGTGCTGATGACCGAGTCACCGGCCATCGGCGAGGCGGACTTGAGCATCTTGACACGCGGCAACGCGATGACCGGAGAGTTCCCTCCTTTGGTGGACCCCAGTCTGCTGAACCTGGAAGTCCTGGAGAGGCAGGCGTTGCTGGAGGCCCTCAAGCGGAGCAACTGGATTCAGAAGGAAGCCGCCAAGCTCTTGGGCGTTTCCAGCCGGGTCATGAACTACAAGGTCGCCAAACACGGCATCACCAACGACCGCTGGACGAAAAACCGCCAGAACTGACACCCCCCGGGGATGTACGACCGAAACCACCCGACTTGTGTTATAGTCTGCCGCCTTATCGTCAGCAGAGTCCAAAACGGCCGATTCCGGGAGGATGCTCGGTCATGTGCCTGTGGTGCGAGGTCGAGGAAAGGGTCTACCACTCCTACCGGGATCAGGAGCGCAAGGCGCTGGAGACCATCCGGAAAGTGGAGGAGGAGTGTCAGGGCGAGAGTCCGGATGGAGACGAGTGCTCCGATCGCCGCCATTGCATCTGGGAGAAGAAGCTCGAGTACGTTGTGGCACGGATGCTGCGGGAGCGCCTGGCGGTGGAGATGTCCGACGCGGAGCTTTGCACCGGCGAAGAAGACTCCAAGACACAAGCCCTCCCTCGGCGATTCCCTGCTCCCACCGTTCCCGCGCATCTTCTCGCTGCCTTCGAGCGCACCATCGAAACTCTCTTCGATCGCCTGACGCGGCCGAACAAGCCCGTTGCCCCTC
>JAKEFJ010000159.1 GCA_022616665.1 Acidobacteriota bacterium
GCGACGTTCACGTTCCGGGTGTCCAAGAGGATTCCGAGCACCCGGTCCAGCTCCACGAGGTCCCTATTATAGTCGACGATGGCCAGATTCTCGCGGCGCCTTGCCGAGGTCAGGTCGGTTTGAAACGTCAGCACCTGAAAGGCCGTGCTCATGCCGTTCTCGTATTTTTTCTGCTCGGCCGAGAGCTTTTCCAGCTGCAGCTTGGTATTGACCTGCGCCGCCTTGACCCGCTTCAGATCCGCTTCGATCTGCCGCACCGCGTTGCGCACTTCCACCACCACCAATTGCTCCAGCTGCTGGATCGTGAGCTTGGACTGGTCCTGCTGGAATTTCGACTGGGCGTAGGCGGCCTGCGCGCCCTTGTTCCCCAGGGGGATTCCGAACTGCAGCTCGACGCTCCAGGTGGGGAATTCCCGGTCCGCGATCTGAGTGAAGGAGCTGGAGATGTTCTCGTCAGCCGGGTCAAAGACACACACGAGTGGATTAACTGGATCTGGAACGCAACCCGCCGGAGTACCTGGGTCATTGGTGTTCAATAACACTGGCAGGAACGTTCCCGTCAGTCCCGAGGCGCCGTAACTGCCGATGAGGTCCAGCCGATAAAGCTTCTGGTTCTTGTTGAAGCGCACGGTGGCGTCCCGGTTGACCAGGTCGAGCCTGGCCTGCTCCAGATCGGGCCGTTCTTCCAGAGCGGTCTTGATCGCCTCCTCTTCGTTCACGATCTTGTCCAGCACCTGCGGCTCATCCGCCGGGTGGATGGGCTGGTGCCACAGCGGCGAGTCGGTGGGCACGTTCATGAGGCGCCGGAGGTTGTCCTCCGCTGCGCGAATCGCGGCCAGTCCGGTGATGATGCCCTCCTCCTGGTCCGCCACCTGGGCCTCGGCCTGGGTAATCTCGATCGGAGGGAGTGTTCCCACCCTCACCTTGATGCGCGTCTGGTCCAGGAAATCCTGGGCCAGCTTCAGTGAAGCCTCCTTGGCCTTCTCGTCCATGATGGCGAAGACCAGGAGCCAGTAGGCTTTCTCGGCGTTCGCGAGCGTGTCCATCACGGTCTGACGGAACTGGGACTTGCTGATTTTCTCGTTGTTCTGGGCGATGGTGATTCCGGTCTTGTTCACCTCCACTCCGAAATTCCTCAGGAAGGGCTGGATGTAGGTGATCGTCGCCTCGCTGGTGTAGGCAGGATTGACCGTCTGAAAGGTGTTGTTCGTGGTGTCGCGGCGGGTGAACACAGTGAAATCCAGCCGGCTGCCGATCGTGAAGAAGTCGGTGTAGGTGCCCGAGGCAAAGCGGTTGGAATTGGTGACCGAGAGACCTCCGCTCAACTGAGAGCTGCCGGGCTGGGTACTCTCGCTCTCCCGGGCGCTGAAATTCAGGATGGGGGAGAACACCGCTTCCTGGGTTTCGATGAGGCTCTCGGAGATCTGAGGATTGTAGCGCTGCACCTGGATGTCCAGGTTGTTCTCCAGGGCGGTCTTCATGACATCCTGCAGGGAATAGGTCACCGGCGCGCTCTGATAATCCAGAAGGGTGGTCATGCCGGAAGAGTGCTCGGCCTGCGGCGGCGTTTCCTGGGAGTGAAGCGACGGCCCTCCTGCCGCCAGCATGCCGGCGCAAAGGACGACGGCAGAAACTTTTCGCAGAAGCGTTTTCATGCGTTTTTCTCCTGGATTGTGCCGAAATGCCACAAAACCGCCCTCGGAGCCGGGTCAACCCCGGCTTCCTCCGGCGCGGACAGGTTTAACGACAGAAAGCAGTGGGGTATACGAAATCCACGTCCCCGGGGTTCACACAGGGGGCCCTGCGCCATCCGGATGCACCAGGTGGCAGGAGGCCAGATGGCCCCCTCCGGAGTCGAGTAGCTTCGGCTCCAGACGGGAACAGACCTCTACCGCCACGGGGCAGCGGGGATGAAAGGCGCAGCCCGGCGGCGGTGCCGCGGGGCTGGGAAGGTCACCTTTCAGGGCGATGCGCTGCGGCTTGGCATCGGGATCCGGCACGGGGACCGCCGAAAGCAGAGCCCGGGTGTAAGGGTGCTTCGGATCTCGATACAAGCTCTCGGCGTCGGCCACTTCCACGATTTTCCCCAGGTACATGACGGCCACGCGGTCGCTGATGTGCTCCACAACGCTCAGATCGTGGGCGATGAACAAGTAGGTGAGGGAAAACTCCTCCTGCAGGTCCATGAGCAGGTTCACCACCTGCGCCTGGACGGACACGTCCAAGGCCGAGACCGGCTCATCGCAGATAATCAATCGAGGGTTCAGGGCCAGCGCCCGCGCGATGCCGATGCGCTGCCTCTGCCCCCCCGAGAACTCGTGAGGATAGCGCTTCATGGCCATGGGATCCAGGCCCACCTTGCAGAGCAGATCCGCCACCCGGTGCTCGCGGTCGGTGCCCTTGGCGATCCTGTGGATGGCCAGGGGCTCTCCCACGATGGATCCCACCCTCATACGCGGGTTCAGCGAACTGTAGGGATCCTGAAAAATCACCTGGATTTTCCGGCGCATCTGGCGCATCTCGGCCGGGGACAGTCCAAGGAGGTCCACGCCGTCGAAGACGACGCTGCCTCCCGTCGGCTCGATGAGGCGCAGGATACATCGCCCGGCGGTGGTCTTGCCGCTGCCCGACTCCCCCACCAAGCCCAGCGTCTCGCCCTGCTTCAGCACGAGATCCACGCCGTCCACCGCCCGGACATAGCCGCTCACCCGGGAGAACACCCCGCGCCGGATGGGGAAATGCTTCTTCAGCCCCCGAACCTCCAGGAGGTTGCCCTGCGGGTTCCCGGTCATGAGGTTGCCGCCTCCGATGACGGATGGGCGGGATGGTGGAGAAAGCAGGCGACCTTGCGCCCCCCTTCCAGGGGAAGCAGCCGAGGGTCCTCCCGGCGGCAGGCCTGCATCACGTCCGGACAGCGGGGAGCGAAGGGGCACCCTGCCTCGTGCGCGTAGGGATCGGGCACCGTCCCCGGGATGGCATAGAGTCGGCGCCTGGCGGAGCGCTTTCGCTCGCCCAGCTTGGGGATAGAGCGCAGCAGGCCGATGGTGTAGGGATGCTTCGGCGAGGCGAAGATCTCCCGCACCGGCGCCAGCTCCACGATGCGGCCCGCGTACATCACCGCGACCCGATCCGCCGACCCGGCGATGACTCCCAAGTTGTGGCTGATGAGCAACAGAGATAGGCGAAACTCCTCTTTCAAGCGCCTGAGGAGATCCAGAATCTCGGCTTGAATGGTGACATCCAGCGCCGTGGTCGGCTCGTCTGCCATGATCAGGGATGGCTTGCACGACAGCGCCATGGCGATCATCACCCGCTGGCACATGCCGCCGCTCATCTGGTGCGGATACTCCCGCACCCGCCTCTCGGCGTCGGGAATCTGCACCAGCTTCAGCAGCCGCGCCGCCTCCGCAAGGGCATCCTTCTTGGAGACCTTGTGGTGCACCCGGATCGCCTCGGCGATTTGGTCCCCCACGGTAAATACCGGATTGAGCGCCGCCACCGGCTCCTGGAAGATCAGGGCGATTTCCTTGCCGCGGACCTTGCGTATCTCCGGCTCGCTCACCGTCAGGAGATTCCGGCCCCGGTAGAGGATTCGCCCCGAAGCGATCCGGCCAGGAGGGGTGATGAGCCGCAGGACCGACATGGCGGTGAGGCTCTTGCCGCAGCCCGACTCTCCCACCAGTCCCAGAGTCTCCCCTTCCTGGATCTGGAACGAGACACCGTTCACCGCCCGGGACTTCCCTTCAGGCGTGTCGAACTCAACGCGAAGGTCCTCCACTTCCAGCAGGGGGGCGGCTTCGGGCGGCATCAAAGGGTGGCCTCGGGGCGGTGAGCGCCGAATACGCGACGCATGGCATCGGAGATTTCTCCCAGGGTCGCTTTCGACTCGACGGCTTGAAGGATGGCGGGGAGGAGGTTCTCAGTACCCGAGGCGGCGCGCTCCACCTGGTCCAGAGCCGACTGGGCGGCCCGCGCATTGCGGCTTTTCTTGAATCGTGCCAGGCGCCTGACCTGCTCTTTCTCGAGGGCAGGCTCCAGACGGTGGATTTTGGGAGGCGTCTGCGCCTGCGACTGGTAGCGATTCACTCCTACCACCCCCTGCTCTCCCGACTCCACCGCCCGTTGCGCGCGGTAGGCTGATTCCTGGATTTCCCGGGCGATGAAGCCGCTCTCGATCGCCGCAATGACCCCGCCCATTTTATCGATGCGACTGAGGTACTCCCGCGCCGCGCTTTCCAGCTGTGAGGTGAGGCACTCCACATAGTAAGAGCCGCCCAGCGGGTCCACCGTGTCCGCCACTCCGACCTCCGAGGCGAGGATCTGCTGGGTGCGCAGCGCCACTGTCACGCTTTCCTCGGTGGGGAGCGAAAGCGCCTCCTCCATGGAGTTGGTGTGCAGCGACTGGGCACCGCCCAGCACCGCCGCGAGGGCCTGGTAGGTGACCCGGACGACATTGTTCTCCACCTGCTGGGCGGTAAGCGTGGAGCCGGCGGTCTGGGCGTGGAAACGCAGCATCTGGGAGCGCTCGTCGGTGAGTCCGAAACGCTCGCGCACCAGACGGGCCCAGAGGCGGCGCGCTGCCCGGAACTTGGCGATCTCCTCGAACAGGTCGTTGTGGGAGTTGAAGAAGAAGGAGATGCGGGGGGCGATCTCTTTCAGCTTGAGACCCGCGCGGTGCGCCGCCTGAAGGTATTCCACCGCGTTGGCCAGGGTGAAGGCGATCTCCTGGGCGGCCGTGGAGCCTGCCTCGCGGATGTGGTACCCGCTGATGCTGATGCTGTTCCATCGAGGGAGATGATCCTTGCAGTAGGCGAACAGGTCGGTGGCGATTCTCAGTGACGCGCGGGGAGGGTAGATGTAAGTCCCGCGGGCCATGTACTCCTTGAGAACATCGTTCTGCACCGTGCCGGAGAGCTTTTCGAGCGGCACCTTCTGCTTCTTCCCAACGGCGACGTACAGGCAGAGCAGAATCGCCGCGGTGGCGTTGATGGTCATGGAGGTGGAGACCCGATCCAGCGGCAGGCCGCTCAACAGCATCTCCATGTCTTCCAGGGTGTCGATGGCCACGCCCACTCGGCCCACTTCTCCCTTCGCCGCGGCGTGGTCCGAGTCGTAGCCCATCTGAGTGGGAAGATCGAACGCCACCGACAGCCCGGTCTGCCCGTGCTCCAGCAGGAATTTGAGTCGCTTGTTGGTCTCCCGTGCCGAGCCAAAACCGGCATACTGGCGCATGGTCCAGAGGCGGCTGCGGTACATGGCCGGCTGGATGCCGCGCGTGAACGGAAACTCTCCGGGAAAGCCGATGTCGGCCTCGGGATCAATCTCCTGGGTGTCCTTGGCCGAGTAGGAGGATCGGATCTCGATGCCGGAGCCGTTCTTGAAGCTGGGCTTTCTCTCGAGCTGCTTTTTCATCCGTTCCCCGGCGGCGAGGATCTCCCTGGCAGACTCACAAGGGGCTGATCCGGCGGGATTTCGCGCAAAACTGGCGGCTAAAGTACCACACGGCTCCCGGGCCATCAACCTGGGGGCTTTCGGCGGATGGCCAATCATCGCCACAGGTACCTCTAGCTCGATCATGCGGGACGCACGGATTTGATTCGGATGCGCAGTGAGTGGCAGAAGAGTAGACTGTGGACAATGGCCTTCGGGATTGATTCCAAGGAAAAAGCTATTGCAAGAGCGGCGTTTGCGGCCGCCGCGGCGGGGGTCGTGGGCCTCGCAGCCGTCCAGCTGTGGCTGAGACCCGGGCTTCCCTTCGACGGTGGGGAGCTTTCCGACCGGGTCTCCTACCTCGCGCGACATCAGACGTGCTGGACCTGGGGATGGCTCCTGGCGGGGCTCGGCGCGGCTCTTGTGGTGAACCTCTACCGCGTTCTCGCGGCTCGCTTTCGCAGCTCGTGCGAAGGGTCCTGCCGTCTGGCGATGCTGCTGGCAACCGCCGGGCTCGGAGTGGACCTTTCCGGCATCGCGCTCTGGCTGGTCGTGGCTCCCGGCCAGGATGCCGCCGGGCTCGGCCTGGTGGAGAAGATGGCCGGCGCCCTTTCGCTGTTCGCGGCGAAAATCCTTTATAGCGCCGCAGGCGTGCTCCTCACCCTGGCCGGGTGGAGGGAATTGTCACGCGGGCTCATCGCCCTGGGCTTCGGCGTATGGCTCTCCGGCTTCTGGGTCGCCGGCGCCACGCTTTGCGGATGCGGATCCGCCCAATTCTGGAGCCTGGGAGCACTGGTGGTCCTGTTCATCGCCTGGTCCACTCTCCTGGGGCTGCATTTCCTGGGCATCCGCCCGGGCAGCGGCGCCTCCAAGGATACTGCCTCGGTCCTGGATCCGCGGGACTGATAGGTCTCCCCTCCCGATCGGCATTGAAAAGAACTCCAGAAAGCACCGCCCGGGCGGGCGTCCCCGGAAAGATGGCGGTTGAATCATCGGCTAACTCCCTCTAGAATGAGGGCCTCCCAGCCCAGGTCATCGGAGTTCCTTCGAATGTTCAGGACGATCGACTGGAGTGGCGGGGCGGTGGTGATGCTGGACCAGACCCGCCTTCCCGCCGAAGTGATCTATCGC
This sequence comes from Acidobacteriota bacterium, assembly GCA_022616665.1. Classification (GTDB taxonomy): domain Bacteria; phylum Acidobacteriota; class Polarisedimenticolia; order Gp22-AA2; family AA152; genus AA152. Next base: position 6,562 of record JAKEFJ010000159.1, read on the forward strand.
CGCTACGAGCGCGCCGAGGAAGTGGCCGAGGCCATCCGGAGCATGGTGATCCGGGGGGCCCCCGCCATCGGCGTGGCGGCCGCCATGGGAATCGCCTTGGGAATGAAGGAAGCCGGCGGGTCTTCCATGGTGGATCTGGAGCGCCGGATGGAGAATCTCTCGAAGGTCTTTGCGGCCACGCGTCCCACGGCGGTCAATCTCTTCTGGGCCATCAACCGGATGAGACGCACCTTCGAATCCACCCGCGGCTTGACCCCGGCAGGGGCGGTGGCGGCCCTCGAGAAAGAGGCACTTCTCATTCGCGATGAAGACCTTGAGATCAACCGCAGGATGGGTCGCCACGGCGAGCCGCTGATTCCCGAGAGTGCCCGGGTCCTCACCCACTGCAATGCCGGGGCGCTGGCCACGGCGGGCTACGGCACCGCCCTGGGCGTGATCCGGGCGGCGGTGGAGAAGGGCAAGAAAGTCCGCGTCCTGGCCGACGAGACCCGGCCGTTTCTCCAGGGCGCACGGCTCACGGCGTGGGAGCTGGCGCAGGATGGGATCGACGTGACGCTCATCACCGACAACGCCGCCGGGCACTTCATGAGCCGGGGGGAGGTGGACCTGGCCATCGTCGGGGCCGATCGGATTGCCACCAACGGCGATGTGGCCAACAAGATCGGCACCTACTCGGTGGCGGTCCTGGCCAGGGAGAGCAGCATCCCGTTCTACGTGGCGGCGCCGCTTTCCACCATCGACCTGTCGCTGGCTTCCGGGGTGGAGATCCCCATCGAGGAGCGCGACCCGGAGGAAGTGAAGCGGGCGGGAACCACCCGCGTGGCGCCGGAGGAGGTGACGGCCCGGCACCCGGCATTCGACGTGACGCCGGCGCGCTTCGTTACCGCGATCATCACCGAAGCGGGCGTGGCGAAGGCGCCCTATGAGAAGAGCCTGAAGGCCCTGTTCGAAGGCAGCTCCTGATGCTGATCCTGGGAATCGAGACCTCGTGCGATGAGACCGCAGCGGCGGTCCTGCGGGATGGGAAGATTCTTTCCAACGTGGTCTCCTCCCAGGCCAAGATCCACGAGAAGTATGGAGGCGTGGTGCCCGAGCTGGCCTCGCGCCACCATGTGGAGAATATCGACATCGTCCTGGATCTGGCATTGAAAGAAGCCTCGGTGAAGCTGTCCGACCTGGAAGCCGTGGCGGTCACCCAAGGGCCGGGGCTGGTGGGCTCACTTCTGGTGGGAATCTCCGTGGCCAAGTCCCTGAGCTACGTCCTGGGGATCCCTTTCACCGGCGTGAATCACCTGGAGGGGCATGTCCGCTCCCCCTTTCTGGAAAACCCCGACCTGCCCTTGCCCGCGGTCTGCCTGGTGGCCTCGGGGGGACATACCTCTTTATATGTGGTGCGGCAGGACGGGAGCTGCGCCTGCGTCGCCCGCACCCGGGACGATGCGGCAGGAGAAGCTTTCGACAAGGTGGCCAAGCTGATGGGGTTGGGCTATCCCGGCGGTCCGGTGATCGATCGCCTGGCGCGGGAAGGCAATCCCGACGCGGTTCGCCTGCCTAAAGCGCGCATGACCGACGGCACGCTGGATTTTTCCTTCTCCGGCCTGAAGACGGCGGTGCTGCGCTACGTGCGCGAGAATTCGATGCCGGAAAACGCCTACCCGGCTCCGCCCCCGGATGCGCGGGTGAAAGACCTGCTCGCCTCCTTCCAGAAGGCGGCGGTGGACTACCTGAAAGAGAATACGCTGCGCGTCGCCCGCCGCGAAAGGGTCCCCACCCTGTGCCTGGCGGGCGGCGTGGCCTGCAACACGCGTCTGCGCGCGGAGCTTTCCGAGATCGCCGCCAGGGAGAACTGGCGCTTCCACGCGGTGAGCCCATCCCTGGCCCTGGACAACGCGGCGATGATCGCCTTTGCCGGGAGCCGGAAGCTAGCGCGTGGCGAGGCGGACGACCTGGCGCTCAACGCCGATCCGAACCTGGCTTTCTAGAGAAATCGATGGATCCCAAGCTCATCCGAAACTTCTGCATCATTGCCCACATCGATCACGGGAAGTCCACCCTTGCGGATCGGATCCTGGAGCTGACCGGGGCACTCGAAAAGCGGGAGATGGAGGATCAGGTCCTGGACGACATGGACCTGGAGCGGGAGCGTGGGATCACCATCAAGGCCCACGCCGTGGCGTTGGAGTACAAGGCGGACGACGGGCAGAACTACCGGCTGAACCTGATCGACACGCCGGGGCACGTGGACTTCTCCTACGAAGTCTCCCGCAGCATCTCCGCCTGCGATGGGGCGCTGCTGGTGGTGGACGCTTCCCAAGGTGTTGAGGCCCAGACCCTGGCCAACACGCACCTCGCCTCCGAGCAGAACCTGGAAATCATCCCGGTCATCAACAAGATCGATCTCCCCAGCGCCGAGCCGCAGCGGGTGAAGGAGCAGATCGAGAACATCATCGGATTGGACTGCTCCGGCGCGATCCTGGCTTCCGCCAAGGAGGGCCGCGGCGTGCACGAGATCCTCGAGGCGCTGATCCAGCGGCTTCCCCATCCGAAGGGAAGCATGGAGAAGCCCCTCAAGGCCCTGGTGTTCGACTCCTGGTACGACTCCTTCCGAGGCGTCATCATCCTGGTCAGGCTGCTGGATGGCGCCATCCGACGGAAAATGAAGATCCGGTTCATGGCCACCGGCAAGGAATATGAGGTGGAGGAGGTCGGGATCTTCACCCCGAAGCTTAAGCCCACCGACGAGCTTTCGGTGGGAGAAGTGGGCTTCGTCATCGCCGGGATCCGGAGCGCCTCGGAGACCAAGATCGGCGACACCATCACCGAAGCCAACCGTCCCACCGACGCGCCGTTTCCCGGATTCCAGGAAATGAAGCCCATGGTCTTCGCCGGGCTCTACCCCAACGGGGAGACGAGTTATGAAAACCTGCGCGATGCGCTGGATCGGCTGCGTCTCAACGACTCTTCCTTCTCGGTGGAGGCGGAAACCTCCGACGCCTTGGGCTTCGGCTTCCGTTGCGGCTTCCTCGGGCTGCTGCACATGGAGATCGTCCAGCAGCGACTGGAGCGGCATTTCGACCTGGACCTGATCACCACCGCCCCCTCGGTGCGATACCGGATCACCACGACCAACGGCGCGGTCCTGGAAGTGAGCAACCCGGCCAAGCTGCCTCCTGCCGGGAGCATCGCCCGCTACGACGAGCCGATCATCACCGCTCTGATCCTGACCCCCCCCGACTACGTGGGGGCCATCCTGGCGCTCTGCCAGGATCGCCGGGGTATTCAGAAGGAGCTCAATTACGTCACCACCAGCCGGGTCCTGATCACCTACGATTTGCCTCTGAACGAGGTGGTGATGGATTTCTACGACAAGCTGAAGACCCTTTCCCGCGGCTACGCCTCGCTGGACTATCATCTTGCCGGCTGGCGGGACGCGGACCTGGTGAAGCTGGACATCCTGGTCAACGGGGATGCCGTGGACGCCCTTTCCCTGATCGTGCACCGGGACCGGGCCTATAATCGGGGGAAAGCGCTGGCCAGCAAGCTGCGCGAGGTGATTCCCCGGCAGATGTTCGAGGTGGCGATCCAGGCGGCGGTGGGAAGCAAGATCATCGCCCGGGAGACGGTCTCCGCCATGCGGAAGAACGTGCTGGCCAAGTGCTACGGCGGCGACATCACCCGTAAGCGGAAGCTCCTGGAGAAACAAAAGGAGGGGAAGAAGCGCATGAAGAAGATCGGCCGCGTCGACATTCCCCAGGAAGCGTTTCTGGCCCTGTTGAAACTGGAGTAATCCGGTGCCGCGTCGCTCGTTCATTCACGACTACTTTCAGGCCGGCATCGTGGCCATCATCATCGCCCTGTTCGTGCGCACCTACCTCGTGCAAGCCTTCCAAATCCCATCTCCCTCCATGAGCGAGAGCATCCTGGTGGGCGACCATGTCCTGGTGAACAAGTTCATCTTCGGGCCCTTCATGAGCCTGGCCGGGCGCGATCTACTTCCCGTGGCCGACGTCAAGCGGAAGGACATCATCGTCTTCAAGTTTCCCCAAGCACCAGAGAAGGACTACGTGAAGCGCGTCATCGGCGAGCCCGGAGACGTTGTCGAGATCAAGGACGGCAAGGTATTTCTCAAGCGACCCGGAGACACCGTTTCTTCGGAGCTGGTCGAGCCGTACGTCCAGCATACCGAGCCCGAGGGCTCGCCCGATCCAGATCACCTCAACAATCGGGATCCCGTGCCGGTCCCTGACGGCCACTACTACGTGCTTGGCGACAACCGGGACGACAGCCGGGACAGCCGCGACTGGGGCTGCGTGCCGCAGGATTACATCCGGGGGAAGGTGCTGCTCGTCTACTGGTCGGTGGATCCCGCCCCGCCGCCCCCCGAGAACGCCGCTCCGGTGAGTCTCCTGAAGGCCATCTGGCAATCCGCCTCCGCGTCGTTCAGCCGCACCCGCTGGGACCGCACCTTCCACGTCATCCGCTAGCCGAATCCGGCTCCAAGTTCCCACCCATCGGTTCCGCCCTGACCCAGTCGCGCAACAACGTGTAGGTGGTCGCGAGAATGACGGGTCCAACGAACAGCCCGATGACGCCGAACGCCAGCAGACCGCCAAGGACTCCTGCGAAAATCAGCAGGATCGGGAAATCGGCGCCGCGGCGGATCAGCACGGGCTTCAGCACGTTGTCGATCATGCCGACCGCCACAGCCCACACGAGCAGCGCAATCCCCCACCCGTGGCTGCCCGAGAGGTAGAGCCAGATCGCGGCGGGGACCATCACCAGAATCGGACCGAGCTGGGCGATGCAGAGCAGGAAGATCACGCCGGTCAACATCATCGCAAACGGAATTCCCGCGATCGCGAGGCCGATGCCGCCGAGGACCGATTGCACGAGTGCCGTCACGACGACGCCCAGGGCCACTGCGCGGATCGACTGACCTGCCAGGGTCACCACTTCGTCCCCGCGATCTCCACCCAGCCGGCGGCCGAACTGGCGCAGCCCGCCGGCGACGATCTCGCCCTTCGAGTACAGGATCCCGGCAATCACGACCGTGAGCAGGAACTGAGCGAGCGCGGCGCCGAAGCTGCCGAGGCGTCCCAGCAGCCAGCCGTACGCATCCCGTGAATACGGCGACAGCTGGTCGAGGAGGGCCTTGGTGCCCGCCACGGCGAGGTCGTCCCAGGCTGCCGCGATCTTGCTTCCGACGAGCGGCACTTTCTGCAGCCAGGCCGGGGACGGTGGCAGCGTCATCTCAGAGAGGCGGGCGATCCAGCCGGTGATCGTCTCCCGGTTCGCGACGACGGAGTCGACCGCGAGGCCGAGCGGCAGCACGAAGACCAGGAGCATCACGACCATCATCACCGCGACCGCCGCCCCGCGGCGCTTGCCAAGCCACCCCTCCACTCTCCGCATCAGCGGCCAGGTTGCGACCACGATCGTCGTGGCCCAGATGGTCGCCAGCGCGAATGCCTGCGCGATGCGGAAAGACGTGACGGTGAGCCCGAGGATGAAGAGCACCATGAATACGATGCGGGTGATATCGCGCGAGTCGGTGGCCATGGGTGCGGCTCCCTATCTTGAGGGGAAGTTGAGGTCGCTGGCTCTTTTCAATCGCCGCGATCGTTGTCGGTGTCTTCAAGACGGCATAGGCATCGACGGACCCGGGCGTCTCTGGCACAACCGGCGCGTGGCCAGACCGGCGCAGAGGAGGTGTCCCAGCAGCATGTGGGATTGTGCCGGCATCCAGCGCACGAGAGAGCCATCGCGGATCGCCGCCAGGGGGCACCAGATCAGGGCAATCGCGAGCAAGGCGCACACGAGGGCACCGCGCGACTGTCGCGCCTCCCAGAATAGCCACGCCCAGGCCGGAACCAGGTATAGCGAGTAATGATCCCAGGCGAAGGGGCTGAACACGAGGGACAGGGCAGTCAGGAGCGCCGCGGCCGCACAGAGGTGCGGAGCGGATTCACGCACCTGTTGCCGGGCCAGAAGCACCAGAACGAGGGCGGCAGTCAATGCGGCATAGCCAACCGCTCGCACCGTCGTCACGATCCCCGGCGGAAGCGCCGTTCCCGCTCTGGCGCGGAACAGGAACCCGTAGAGAGACTGGTTGGCGTTGAACGGATCCGGCTGGTTCATGGCAGGCATGATCCGCAGCAGGAAATCCAGGAATGGTTGTATGCCCATGACTAACAGGCTCGCGAGAAGGATAGCGGCGCTGAGGCCAAGGGTCCACATCAAGATGCGCCATTGCCGCCGGACGAACGCCAGTGGAAGAAGCAGGGCGCCGACGCCCTTGCCGAGCCCCGCCACAACGATGCCGATTGCGCCCCACACATTCCGTGAACCCCGTATGAGGGCGGACAAACCGAGGGCAAGGGCCAGCGAAACCAGCGGAGTGATATTGGCCCCCCGAAGAGTTTTCATCATCAGCGGCGAGAATGCGGCCAGCAGGATTAGCGCGCTGCGGGCGGCGTGCTCTCGCGGCAGGAGTGCCGCATGAATCCGCCCGGACAGAAGACAGGTGCCCCAGGCGCACATGCCCATCCCGAGGGACCAAGCCCACAGCGCCTTATCGTAGGGGAGGAACGATAATGGCCACAGCAGGAGCGCCATGGGTGGAGGATGGACGAACCGGTGCGTGTTCCCAACGCCTGCCCGTCGTGCCAGCTCCTCGTAGGCCGGGTGCATGCGCGAACTGTCGGGCCAGCCGGGGTTGCGGCGGGCCGTCGCGAAGGGCGTCGGATACAACGCGTCCGGCCGACCTGCGCGGAGGATCACTGCGCCCATGTAATACTGGGCAAAATCGTGGTTGTCGGGACCTCCGGGTCTGAAAAACGGCCGAACGCCCCCCCGATATACCGACAGAAAGGGAACAGCTATCGCGAGCCAAACGAAGGCAAGCACCAGCGCGAGTCGGACACCAAGCGCGGAATGGATCCAGCCCAGTTTCCTTTCGGTTATCATGTCGATTTGCGCATCGTCAGCACCCTGAGATCCGACGCCGGTTCGGTATTGCACGAAAGGGAGTTGAGTATGGAGCCTGAGTCGGACGAGCGCAAGCCAATCGCAACGTCTTCAGGATATGGCCCGGGTTGGCAGAGTTCGCCTGCAGCTAGCAGCAGATTGCGACAGATCCAAGACGCCATCGGCACCCATCGCTGGGCGCTTGCGATCGCCCTCGGCGCTTTCTTGCTGCGCGCGGGAGTCCTGGTATCCCTAGCGACGTACGACTTCCCTTCGCGCTGGGATTATGGGTACGAGTACGGAGCCACTGCACGGTGGGTGGCACTTGGGGAGGGGTTCTCCTCCCCGAACTATGAGTCTCCACGACCTTCAGCGCTGACCGCTCCGGCGTACGTGTACCTTATCGCGACCGTTTTTCACCTTTTCGGAGTCTATTCCGAAACCTCGGCGATTATTCTTGAACTCCTGCAATCGCTGTTCGCCGCCGGCACATGTCTAGCGGTCTACAGGCTCGGTTGCGCGCTTTTCACCCAACGCGTAGGCCTCCTCGCGGCGGCCGGCGTCGCCTTGTATCCACCGGCGATCTTCTTTTCGGTAATGCGGATCGGTCCGGTTCATCTCGTACCGCTTCTCCTTGCCCTGATTCTCTTCGACCTTCTGAAACTCGCGGAAAACAGCCAGAGAAAACACCTCGCAAGGGGCGGCGTGCTGATGGGTGTGACTGCCCTCGTGGAGCCTGCGGTTCTCCCGTTCTACGCGGTGGCCTGCGCCTGGTTGCTGATCTACAGTCGCCGGGGCTTCGGTCTCGCTTTGCGACAGTGCGTTGTGCTTGCCTTTCTTACCATCCTTTGCATCGCCCCGTGGACAATTCGCAACTATGTCACCTTCGAACGGTTCGTACTCATCAAGACGCCCATGGGCATGAATCTTCTCTATGGCAATAACCCGCGCGGAAACGGCGTGTACCAGAACATACACGACCATTTTCTCCCCGAGGAGAAGGCATACCTCGACCAGCTCGACGAGCCCGCCCAGGACGATATCATGTCGTCGATGGCGCTGGAGTTCATCCGGAAAAACCCGTTTACGTTCATCAGGCTGACACTGCGGCGGGTGGCTGCATTCTGGGGCTTCTACAACCCCTACTCGCCTTCCCGGTACAACGTGCTGCGCGGACTAGCGTACGGATGTGTTGCCTTGGCTGCGCTCATCGGCTTGGCACTAGCCCGCCACCGAAGGAGAGAGACAACCCTCCTGCTCAGCCTGTTCCTGGGTTATCCTCTCGTTTACTATGTGACTCATGTCAGCTTTTATCGATATCGGTTTCCAGTCGAGCCCTTTCTGATCCTCCTCGCCTCGCTTGCCGTACTGACGGTTTTCGAGCGCCTGTCCACCCCCGCCCAGGATGGACCCATTGTGTCTTCTCGCGGCCTACCGTCCGGCCTTGATGGTCCTGCCTGAGCGAACCTAGCGACTTTGGGATCCGGCGGTTTTGGAGGGTGGGATAGCGGAGAAAGACCTCGTCAGATAGAATAGACCACTCAAGACATTCATGAGCTCAAACCGCTGGGTCGCGGTCCTCCGCTCCGGAGCCTTCCCAGTTGGAGCGAAGGGCTGGGCGCGGTCATGTTTTCCGCCTGAAAGGAAACGATGAACAACGGATCTCCCAAACGTCCGACCACCACGCTGCTCCTCATCATTCTGATGGTGCTCCTGCTGGGGGTGAACGCCCGCAAGGGCATTCATCCCTCGCCGCTGTTGGAAGCGGGCTCCTGCCAGGCGGACTCTGACGGCGACGCCGTTTGCGAGTCAACGGACAATTGCCCCCTCGTCGCCAATGCCGGGCAGGAAGACCAGGACTCCGACGGGGTGGGAGACGCCTGCGACGCCTGCCCGACGAGCTCCGGGGCCGCGGAAGACACCTGTCTCGGCCCGGGGACCTGGGAGACCCGGCCGGGCAACTCCGTGGCCCGCAGCGAGGCGGGACTGGTGGAGGTCGGAGGATCGCTCTACCTTATCGCCGGAGAGAATACCGCAAGCGTGGAAATCTACAACGTGGCGACTCGCACCTGGACCACCGGGCTGCCCCTGCCGAGCGCGAGGAACCACATCCAGGCAGTGACGGTCAGCGGCAAGATTTACGTCCTGGGTGGCCTGGCCCAGTTTCCGGGCCCATCCCTGAACCAGAACCTCATGTTCGATCCGCAGAATCCGGCACTGGGGTGGCAGACCCGCGCGCCGCTGCCCACCTCGCGCGGGAGCCTGGGCTGCGCGGTGGACGGCATCAAAATCTACTGTGCGGGAGGGCTTTCCTCCACGGCGGGAAACACCGCCATCAATGTCATGGAGGTCTACGATACCGTGGCCAACACCTGGGCGACCCTGGCGCCCATGCCACGGGATCGAGATCACTTTCAGGCGGAGATTATCGGCGGAAAGTTCTACGCGGTGAGCGGCCGGGATACCACCATCAGCGCGAAACTCGCGTTCAATGACATCTACAATATAGCAACCAACACCTGGTCTCAGGGCGCACAGCTCCCAACTCCCCGTGGCGGCTACGCCTCGGAGGTTATCCAAGGACGCCTCCTCATCATCGGAGGAGAGGGAGGCGGGCCATCCAACGGCACCTTTCCCAACGTGGAGGAATACGATCCGCGACGCAACAGCTGGCGCGCTCTAGCGAACATCCCCACCCCGCGTCACGGAATCTCGGGGGCGATCTCAACCGTCGAAACCGGGAATCCAAAAGATGCGCGGCTGTATGTGATCAGCGGCGGGCCTTCCGAGGGGGGATCCACCTCCACCGTGAACGAGGTCTTCTACTTTCGGACCGCCTGCTCGGTCGATGCGGACTGCAACGACGGCAACACCTGCACGACGGATATCTGCGTGACGGGCGCCTGCCAGCGGACCAACAACACCGCTTCCTGCAACGACGGCGTCGCCTGCACCAGCGGGGATGTCTGCTCGGGCGGCTTCTGCGCTGGAACGAACAACTGCACCGGAGGGCAGGTGTGCAATCTCGGCACAGGCCAGTGCGGGCCCCCGGGGCCGGCCGTCACCAGCTTCACCCTGATCAACGCCGATTCTGACCTGCCCATCGCTTCTTTCGATCCCCTGGCAGGCGGGGCGGTCCTGAACCTGGCGACCCTGCCCACGCAGAACCTGAATGTTCGGGCGAACACTTCCCCGGCCACGGTGGGAAGCGTGGTCTTCGGTTTGGACGGGAATCCCGCCTTCAGGATTGAGAGTGGAGCGCCGTATGCCCTGGCGGGTGATGTGAGCGGCAATTACAACGCGTGGACCCCCTCGCTGGGATCGCACGCGCTAACGGGCACCGCCTGGACTTCCGCGGGCGGCACCGGCACTCCGGGCCCGCCGCTGACCATCAACTTCACCGTGGTGAACCAGGCATCGATTCCCAATCATCTGGGTGTGGCGCCGGCCAGTGTCGATTTCGGCCAGGTGGCCATCGGGACATCCGCCTCTCAGCTGATGACACTGACCAATCTGGGAGGAACTGGGAGTCCCACCATTACCATCAGCAATGTGACCGTGGGAGGAAACTTCAGCGAGAATATCACCCCCCCGGTGGTGCTGGCGCCGGGAGCTTCCACGACCTTCAACCTGACATTTCTCCCCCCGACTACCGGCTTGAAGACGTCCACCCTGCAGGTGACGCATAGCGCGACCAACTCACCCGTGTCGGTGCCGGTCCAGGGGACGGGATTCGATCCTGCCGCGCAGCCCATCAGCTTCAACAAGAGCGTCCTGCAGGGGACGAGCCTTTCGAACCCGACGACGCTGCAGTTCGGCCCCGACGGGCGCCTGTATGTGGGCCAGCAAAACGGCACGATCGCTATCTTCACCATCGTGCGGAACGGACCCACCAACTATGCGGTGACCGCCACACAGACTCTGTCCCTGGTCAAGAACATCCCCAACCACAATGACAACGGCACGCTCAACACCAGCGTGACCAACCGGCAGCTCACCGGGCTGCTGGTGACTGGGACCCCGTCCAACCCGATCCTCTATGCCACCTCAAGCGACCCGCGCATCGGTGGGGACTCCGGCGGGACCGATACGGGTCTGGACACCAATTCGGGAGTCGTCTCGCGGCTCACCTGGAACGGAACCAGCTGGGTGAAGCTGGATCTGGTGCGGGGGCTCCCCCGCTCGGAGGAGAATCACTCCGCCAACGGCCTCCAGCTGGATCCGGCCGCCAACAAGCTGTACGTCGCCCAGGGCGGGAACACCAACATGGGGGCACCCTCCAACAACTTCGCCCTGCTTCCCGAGTACGCCCTCTCCGCCGCCATTCTGTCCATCGATCTCACAGCCATCGGGAACACCACCTACGACCTGCCGACGCTGGACGATCCGGCACGGCCCGGCGTCAACGATGCCAACGATCCATTCGGGGGGAATGACGCGGCGAACCAGGCAAAGCTGGTGCCGGGCGGGCCCGTGCAAGTCTACTCACCGGGATTTCGGAACTCCTACGATGTGTTGATTACCTCGCTGGGGCGGATGTACACGATCGACAACGGCCCCAACGGAGGATGGGGAGACGTTCCGGCCGGGGAGGGCACTTCCACGTGCACCAACGCGGTGAAGGAGCCAGGAGTCACCCAGGGGGATGGTCTTCATTTCATCACCGGTCCGGGCTACTATGGTGGCCATCCCAACCCCACGCGGGCCAATCCGGGCAACACCTTCAACGGGCAGTCCCCCGTGTCGGTGTCCAATGCCGTCGAGTGTGACTATCGCGCTCCCGGACCCGCAGACGGATCCCTCGCCGTATGGGGCAGCTCCACCAACGGGCTGACGGAGTACACCGCTTCCAACTTCGGCGGCCTGATGCAGGGCGATCTCCTCGCCACCAGCTTCAACAACACCCTCCAACGCGTCAAGCTGAATGCGGCAGGAACCGCCACGACACTGGTTCAGGCTCTTTTCTCCAACGTCGGAGCGAACCCCTTGGACGTGACGGCCCAGGGGAATTCACAGGTGTTTCCGGGCACCATCTGGGTGGCCAACCACGGCAATGGAACCATCACGGTTTACGACCCTGTGGATTTCCTCGCCTGCACCGGAGCGGACAATCCGGCCCTCGACGAAGACCAGGACGGCTACGACAACGCCGATGAAATCGACAATGGCACCAGCCCCTGCTCGGCGGGAGACATCCCTCCGGATCGGGACGGCGATTTCACCTCGGATTTGAATGACCCGGACGACGACAACGACACGCTGCCCGACGTCTCGGATCCCTTCGCCATCGATCCGGCCAACGGCACGACCACGAACCTGCCGGTGAACTACTCGTGGGATAACAACGCTCCAAACCCGGGCGGCCTGGTCAACCTGGGATTCACGGGTCTGATGACCAACGGCACGAGTGACTACGAGGCTCTGTTCGACCCGGAGAACATGACCGCCGGCGGAGCGGCGGGTGTCGCCACGGTGGATCTGGTGCCGGAGGGGGACGCCCTGGGGGGAATCAACACCCAACAGTACGGCTTCCAGTTCGGCCTCAACGTGAGCGCGACCTCAGGAGTGTTTACGGCACACACCCGGATTCTGGCTCCCTTTGCGGGCCTGACCCCGCAGGACTTCCAGTCCATGGGGCTGTTCCTGGGGAGCGGAACTCAGAA
>JAKEFJ010000160.1 GCA_022616665.1 Acidobacteriota bacterium
CGAATGGAGGGGCGCAGATGGGGAAAGGTCTCCGCGACGACGCGGCTTACTTCCGGATGGTCGAAAACCCAGGCAATCAGGGCGGAGGTCGCCTCCGACCCATACCCCTGGCGCTGCCGGTCCTCCATCACCGAGTAGCCCACCTCCACCGTGCCATCCGTCGCCGGCTTCCCTTTGAGCCCGACAATTCCCACCAGGCTCTTCCCCTCAGCCGTCCGGTCAGGCAGCGCAATGTACCAGTAGCCGAAGCCCGCAGCGTCCGGATTCGCGAGCAGGAATTTCAAGGTCCATTGCTGCGACGACTCGTCGTTGAGAGGCGGCGGCCAATCGGCGGGCACATGAGCCTGCACCAGCCGGGCCAGCTCGGTTCGGTCTTGGATCTCGGCGCGCACCATCTCAGCCGTGGCGGCGATGAGCTCCAGCCGTTCGCTGCGGATGATCATGCCGTCGCTCCACCACCCGAAACCGACTTCAGGCGCCGATAGGCCCAGATCGCCGGGATGGCGACGACGATCGCCAGCGCGCATTCGGCTTTGAACATCGAATCGTATCCGACTTCCCAGACCGATTTTGGAATCCCGCCCCACCAGTACCGCAGCATTCCAGCGGCGTCGAACAGGAAATGCCAGATCATCCCCGGCAACGTGGAGTTGGTTCGCCATGCCAACACGCCGAAGATGATGGAAGCGAGAAAATAAAGCGGAGTGAAGAGCAGCCAGGGCCAGAGGTCCGGCGCGTCGAGTCGGTAATGCATCAAGGCGAAGATCAGCCCCACGATGCCGATGGCGGCCACCGGTCCGTAGCGGCGCTCCAGGGTTGCCTGCATGTAACCGCGCGCCCCGGCCTCCTCCGCAAACCCGGCCACCGCGGCCGTCATCAACAGCAGCAGCAACACCGTGCCGAAGGGGTACTTCGCCAGCATTTCAGGTGGCGCCAGATCCTGGCCCGGGTGCGGGGACAGCCGGCGCGCGACATCCGCAATCGCCCGCAAGCTCAATGCCGCCAGACCTCCGGCAACCAGAGACCAGCGCCATAATGGCTGCGGCGGTCGCGCGATGCGCAGGGACCGCCGCCGGACTTCGGAAAGTTCGCGGGGCCAACCCCAACCGTTCAGATACCCGGCCAGCAGCCAGAGGTAGATCGCCATCACGACGACTGACCATGGCGCCGCAGGCAGTAGCTTGAGATTGATGGACACCAGGACCGCCCAGGGAACTGTCCCGGCGCCGATGACCAGAACGCCGGCAAGAACAGCCCTTAGCTCCACGGGGACCTTGTCCAGCCACTTCATCATCGCCATGGCTCGCTCAACCATTCCGTCAATCTTGACTCCGCAGGCCAGCCACCGGAAGCTTGCTCCGGAGAAGACCCGGTCGAGGACGTATTCATCGGGTCCGCACCGAGCCAATCAACGCGTCGAATTCCTCGCGGTGCAATTCCACCGTCTTCTTCGGGCCGGTGCACTTGAAGAACCAGTTGGAGTCGGGTCCTTCCACGATGGCGCCCAGGAGTTTCTGTCCGGGCTTGGGAGTCATATCGCCCCCCATCATCGGCGAGGGAGTGTAGGTGCCTTCGGTCGTCACCTTCATTACCTTTCGGCCCGCCACGGTTCCCTGCGTCACCGTCGGCGCGGGATGCCCACCGGCGGCGTCGACGAACTGCGCCGCCCAGCGGTCCACGTTGGCTTGGATGTCTCCGCCCTGGCCGACCCCGAAATAGAAAACCGCGCACTGGCCCGGCTCGGGATCCCCAGGGGCCGCCGGCAGGGAATACTGGGCTTTGCGCATGGAAGAAGCGGGAGGCTCCTCAATCCAGCTCGAGGGCACGGTCCAAATCAGGCCGCCGCCAGCTTCCACCGGCGCCGCCGACGGCATGCCGGAGACCACTTGCCCGCGCGAATCGACCAGGGGTATCGAATGATCTGAAGCCGGTGCGGCGGGCTGGGAGGCCTGCGGGGGCGAAGATTCTCTGGAGGCCTGCTGCGATCCACCTCCACATGCCACACCCGACAACGCCGCGACCACGATCAGCGCGGCACCGATTCGTCGCCCTGCAAACGGAAATCTCTCCTCCATCCTCTGCCTCCCCGTCGCCTCGTCCATGGGGTGATTGAGGCCGATTAGTCTAGCACTCCGGACGCTTCAGCGCCCCTCGGGGAGCGGGCTTGTGGAAACCGGCATCGGAGTGAACTCCGAATAACGAAGGATCCTGTGCCGCTGCCGGGAAGTGAAGAACATGCGGACGTGGTCCTTGAGGTCGATTTCCCTGGGCAGCCAGAGCCCTTCTCCCACAGGACCGGCTTCCAGCTTAACGTCAAGGGCATGGATCTTGACCAGGGACATCGCCAGAGAAACCGGTTCGACGGTGCGGGCCTTCGCTCTGGCCAGGTGCAGGCCCCCCACCGTGATCCACAGGCTCCCTTCCATCACTTTGACGAGCCTTCCCGCCAGACCGCCCGCCCCTCGTATCGAGGTTGGAGTGAAGTCGATGCGGTGGCAGAGGACACCGTTGATGGTTTCGCGGCCCCCGTACCGGTAGGAAGACATTCTGAAGAATTGCGTCATGGTAAAATTCTCTTTTTCTTTGCCGCTTTCCTCCACCAGGATCCGATAGTGCTTGCTGAACGGCCCCTGGGACCGGAACCGGGAGACTTCGCTTTCGGTCGGCTGCCGACCATCGATCCGGAAGAGCTTCTCCTCGAAGGCATCTCCCCGGGGCGTCACGGTGAACACCAGCCACTCGGTGCTCTTCACTCCGCCCGCTTCGTCCCTGTCCTCGCGAAAAGAGCTCCTCTGAAACCGGTAGTTTCTCCACGCGACGATGTCCGCCGTCTGGACCCTGCTCGCCTTCATCAGCAAGGCGGTCAGATCTTCGGAATTCGACCCGGATGCTTGCCCCGCGGGAGAGAGCATGAGCAGGACGAGGAACGTCAAGATCACCATGCTTTGCAAACTATCCGACCCTTCCCGGCCCCGTCAAATTGAAAGTTGGCCCAACACCAACTTGACGCGTTTCCCTTCTCCGGGTTTACTAGTCGCCTATTTTCAGGCCGCCCCCCAGGGAAATCGCCCGGCCGGAAACTCCGGCGCGTCATTTCCCGTATTGTCCAGGTGGCTTCGTTCGCCCGGATAGTTCCCGGCCCAACTCTGAGGAGTTCCATGACCCGTCACCCGGTCCATACCCCTGCCTGCGCTGCGCGTCTCCCGGCTCGATCGCGTCGTTCATTCATTCTGATCAGCCCGGCCGTTCTCTTATTACTGACATCGATATTGGCCGTCCCGGCAACGGTTACCGCCGAGAACGCGGCTGCCGATAGCCGGTTGCTGCGCTTTCCGGCGCTCTCCAAGGACTCAATTGCCTTCGTGAACGGCGGGGACATCTGGATCGCTCCGCGCGCCGGCGGCCCGGCCCGCCAGCTCACCAGCGATCCCGGGTTGGAATGGTTTCCGCGCTTTTCCCCCGACGGGAAGTGGATCGCCTTCATCGGGCAGTACGATGGAAACCGTGACGTCTATCTGATCCCCTCGGAAGGCGGCGTGCCGAAACGGCTCACCTGGTGGATCGACACGGGATCTCCCTCGGAGCGGCAGGGGCCCAACAATCTGGTTCTCGGCTGGACCCCCGACGGTAAGCGGGTGCTCTTCCGCTCACGGCATTTGAGCTGGGAGGACCGGGCAGGGCGGTTGTTCACGGTGAGCATGGAGGGCGGGTTTCCCGAGCAGGTGGGAGTGCCCGAGGGCGGATTCGCCACCTTCTCCCCCGACGGGAAGAAGCTCTTCTACAACCGGATCTTCCGGGACTTCCGGACCTGGAAGCGCTATCGGGGTGGTATGACCCAGAACCTTTGGATCTACGACCTCTCGGCCAACAAGCTGGAGATGATTACCGAGAACGACAACACTTCCCGCGATCCGATGTGGATCGGGGACACGCTCTACTTCAATTCAGACCGGGACCGCACCTTCAATCTCTTCAGCAGCGACACCAGCGGCAAGAACGTCAAGAAGCTCACCCAGTTCACCGATTACGACGTGCGCTGGGCCAGCGCGGGCCCCGGCGGCATCGTTTTCGAGAACGGCGGCTACGTCTATCTCTACGACATCGCCTCCGGCAAGAATGCCAAGGTCTCCATCCAGGTGCCCAGCGAGCGGCGCGCCGTGCGTGCCGAGTTCAAGAAGGTCAACGATCTCATCGAGGACGGCTCGCTCTCCCCGGAGGGGAAGCGGGTGGCGTTCGTCGCCCGCGGCGATCTCTTCAGCGTCCCGGCAGAGAAGGGGAACACCCGCATCCTGGCGGCCAGCTCCAACTCGCACGAGCGGCTCCCCGCCTGGTCGCCCGACGGAAAGTGGATCGCCTACGTCTCGGACCAGACCGGCGAAGACGAGATCTGGAGAGTTCCGCAGGACGGCAAGGGGCCGCAGGAGCGGTTGACCACCAATGGCCTGCCGGCTCTTCGGCCCAGCGTGGTCGCCCGACAGCAAGAAGATCGCCTTCGCCGACAAGGACCTCAAGGTTTACATTCTGGACGTGGACAGCAAGAAGGTCCTGCAGGCCGACCAGGCCAAGTACGGCGAGGTGACCAGCTACAACTGGTCCCCTGACAGCCGCTGGCTGACCTACCACAAGACCGATTTCCAGGGCTTCCGCCAGGTCTTCATCTACTCCCTGGATTCGGGAAAGGTGACCCGGGCCACGTCCGAAATCATCGACAGCTACAGCCCCGCCTTCGACCCCGAGGGAAAGTATCTCTACTTCCTCTCGGACCGGGATCTGAACGCCGAGCTGGGGGCCTTCGACTTCAGCTACGTCTACAGCAGCCCCACCAAGGTGTACGCCCTCACGCTGCGCAAGGACCTCCCTTCACTGTTCGCCCCCGAGTCGGATGAAGTGGGCGGCGACAAGAAGCCGGAGGGAGAGCCGGACAAATCCGACGCGGATTCGGGAAAGGACGACAAGGAGAAGGGTAAGTCGAAGGATTCGTCGAAGGACGGGAAGAAGGACGAAAAGAAGGCTCCGGAGCCCGTCAAAATAGACCTGGAAGGGATCGAGAATCGCATCACGGTCTTCCCCATGGAGCCCGGGAACTACGGTCAGCTCAGCGCCAACAAGGCCGCCGTCTTCTTCATGGCCGGCGGGCCGGCGCTGCTGACCGGCGGCGGTGACGGCGCCGGCAAGCTGCACGCCTTCGATCTGGAGAAGCGCAAGGATGGAGTGCTCCTGGAGGGGGTCAACGGCTACGACCTCTCACCGGACGGAACCAAACTGGGATACATGGCGGGCGAGATTTTCGGCATCATCGACGCCAAACCGGGCCAGGATGGCAAGCCCGGGAAGGTGGGCGACGGCGCTCTCAAGACCGACGGCATGCAGACGCTGGTCGACTACGCCGTCGAGTACCAGCAGATGTTCGACGAGGCCTGGCGATTGGAGCGGGACTTCTTCTACGTCCCCAACATGCAGGGGGTGGACTGGCCGGCCATGAAGAAGAAATACGGCGTCCTGGTCCCCTACTCGGCGCATCGCACCGATCTGACCTACGTCATCGGCGAGATGATCAGCGAGCTGAACATCGGCCACGCCTACGTGGGGGGTGGCGACGCGCCCAAGGCGAAGTCGGTTCCCATCGCGCAGCTCGGGGTGGATTACACGCTGGACGCCGGCTCCGGTCGCTACAGGATCGGTCGCATCCTGCTGGGTCAGAACTGGGTCGATGCGCGGCGCTCCCCGCTCACCCAGCCGGGCATCGATGCCCCGGAAGGCTCCTACATCTTGAAGATCGACGGAGTCGAGCTGAAGGC
>JAKEFJ010000016.1 GCA_022616665.1 Acidobacteriota bacterium
CCTGGCACTCCGAGAGAGTGTCCCCGTCGTCATCGGCCTCGTTGGTTCCCGTGAGGGCCGGCCAGGATGCGGTGTTGCAGTCGTTGTTGATCCCGTCGCAAAGCTGGGGCGCTCCGGGATAGATCGCCGGATTGGCATCGTTGCAATCGTTGCAGGCCTGGCGGCCGTCGCCGTCCAGATCCTGTTCGTCCGTTACGGCGGGCCAGCCTGGATCATTGCAGTCGTTGTTGATCCCGTCGCAAAGCTGAGGCGCTCCCGGGTAGACGGTGGACTGGTTGTCGCTGCAATCACTGCACAGGGGATGGCCGTCGGCATCGGCGTCCACTTCGTTGGCAGGCACGGTCGGCCAGCCGGGGGCGCTGCAGTCGTTGTTCCTCCCGTCGCAAATCTGCGCGGCCCCCGGGTACACCGTGGCGTGGGCATCGTCGCAATCGGCAGTAGCGCCGTTGGGACATTCGGCCGATCCCGGTAGTCCGTAGCCGTCGCCGTCCAGGTCGATGCAGGCGCCCAGCGAGGCCAGAGCGTCGAGACAGTTGATGCGGGGAAAAGTGAGGTTGTTCTTGGGATCCGTCACCGGAACGCCGCTGGTCTCCAGAGCCGTCTCGATTTGCGCGGGGGTGAGGAAAACGTTAGCCGAAAGCAGGTCCGCCGCGCATCCTGCCGCGTGGGGCGACGCCTGGCTGGTGCCGTAGTAGGTGGAGGTGCCTCCGAAGGGCCCGCAGGATGTGATGGCGGCCCCCGGGGCGAAGATGTCGGTGGTGGAGTTGCTGTTGGAGAAGCAAGTCACCTTATTGACGAACGTGGTGCTGTCGGAGCAGACGCTGTATCCGACGCCGCCGATGTTGGCGTCATAGGTAGCTCCCACCGAGACGGTATTGGCGATGCAGGCCGGAGCGGCCATCTGGGTGCCGGAGGCCTGGTTGCCCGACGAAGCAAAGGTAATGACGCCGTTAGATCGAAGGTTGTTGATGGCGCTGGCGTAGGCCATGGTGAAGCTGGCTGCATTGTCACAATTGCCGGTGAACAAGGCGAAGGTGCCCAAGCTCATGTTCACGACTCTCACGTCGGGGCGGTTGGCGGCGACCCAATCCAGCCCCGCCACCACATCGCTGGCACAACACGACTGCCCGTTGGCGTCCAGAACGCGGATGGCGACGATGTCGGCGTCGGGAGCCACTCCCACCGGGGAGACGACGCCTTTGGCGGTGACGATGCCCGCCACGTTGGTGCCGTGGCCGTTGCCGTCCACTGCGGACCCCGGGCCCGACTGTCGGCTCGTTCCGTCGGGGCAGCAGCCGCCCGAGCAGAAGCACTCCTGAGCGACCAGATCTTCCGAGAGATCGGGATGGCTGAGATCGATTCCGGAATCCAGAATCGCCACGGAAATTCCCTGGCCGCGATGGCCCAGGCTCTGCACCTGGCTGGCCTGGATCAAGGGCACCGACTCGACGAGGTGGGCTTCGGAGGGAAGATCCAGATCCACCCGCAGAACGCCCGGTAAGCCCGCCAGCTTGGCCAGCCCCGGGGCGGTGATCTCCCCCGCCAGGGCCGGGACGGTCTCGAAGCGCCAGCGGGTGACGAATTCCTTGTCCGTGAGAGCCGCCAGGACCCGCTGCTGCACCTGCGCCACCGCTTCCTTCTGCCGTGCTGGGTTGTCATGCGCCGCCTCCGGGAGATCCAGGAAAATGATGACGCGGGGCGACTGCCCGGCGGCTGCGGCAGCTTCCACCTCACCCGAGATGGCATTGCTTGCGGAGCCCTCATCCCCGGCAGCCGGTCCGGATGAGGATAGGAACAACCCGAGCGGCAGGAGGAGGGGGAGCAACCGGAGGAGAGTGCGGTGCCGCCGGGCCAGCCTGGAGCTCGGCAGATTGCTGGAGAGATCGGTCATCAGGGAACTCCGAGCGGTGTCGAATCGAGCCAGCGGGTCCATCCCTACCGCCAGGCGGGCGGCACGCGTCAAGCTATTGAAATACAGTGAATTGGCTGAGGTTGCAACCAGAATAGCTTGCGATTCTAACCTCTTTGGATGCAACTAGATAGTTTTGACAGTGTCCGAAGCGGTGTGACATAATCCGCCCTTCCCGCAGCCGGCCTTCCAGCCGGCGGCCCCACCCGGAAGGCTTCCATGCCCAGAAACGCCAGGAGAATAGCAGAAAAGGTCAGAAAGATACCCTCCCGCACCGGGTTGTCGTACCGCGATGCGGGAGTGGACATCGATGCCAAGATGTCCGCCATCGAGCGCTTCTCCAGCCTGGCGAGGGAGACCTTCAACCGCTCCGTGCTGACCGAGATCGGCTCGTTCGGGGGACTTTACGACCTGTCGTCGCTGCGCATGAAGCGCCCGGTCCTGGTCAGCAGCATCGACGGGGTGGGCACGAAGCTGAAGGTAGCCTTCCTGACCGGACGCCACGACACGGTGGGGGAGGATCTGGTGAGCCACTGCGTCAATGACATCCTGGTCCAGGGGGCCGTGCCGCTTTTTTTCCTGGATTACCTCGCCACGGGAAAAGTCCAGCAGGAAATCCTGGAGAGCTTGGTGGCCGGCATCGCCCATGGGTGCAAGGAAAACGGCTGCGCCCTCATCGGCGGCGAAACGGCGGAGATGCCCGGATTTTACGCGGAAGGGGAATACGACATCGCGGGCTGCATCGTGGGAGCCGTGGATCGCGCCGCCATCCTGGACGGCTCCAAGATACGCCCCGGCGACCGGGTATTGGGGCTTTCCTCCTCGGGGTTGCACACGAACGGCTATTCCCTGGCTCGCAAAGTCCTCCTGGAGATGATGCGCCTCAAGCCCTCGACCCATGTCCCGGCGCTGGGGCGCACCCTGGGCGAGGAGCTCCTGGCGCCCCATCGATCCTATCTGAACCTGCTGAAGCCACTTCTGGGAAAGGCGGTGATCAAGGGGATGGCCCACATCACCGGCGGGGGGCTGACCGATAATCTTCCCCGAATCCTTCCGGAAGGATGCGCCGTGGAGATTGATCCGGGTGCCTGGAGAATGCCGCCGATCTTCTCTCTCATCCAGGAAGGCGGGCATGTTTCGGACACTGAGATGCGCCGGACTTTCAATCTGGGCATCGGAATGGTTCTGGTGGTATCGGAAGCGGATGTCGAAGGAGTTCGCAAGGCCCTGGAGCGCAAAGGTGAGAAAGTGCCGGTCATCGGCGCCGTGGTACCGGGGGACCGCCGTGTCATTTACTCGCGGTCCTTGCATTGAAGCCCGACGGCCGCGTGGGAATCCTGATCTCGGGGCGCGGCTCCAACATGGAAGCCATCGTCCGGGCCGCCGAGGAACGGCGCATTCCGGGAGTGGTGGCCGTGGTGATCAGCAATCTGCCGGAAGCACCGGGGTTGAAGAAGGCCCAGGAGCACGGCATCGAGACCTTGGCACTGGAACCACGCTCAGCTTCAAAATCCGAGAACTACGATCGCCGCATCGTGGCGGCGCTGGAAGAGCGTCGCGTCGATCTGGTCTGCCTGGCCGGCTACATGAGGATCCTCACGGCCGTCTTCCTGAAAGCCTACGGCGGCCGGATCCTGAACATCCACCCATCGCTGCTGCCCGCCTTCCCCGGGCTGGAGGTCCAGCGCAAGGCTCTGGAATACGGGGTGCGCTACTCCGGTGCCACGGTGCATTTCGTGGACGCGGAAGTGGACACGGGTCCGATCGTCTTGCAGGCCGTTGTGCCGGTTGAGAGCGATGACACGCCGGCCACGCTGGCTGCGCGGATCCTCGCGGAGGAGCATCGGATCTATCCTGAATCGGTGCGGCTGTTTCTCGAGGGGCGACTCCAGATTGAAGGCAGGCGCGTGCGCATCCTGCCGGCGCCGGGATAGGCGGGCGGCGGTCCGTCTGCGAGCGAACGGCGGCGCACCCGGGCGTGTCGAGACGTGACATATCCCGAAGTCCTTGCGGGGCTGAGTCGAGGGCATGGGGTTTGCTGGTCCTCCCGGGGGGAGAGCCTCCGGAGGTCACCATGGATTCCACCGATTCGAACCGCCCTCACCTCGTTTCCGTACGCGGCCCCAGGCTCGCGGACCTGGAACCTGCCATCGCCCGGCCCCGCGAAAAAATGCTCAAGTACGGTGCCAGGGCTCTGACCAGCACAGAGCTTCTGGCCGTGGTGCTGGGAAGCGGCGTGGAGGGGGAAAACGTGCTGCGGGTGGCCGAAGACATCATGCGACGCCACGGCGCCGAGGGACTTCCCCTCCTGACGCTGGATGGATGGCGATCCAGCCGCGGCATAGGGAAGGTCAAGGCTTGCCAGCTAACGGCGGCCTTCGAGCTGGCGCGGCGGATCCTGGTGCGTCCCGCCTCGGAGTTCCGGGTGGGATCGCCCCGGGAGGCTTACGAGCTGGTGCGCGACCTCAAGCGCGCGCGCAAGGAGCACCTGGTGGCGCTCTACCTGGATGCCCAGAACTTTCTGATCGAGCGCGAGACCATCAGCATCGGCTCGCTCAACACCACGCGGACCCATCCGCGGGAAATCCTGCAGCCGGCGATCCTTCATTCGGCTCTCTCCTTCGTGCTGGTGCACAACCATCCCAGCGGCAGCCTGGAGCCGAGCCGGGACGACCTGGACTTCACGCGGAGCATCGCCCGGGCGGCGGAGCTCATGGGGGTGGGGCTGGCGGATCACCTCATCGTGAGCCCCAGGGGATACGTGAGCCTCAAGGAGCGAGGGGCGCTGTGAGCTTTCTTCCCGCCGAGGAGCAGATGAGAATCCTCCGCAAGGGGGCGGTGGAGATCATCCGCGAGGAAGAGCTCAAAGCGAAGCTGGAGAAGTCCCGCCGGGAAGGGAAGCCCCTGGGAGTGAAGGTCGGGTTCGATCCCTCGGCGCCGGATATCCATCTGGGCCACACCGTCGTGATGAGGAAGATGAAGCATTTCCAGGATCTCGGACACGAGGTATTCTTCGTCATCGGGGATTTCACCGGATTGATCGGGGATCCAACGGGGGTCTCGAAAACCCGCCCGGCGCTGAGCCGGGAACAGATCGAAGCCAACGCGCAGACCTATCGTCAGCAGGTGTTCAAGATCCTGCACCCGGAGAAGACCCGGGTGGAATTCAACAGCCGGTGGCTGGGCAGCCTGACTTCCTACGACTGGGTGAGCCTCGCTTCCAAGTACACCGTCGCCCGAATCCTGGAACGGGACGATTTCACCAAACGCTTCAAGGCGAACCAGCCCATCGGAATCCACGAATTCCTCTACCCTCTGGCGCAGGCCTACGACTCGGTGGCGCTGAAGGCGGACGTGGAGATGGGAGGCACCGACCAGAAATTCAACCTCCTGGTGGGTCGCGAGATCATGCGGGAATACGCTCTGGAGCCCCAGGTGGTCCTGA
>JAKEFJ010000161.1 GCA_022616665.1 Acidobacteriota bacterium
CCCCCCAGGCCATCGCGAAGATTCCCGACCTGCCGCAGCCCCCCGAGCCGAAGAGGTAGGAATCGGCCGCACAAATTGTCAGACCAAAAAAAAGGCGGGGTTCAAGCGACCCCGCCTTCGACAGTCTTGGGAAGACCTATGGACAGTTCGTAGCAGAGGCCGGATCGATATAGGGCCCGAAGGTGTACGGAATGTCCAGGTCCCCGGCGTCGGTCCTGGCCACGTGGAGAAGCGCCGGGGAGCCATTGTACTGGTTGTGCGTGAGCGTCCCCCCTGGTCCCGCGTTGGTGTGGGCCGCAGCCAGATAATAGAAGAGGCCCGACGAGCAAGTACCACGGGAATTCGGCGAGACCTTGCAGGGCGTGTCGTTGACGCAGGGCACGTTGATGGAGAGCGGATCCCCTTGGCAGAAGAACCCTGGCACGGCGCTGTCCACGAAATCCACCGGGTGAGGCGCATGCACCAGGGAAGCCGGCTCGCACTGGGCCAGGGGCGTGACGTCGATGTTGCAGGAGGAGGTATTTGAGTCGGCGCAATTGCCCCCCGCCCCCTGGAACTCCTTGAACTTTTGAAGTACCCCGCCGCCACCGGAGCAGGTGCCTGGGTTGCCCGGGGTGGTGCATTCCGTATTACTGAAGCAACTCGCCCCGACCAAGGGACCGGTGACGCAGGTCCCGCTTCCTATCAACCGGCCCGTGCCGTCGGTGCGCAGGAGGTTATGCCCGTAGGTGGAAGGCAGCATCGGGCCGATGGTGTACTGGACGGATGGAGGCACGGGCGGCGAGCAAGTGGTCTCGCCCGTGGGTTGGTCCAACAGGTTCGGAATGCTGATGGTGGTGATCAGCGCACCGCTGAGCATCATGTCGGGCAGGGCAACAGGGCTGGGGATGACCGGGCAGATCCCCTGCAGCGCCGAGGTTCCGCCGCTGACGATTCCATTGAGATCGAACGGCGCCGAGGTGCATGAAAAATCGGTGCTGCAGCGGGCTTGGGCGGTGTATTGAGCCAAGCCTTCGAATCCCGCGATATAAGAAGTGGTGGTGGACCAATCCTGGGCCACCAGGCCATCCTTCAAGAACTGGAACTGCAGGATGCCGTTCTTGCAGCCGCCGGGGTTGTCCGTGCCCAGGGCATCGAGGCGGAACGTCTCGCCGGGTGCCAGTGCGCCGTCTCCGTCGCTGTCGGTCAGGACCAGCAACGGATTGATGCCGTTGCTCGTACCCACCGCCTCGTCGCAGTTCGCCGGGCTGTTGATGGCGGGGCACTGGCTGGCCAGCGGAAGAGATGTGGGCTCCAGGATCGGGACGAAGGGGGTCTGGACTGCGCCGGTGATCTGGACAGAGTCGAGCCACCAACCGTCGTCGTTGAAGCCCAGATCAAACGGCGGAGCGCTGCCGGGGGGCTGCAGATACGACTCCCAGCCGTTGTTGAACCCGGCCCAGGTTTGGCCGACCCATCGGATCTTCACCCGCTGACCCAGGAAAAGGGACAGATTGAAGCGGGACTGCACCCAGACTCCATCCCCCCTAGCGCCCAGGAATCCCGGGCCCTGCGCCTGGAAAAAGCTGAACTTGTTGGCCCCCAGGACGTTGCCGGAATGGGACCAGACTCCGTCCGGGAAGCACATGGTCTCGCCGAAGACCGCCGGATTCGTGGCAGCGGAGGCATCTCCCGGAGTGAAATGGCAGTAAGCGAACCAGGAGAAAACCTGCGGCGTGTGGTCGTAGACGTTTTCGAAGGGCTCCAGCTTCTGCCACCTGCCGAAGTTGTCCGTGGCGGGGTTGGGATCGTTGTCCACTTGAATCTGCACGTCGGCGTAGTCGCCAGCCTGGCCAGGGGCGAAATTCACCCGGTTGTCGTCCACCAGATCGACGATGTGATGGAAGGAGAGGAACAGGTCGTCGACGGCAGGGGTCAGCGTCAGGTTGATGGGGTTGGTGACGAAGGCCGCGATCTGCCGGAGGTGGACGGTATCGCCCGCGCGGTCCGTGGGGACGGTGTGCAGACCCCAGTGAGCCGACTGGTTCCCTTGAAACGCCTTACCCAGATCGGGAGAGGTGATGCCGTGAATGTGCCAGTCGTTGTCGTTGTCGGGATCGATCTGGCAGCCGGACGGTGCGGTCAATCCCAGGACTTCCATGGCGCCGAAACAGGCCTTGCCGGGGATCAGACCTGGACCGGTCCCGCTGCTCTGGATTACGCCGATGGTGCCCGGGAATCCGGTCGTGGTCTCGAATCCTTCATAAATGAGCCCCGGGAGGCACTTCGCCACGGGATGGGTCCCGTCCTGGCAATTAGCATCGATGGAGCAGGTGGCTCCCGGCGTGGCGCTGTCCACGGTGCAACGGCTTGCCGTATAGGCCGGGGGTGCGCCACCTGGCAGGTCCAGGTCTTCCACGAAGGAGACGGGAATCGTGCGGGAGGTTCCCCCCGCCTGGTCTGAATTGAGAGTCAGCGTCAGGTTGGCGCGAGCCGGATTGGTCACGTCGGTGGTGTTCACGTTCGGCGCGATCACCATCTCGAAGTAGTCGCCATCAGGCCCGAACGCGGTGCAGGTGGAAGCCGGGCAGTCGGCGGCGGAGGAACAGCGTTGCCCCGCCTTGATCCCCGAGGCGCACGTGCCCAGGGTTCGCGTGTCGACGGTGCCGCCCGCGGGAATCGAGGGAATCCGAATGGCGGTGTCGGTGATGCAGGTGATGTCCGAATCCGAGGTGGAAAGGGACAGCGTGATGCCGCTGAGGCTCTGGGTGGAGATATTCTGCAGGACGAGACGGACCCTTACCATCTCGCCGGCGTCCGCGAACACGTCGCCGTCACCACAAGCGGAGGCTCCGCCCGCTCCGCAAACCGCCACCTCCGGAAGATCCCGGACCAGAGTCTTGAGGATCACGATGTCGGCCAGCGGCACCTTGTCGCAGGAGACGGCCAGGGCGTAGAAGGGGCCGTTCTCCACGTCATCGGGGACGCCGTTGCCGGTCTCATCGAAGCTTCCCGCGGGATCGCATGCATCCCCCTTCCCGTTGAAATTCCCGTCCGCCTGGACCGGAGGATTGCTCCCGGGCAGCGTGGTCGGGTTGGAGGTGACGGGACAATTGTCCAGCTGATCCCGCACCTGATCCTTGTCCGTGTCGTCGTTGAAAGTGGTGCAGGTTCGCCCGGTGCAGGCGCCTCCGGGACAGTCGGGGGCCAGGTAGCAGGCGAGGCCGTTTCGGCTTCCGCCGGTGCAGGTTCCGCTGCAATCGCCGTCGCAGGCATCGCCCAGCTTGTCCACCACCGCCGCGGTGAAGGGATCCAGCCGGTCGACATTGATTTGGGTGGCGTTGGAGGTCAGCATGCAATTGTCGTCCTTGTCCGCGATGCTGTCTCCGTCGGCGTCCTGGGCATTGTTGCAGGCGGTGCCGATCAGGCAGCCGCCGGTGCAGGCCTGGGTGGGATTGTACAAATCGGGGCAGTTGTCCACTTCGTTGGCCACGCCGTCGGAATCCACATCATCCCAGTCGCACCGATCTCCCACGCCATCCAGATCCACGTCGGCTTGGTCGGGGTTGGAGAGGAAGGGGCAGTTGTCGCAGACGTCTCCCACCTTGTCATTGTCCTGATCGGGCTGGAGGTTGTTGTAGGTGGAGGCGCAATTGTCGCCCAGGTCGTCGATGGTGGCGCTCTGGCAAGTGCCGGCTCCGCAATCGCCGTTCACGGCGCACACCTGGGCCGGGTTGTTGCTGCAGTGCTTCTGGGCGCCGCACTTTCCATCGGCTCCGAACAGGCCGGGGATATCGTCGGCGGTGTCGCACACGCCGTCCCGCCCCGAGGCCGCATCCAATCCATCCCCGTCCAGATTCAGGAAGCCGCTTTGCCCGAAAGCGCCGTTGCGGTTTGAATCGCACAACGGGTCCTCGTAGGCCACGAAAATGTTCTGCTCGGTGGAGGGCACCACGAACAGGACTGCGGGGGAGTTGAAGGTCCCCGAGACGGTGAATGATCCCTTGAAAACCCCGGTGTTCACGCCGGTCTCGGTGGCGACCGACATCTCGCCGGGGAAGGGATCGGCATTCGAATAAGCGCGGAACTGGACCGTGTCCACGACGGTGGGAGAGCCCCGCACGGGATCCGAGTTCACCTTGGGGTCATTGATGGTGACCGTCAGGGTCTGATCGCAGTCGTAGAGGTTGGTGCGGTCCACCGCCAGTGTGGCGCAGGGAAGCCCTGCCGCTATGGCGCCAGGCACCGGATTGCAGGTGCCGCCGGGGCATTGGACGTTGTTGGCGCAGGGCTGGCCGTCGGCCGAGCCTCCGGAACAGGTCCCCCCGATGAGACTGCAGGCCGAGGGGGACTCCGCGACGGGATGGACTTCGTCCCATTCGAAGACCACGTCGTCCACGCCTACGCCGTAATCTCCCGCCGATGCTCCCGTGCTTCCCTCGAACAGCAGGAAGCCTAATCCGATCTGGAAGCGGTTTCCGGCGTCGCCGGGCACGTAGAACTGAAGTCCCGTGTTCTCATATCCCACCAGGCTGATGTCCACGTTACGCGACGGCCCCGCCACCGTATCGGTCCCGATGTGCGCTTCATTGGGGCCCGGGAACGGGCGGAGGTTGATGGGCGCCGTCGGGATCTTGGGCTTGACCGCGTAAGGATTGGTGCTGGCGCTGTCGAAGCCCGGGAAGCCGGTTTCATCTCCGCTCACCGCCGGAGTCGCCAGCGACAGCGAGCCGTCGGGATCCGTGGTGGGGCCGAAGGTCAGCTGAGAATATTGAGTGAGGGTGTAATAAGGATCCACCGGCCCCAGGAGACTTGACAGGTAATAGGTGATCCCATCGCCCACCAGCGGCTCTCCCAGGATGGAGTTGGGGTTGGGGTTGTCGATGTTGTTGTCGATGTCGGTGATGAAGGTGGCCTCGGAGCCGAACTGGACCGTGGCGTTGTATCCCAGGCGCTGGAATTCCACAGTGAACGGGAATCCCGCCGCGTCCAGCCCCTGGTGCACTTTCTGGATCACCGGGCTGAACATGACGTCATAGAGCAACTCGGCTCGTGTGGGAGTGGAGCTGCTGAAGGGCACGCCGTAATTACCGCAATTGACGGAATCGGCGGTCAGAGTGCCGTCGCCCGTGTGCCACATGCCGGCAACAAAGCCGCCAAGCCCGGCGGGAATGGCGGCGCAGGGGGATGGGCCGCCGCCGTCGGGGTCGTTCCCCGGCGTGCCGTTGGCCAGGACACAGTTGGCTTTGCTCTGGGTCTGGAAGCCGCACTTGCCGTTGGTCACGTAGTGCCACAGAGGCAGGGTCGCCGGCGAATTGCCCGTCTTGGACTGGGGGTCTCTGGCGCTGTACCACCCGCCGGTGTTTAGATCGAAGTCCCATGGAATCAAATCCGCAGTCGAGGGGGAGCCGGAAGCCAGAATGCCCCGATCCAGGATGCCGTTCCCGTTGGGATCGGTTGCGCCAATCAAGATGCCGTTGACCGGATAGGGCTCGTCACTCCCCTGAATCTGGTTGTTGATCCGCGTGGTGGAAGGATCGGTGAAGAAGAGGCTGGAGAACTGCACCGTCTCATCCACCGCGCCCAGCGTCAGGCCGGGGCGATCGTTGGGCTCGATGACCAGGGTTCGGTTGAGGTCTCGGGCCACCGGGGATCCGGTCCCGGAAGGGAAGTCGGTGGAATAGTGGAACGCCTCCTTGTTGGCAGCTGTGGCGTGGGTGAACGCGAAGCTCGCCTGGGAGAGCAGAGTTCCGCCGGTGGCCTGAGCCAGGGTCAGCTTGAGCACCACCTTGTTCCCTTGCGTGGCGACATCGGAAGCTACCTTCAGCGAGAAGGTGATCCCCACCGGCTGGCCCGCCGGCATCCGGCCGATGCTCTTGGGAGAATCCAGCACCGTGATCTTCGTGGAGGGAGTGACTCCATCCGCCTGGAAGGCCGTGAGCGTGGCCGTCACGCCCGTGTAGGTGTTGACGATGGAATTGTTGACGATGGCCACGGAATAGGTCACCGTCTCACCGGCATCCAGGAACTGGTCGTTGTCGCAGCCCCCGAAGATCAGATCGGAGAGATTTCGCCCCCCCGGATTCCCGAACAGGCCCCCGAGGAGATCGGGCTGGCAGTTGACCGGGGCGATACCGATGGCGTTGCGTGGCGAGTCGGTGTGGGTGGCGACCAGGGTGTAGCCACTGTCCGCCTCCAGGATTCCATTGTTCACCGCCCCCATGCCCCCCGAAATCCGCCTCACCGGCAGGGATATCGACGAGAAGCCCTGGTTGCCCGTGTCGGCGAAAGAGAGGCTCGTCTCGGTGTCCACAACGGCATTGGACGGATCTTTCACCACGATGGTGACGCTGGAACCGAGAGCCGTGGCATTGGTGTCCACATCGTAGAGCCTGAGGCCCGCCGAATCGGAACAGGTATATCGGATCTTGTCGAATCGCACATAGCTCTGTGGCAGGTTGAGGTGGGAGGGCGGGTTAAAGACTCCCGACACGGTGACCACCGGTCCCGACACAACCAGGGCGAAGCCTTGTCCGCCTGTGTCCTGGATGCCGTCGTCATCAAGATCCTCACCGCAGGCGCGCAAGGGATCGCTCCCGGTACACTCCCCGTCCCCGGTGCAGGGAGCCCCCTTGTTGAGGCTCCGCACGTTGCAGACGTTGTCGTCCAGGTGGAAGTTGTTGTTGGCGTCTTCCTTCAGGCTGATGTTCACGGTAATCAGACCCGGAGATGCGCCGGCGGTGCCACGAAACACCTTGACGGTCCAAACGCCCACTTCAAGCTGGTTGTCGTTCGTGGCGGCGTCCCGATCCGGGTCGCTGGAAAGATGGATGGCTTCCACCGGGTTCCGGATATCCGCCACGTCGGTGGAGGAAATGTCCCGGGCGACGCTCCACTGCCCGACCACCGCGTTGAGCGGGTTATAGCTGTTCCCGTCGTAAATCTTGCCGGAGGGGGACACCAATTCGAGGTCCAGGTCGTTGACCAGCAGATCGCCGGGGGGATCCGGCCAGGCCAGCGCCACACGGACCTGCCCCTGATTGGATGTGATCCGAAACTGGTGGTCAATCTCGATGCGGGAGGTGTTATTGATGGTGCTCTCCGCCGTTCCCACGTAATCCCAGACCACGAGCCCCGGGGAAGGGTTTTCGGGAGTGTTGGGCGCCCCCAGCGCCAGGGTGTAGGGCCAGTTGGCGATGGGAAGGACCTGCGAGACGATGGCACGGCCGTACCCCTGCCGGTTATTGCCTATCACTCCCACCGTGGCCAGGTCCACGCCGCGGGAGGAGTCCACCAGCAGGTCGCTGCCGTCCATGGAGAGCGCGCCTGAAACCTGTCCGATCAACTCCTCGGAGAAATTGGCCGAGGCGACCAGGAGGGCTTTCATCAGGGCGCCCGAGACGTTGGAGATCCGATCGGCGTCGACGCGGGTCCCGGTGGGATAGAACCCCTGCGCGAAGTAGTCCCGCGCCAGAGTCGCCTGGCCCGTGACGGTGGCTGCCGCGAACGAAGTCCCTCGATTGTGCTGATCGAGCGCCGCCTCCACCGTGCCGTCCTGGTTGTTGTCGGTGGAGCGGATTGCCGCCATGCCGTAAGTGAGTGGACCGCCTCCCGTGGGGGTCCGGTCGTTTCCCACGCCCGTCAGGATGGGAGCGGTGCGCAGGCTCGCGACCGTGGCGGGGCCCTTGGAGGTGTAATTGGTGACGTTTTCTTCTTCGTTGAAGTCCCCGAACATGGTTTGGACGTCCTCGCAGACCGCTCCGGTGGTGATGGAATTCTTGGCGGTCGCGGGAGGAGCGGTTTGCAGGGGACGGCAGATCCCTATGCCGCATTGCGGGTCGCTTTGGGCGTTGGAAATCCCATCGAACAAGTCTGGGATCAGATCTCTGGCGTTGGTGAGGCTGAATCCGTAATTCCCCACCGGGCTGAATACCATGTAGTCCAGGTTGTTGGCCAGGAAGGTATCGATCTGAGACGACTCGGTCGTGTAGGCCCCCAGGTTACTCGAGCTGGTGTTGGTGGAGAAGTTCGGCACCGCGAAGGGCATCACGTGCAACCGGGCCCCGGCGTCCCTGGCCTCAGTCATGCGATCGGTTAGGGATCCTGGATTGATGTTCCCGCCATGCTCCACCATCTCCGCCAAGGGGCAATCCGCGTCGCTTCCGGCATCCTGCACCACCAGCCGGGCGCCCCGAGCGATACCGTCCATGTTGATATTGGTCCGCACATAACCCGGCAGGGGCGAGATCGTCGCATAGGCCCCCAGAGCTGACGGGAAACCAGCGACGATGGCGCCCACCACGTTGCCGTGCGTGCTGGAGCCGGAGAGCACGCCGTCGCAGGTCTCCCCGATAGATCCGGGGGCGTGGGGGCCGATGAGATGGTAAGCAGCCACTTTGCGGTGATTCCCCCCGGCGATGAGGGCCGCGATCTGCGCTCCGTTCAGGGGGGTGTTGCTGTGAGCGAAGGATGCTGCATCAGTCGACGCGCCGTTGTCGGTGATCGCCACAATCTGCGGGGGCACGGCGGAGCCCAAACCCAGCCCCCCTCCATCCACCCCCAGGTCCCAGTAGGGAGTGGCCCCGCCCGTGTGCTCCACCTCGCCCACCTGGGCGGTAGTGTGGACTTCGGCACTGGACAGGAGGAATTCCATGTCCTCCTGAATGTGGCGGATGCCCGGAATGTCCGCGATCGCCGCGATTTTTTCAGGCGTGGCCCGCAGTTGCAGGGTCCCATCGGTTTCTCCGCGCAGCGCCACCAGATCCGCGCCCAGGACAGCGCGGGCGTCGGACAGGACCTCACCCCTTGCGAAGCCGGGCCAGATCTCCGCCACCAGATCCAACTCTCTGGAGGCGGCGCGCAGCTTTGAAATCAGCGCCGTGGAGCCGAGCGTCGGATCCAGCTTGAGGCCTGGCGGATATATCGTGGACGCCTCCACGAATTCCGCGGCCCGGGCACGACGCAGGGCCGCAGCTTCTCCGACGAGCACCAGGCCGCGCTCGGGGACGCTGCTCACCACCGCGATCCCCATGCCGCGCAGTCTCTCCTCGATGGCGTCGAACCCAAGCTCCTTGAGGGCCGCGCCGCTCACCTGAATCAGCAGAACGTCCTTGCCGCCTCCGGAGCGGAACTCCTTCCTGCCGCGCAAACCTGCCGGAAGGAAATCCAGTCCCGTAGATTTCTTCAAATCCACGAACCCCACAGCGGAATGGATGAGTCCTTTGCGTTGCTGTGGGGGAGGAATGTTCGGCCGGAACGACTCTCCGAGAGGATTGAGCCCCAGCCGGCGCTCGTGGAGTTTGGGACGGAGGCGGGCGAAGTAGTTCATCGCCTCCGGATCAATGTCCCGCCGGTCCCCTTGCTGGAGGTCGGGATGGCCTGCAACTTTGGTGGCCCAGCTTTGGAGGGAGGCGATGGTGGTGAGGGTTAATACTGCGACGGTGAGAAGGAGGATCTTGCTGCCGATTCGTGCCGAGAGTTTTGGACTCAAGATCTGCCCCCAAAGAGTCCCGCAAGCGCTGTTGGAGGGCAAAACGGCAGTGTGGCGAGCAGAGTCGCACCCCCGTTGGTCCACCGCAGCCCCTCTCTACGCGGGACTGAGTTTCGAGATAGGTTGTCCTCTGGAATTCCCTCTAGAAGTTGAAAATATCCCCCCTCCCCCGCCCCTCGATTTGGTCCAAGGAGTGAGAAATGGCGGCATTAACCAAAAATGGTAGGCGTAATATTACGGTGAACCGCCTGATTTGCAAGCCTTTTCGGGGGAGGGCCTGTAGTTCATGCCGGTCCGGGAGTGGTTGGCTATAATCCGCTCTCCTGCAGCCTTGCATACCGCTTGGCCGCGGGGGCTCCCCTCGAGGTGATGATGGAATCGGCCTATCCGGCCCGAATCGTATGTCTTACCGAGGAAACCACGGAGGTCCTTTACCGACTCGGAGCAGGTGACCGAGTGGTGGGGGTATCCGGCTACACGGTCAGGCCCCCGGAAGCCCGTTTGAAGCCAAGGGTTTCGGCCTACATCCAAGCGAATATCGAGAAAATCCTGGCGCTGAGGCCCGACCTGGTCCTGGCCTTCTCGGACCTGCAGGCCGATATCGTCCGGGAGCTGATCCGGAAAGGGGTCTGGGTGATGACCTTCAATCAGCGCAGCATCGATGAGATTTACGGGATGGTTCGTATCCTGGGTGGGATGATCGGCATGGACCCCCAGGCCCAGGCTCTCATCGAGGAGCTGGCAGAAGGGGTCGAGAGGGTGCGCGAGAAAGGGGAGTCGCTGTTAAGGCGCCCCCGGGTTTTCTTCGAGGAGTGGCCCGATCCCCTGATTTCAGGGATCCGGTGGGTCAGTGAGCTGGTCGAGGTTGCGGGCGGCTCGGATATCTTTCCGGAGCTGCGCGGGCGCCAGGACGGCGCCGGTAGAATCGTGGGGCTCGAGGAAGTGGCCAGGAGGGAGCCCGAGGTGATCATCGGCTCCTGGTGTGGCAGGAAGGTCCGGTTCGACACGATTCGCAATCGCCCCGGCTGGGATCGAATTCCCGCGGTAAGGCGAGGGAAGATCTACGAGATCAAGTCGGCCCTCATCCTGCAGCCCGGTCCCGCCGCGCTCACCGACGGGCTGGCAAAATTACACGAAATCATCGCCGAGGCGTCGCTGGGTTAATCCAAGACAGGAGGATCGCCCGCCCGAACTTCATGGGCAGGGGAGGTTGTTGGGGCGCGGGATCGCGGATGAGTCGGTCCCCAGGGTGCCTTCGCCGCAGCCGCCTGGAAGGAGTGCATGTCAAACAGGAATCGAGGGAGACGGTCACGTGGCGATAAGGGGGCGCCGCCTCCAGGCGGGGCGGTGCCTGCTGACTAGCTGAGGAAGGGCAGCGCGCGAGTCCGTCCGGCAAGCCGAGTGCCGCCCGAGTCCACCTCGACACGCGCACCCAGGGGCGGGTGTGGCAGAGTCAGGAAGGTGAGCGCGATCGGTTTTCCGTCCCGCGGAGAGGGGGCGCTGCTGGTCACATGTCCCGCCGGGCGAAGGGCTTGGAAAATCTGGGATCCCACCTTGGGGATTTCCTGGCCGTCCAAAACCAGCCCCGCGAGTCTTCTCTGCACCTTCTTGTAGGTGTTGAGGCGTGCCACGACTTCCTGCCCCGTATAGCATCCCTTTGTCAGGCTGATGGCCTGGTCCAGCGCGGCCTCCCAAGGATTGTGATCCTCGGACAACTCGTGTCCCAGCCCTGGAACTCCGGCATCCACCCGCAACCGCTCCAGGGCCTGCTCTCCGGCGGGGACGGCGCCCGCTCCTACCAGCGCTTCCCAGAGAGTGGGCGCGTCTTCGGAGGCCACCAGCGTGAGGAATCCCGATCCAGCCAGGGGGAAGGTTCGGATGATTCGCAGTCGCATTTGGTTCAGTCGGACGTCCTGATGGCAGGCCGTCCGAAGAACCTCCAGGTTAGCGAGCCCCGTGAGCTTTTCGAGTAGCGGCCCTGCAGCGGGACCGAACAGCCCCATCAGGGTGACTTCGGATGACTCCTCAACCGTCACGTCCTCACGGAAGATGAAGCTGTCGATCCATTCGTGGATGCGCTTGCCATTTCCGGCGGAGGTAATCAGAAGCAGATGATCCTCGTCCGCCACGGCGTGGACAAGATCGACGATCCTGCCGCGTGGATTCAAAAACGCGGTCAGGGTTCCCTCGCCGGCTTTCAAAGTGTTGATTTCGTTGGTGGAGATTCTCTGCAGCAGATCGCGGTGGTCCTTGCCTCGAAGGACCACCAGGCCGAGGGAAGACCGCGGTGCCACGACCCTGCCGGTGAGCGCGGCCGCCGCTTCACGGGCGGGATCACCGAAGGAATCCACGTTCGTTCCGGAAGGGTCGGTGGAGAAAAGGGCGCCTTGGCCGCGAAGCCTTTCGAGAAGGCTGGTGTCCATCAAAGCTTTAGAGCTCCACGAACTCGGGAGCTACCTTCTCGGGCAGCAGGCCGGCGCGATGGCCGCGGTCCAGGAACTCGGCTATGGCACGGCGCCCGGAGGATCCCGCGTCTCGGGTGAAGTCGTTGACGTACATTCCGACGAAGCGATCGGCGAGCTTTCTCTCGAGCCCGCGGCCGAACTGCATGGCGTAGGTCAGCGCTTCCTCCCGGTGGGAAAGGGAGTGCTCGATGGCGTCCCTGAGAAGATGCGCCATTTGGCGGCAGCGCTCCTCTCCCAGGTCCTTGCGAACCACGTTGACACCCAGGGGCAGAGGAAGGCTGGTTTCCGCTTTCCACCACTCGCCTAGATCCGCCACCTTGTGCAGCCCCGCGGTCGAATAGGTGAGCTGCCCCTCGTGGATGAGCAATCCGAGATCGGCTTTTCCCTGCAGAACGAAGTCGGGTATCTGGTCAAACGGGACCACGGTCGTCCTCACTTCACCGGCGAAAAGGCGCAGCGCCAGGTAGGCCGAGGTGAGTGTCCCGGGGACGGCGATCAGCTTTCCAGGAAGATCTTCCGCGGCCATGGGGCGGCGGCTCACCAGGAGAGGACCGTAGCCGTCCCCGAAGCTGCCTCCGCAAGGAAGAATCGCATAGCGCCGGTGCAGGTGGGCGTAAGCGTGAACCGAAGCTGCTGTGATCTCGATGTCCCCGTCCAGCGCCATCCGATTGAGGGTCTCGATGTCGTGGAGAACCTGCTGGAACCGGATGCCCTGGGTGTCCATTTTTCCACAGGCCAGGGGATAGAACATGAAGGCATCATCCGGGTCGGGACTATGCCCCAGGCGAAGGGTCGTGGGAGGCAGTCTCGCGCCGGTATGACGGTGGATGATTTCCACCAGCTGTGCGGCGATCTGTGAGTTGGCCACCACCTCATCGGCGCCGGCGCCCTTGGCCCGATCCCGTCCCTGCAGGTCCATGTGCGGGCCGTAGGCAACCAGCGGCACCCGTGAGCTCAACTTGGAGCGCTTCATCGCGCCGATGGCTTCCCATCCGGTATCGTCGAGGCCCGAATAGTCGACGAGAAGCAGCGAGGGAGGGGAGTCGCGCAAGGCTGCGCTCAGGCCGGCTCCGTTCACGAAGAGCACGGGAATGCCGGCATTGCGAAGCGTCACCTCGATGCGCGATCGAAAGGTCAGGTCGGAGGTGACGGCGACTACCGTCCGAACAGCGGTCATGGGTGAAGGCGCTCCATCCGGCGAAGATCCGGTCCAACTCGTCGGTCTATCGATGAAATCTCGATTCCTCTCAACACGATTCCCGGCGATTTTCTCACATTCCGCTCAGGATTCTGCCTGCGAGACCCGCACCCACCGTCAGACAACCCACTCCCGAGGTCAGCTGGAGCGCCCCGAAGAGCGCGGTGGAGCTTTTCTGCGCGGCCGCCAGGGGAAGGCTGAGAATCCAGCTCAGGATCGCCATTCCGAGCAGAGCCCCCGAGGCGAACAAAGCCAGGGCCAGCAGCGCTGAGACCGGGGAGGAGGAAGCGGCCAGAACCAGAAGCGTGGCGGCGGCGGTACCTGAGAGACCGTGAATCATGCCCACCAAAAAGGGCCGTCGGGAGGGGTGGAGCCACTGCTGGAGAGGATGGCGGTGCGTATGGGCTCCGTGTCCTTCCCCATGGTGAAAGTGCAGGTGCGCATGCGCCACACCGTCATGCTCGTGCAGGTGCAGGTGGGCTCGATCCCGGCGAAGCTGGTGCAGGAGGATTCGGCCTCCTAACAGGATCAGCACCGCGGCCACTGCCAATTCCAGGAACGACTCCACCCCCGCCGGTACCCGCCAACCCAGGAGGATGACGGCAGAGCCTGCGGTGAGCAGAGCTGTGGCGTGACCCGCCCCCCACATCGCCCCGACCTGCCCCGCCTTGAATCGTCCCGCTCTTCCCGGCCTTCCCATGAGCGCGGCCACCGCCGCCAGGTGATCCGGCTCGAAGGCGTGGCGCAATCCGAGCAGTAGCCCCAGCAACACCGGCAGCGCCTGACCTCTCACGGCCGCGCCGTCGAATCGGACTGCTGCTGGACGTGCCGGGAGGCGTGATACGAAGAGCGGACCAGCGGGCCCGCCTCCACATGATGGAATCCCAGAGGCATCGCCTCGCTCCGGATCTCCTCGAACTCCTCCGGAGGAACGTACCGCTGGACCGGAAGATGTCCGGCGCTCGGCTGCAGGTACTGGCCGATGGTCACGATGTCCACCCGCGCGGCGCGCAGGTCG
Organism: Acidobacteriota bacterium; assembly: GCA_022616665.1. Lineage (GTDB taxonomy): Bacteria > Acidobacteriota > Polarisedimenticolia > Gp22-AA2 > AA152 > AA152. The sequence goes on from JAKEFJ010000161.1 coordinate 14,151, forward strand.
CTCAAGACTCCCCGAATCTCGTCTCTCGACTCCCCCAGCCCCAGCATGAACCCCGACTTGGTCAGGGGGGCTCCCATCTCCTTGGCCTGCTCCAGCAGTGAGAGGGAATGACGGTACACTGAGCCGGGCCGCACGGTCCGGTAGAGGCGCGGCACCGTTTCGATGTTGTGGGCGAAGACATCGGGGGAGGCCGCAAGCACGATTTCAAGCGCGCCCGCGGCGCCTTTGAAATCGGGGGTCAGGATCTCCACGGCGCAGCCGCTCACCCGCGCTCGCACCGCGCGGATGACCGCCGCGAAGTGGGAGGCTCCTCCATCCGCCAGGTCGTCCCGATCCACGGAAGTGATCACGGCGTGGGCCAGCCCCATCTTCTCCACCGCCTCCGCCAGGTGCGCCGGCTCTTCCGAATCCACCCTGCCGGGCGTGCCGGTCAGAACCGCGCAAAAGCCGCACCGCCGGGTGCAGACATCCCCCAGGATCATGAAGGTGGCGGTTTTTTCGCCCCAGCACTCGTAGATGTTGGGGCAGTGCGCCTCTTCGCAAACCGTGTGGAGGTTCAGCGTCTCCATGGTGCGCCGCACCGACTTGTAGTGATCGTTGGTCCGCAGGCGGATCTTGAGCCAGGGCGGTTTGGGGGAGCGCGCCTTCTCAGCGACGACAGGAAGATCCACCGGAAAACGCCGGCGGGTGGGAGCGCGCTTGGCGATGTTCTCAGCCTCGGACATGGGTCTCGCCTGCAAGCTCGCATTGGAACACGCGAGCGAAATGGGTGATTGTGGAGCGAACCGCGCCCTGCATGTCGACGGTCCGGCCCAGGAGCCGGGAAAGGGAGGTCACGCCTCGCCCGCGTATTCCGCACGGGACGATGAGGTCGAATCCGGAAAGATCGGTTGCGACATTGAGCGCAAAACCGTGGGAAGTGACCCAGCGCGACACGCGCATCCCGATGGCCGCCAGCTTTTCATTCCCCACCCAGACCCCGGTGAGCCCTTCCACCCGTCCGGCCTGAATGCCGAAATCGCCGGCCACGCCGATGAGGACCTCTTCAACCATGCGCATCAGGAGGTGCAGGTCCCTGAACGGTGCAGGGAGCAGGAGGATCGGATAGCCGACCAGCTGCCCGGGGCCGTGGTAGGTCACGTCACCTCCCCGCCCGGTTTCGAACACTTCCACCCCTGTTTCGCGGATCGCCGCCTGCGTGAAAAGGAGGTGGGAGGGGTCGGCCCCGCGCCCCAGCGTTACCACCGCGGGGTGCTCCAGCAGAAGCAAAGTGTATTCTCCCGTCTCCTTCTGGCATTCCTGGACGAGTTTTTCCTGGAGCCGCAACCCGTCGGCATAGGGTACCCTGCCGAGCCATGAGGCCCTCAATCCAGGGGGCCGCGGAAGTGCTGCGCCGGCGCGCGGGAGGGTGGAGGAGAGAGTCTGCATCGGATTTCAAGCCAGGCGCGGGTCGAAATTCTCCAGCGTCTTCTTCAGGTGTGACATGAACTGATCAGCCACGGCCCCATCGATGATACGGTGGTCAAAGCCGATGGACAGATATCCCATGGTCCGGATGGCGATGGCTTCGTCCTGTACCTTCAAGCGCTTCTCAATGGTCCCGACTCCCAGGATGGCCAGCTGAGGCTGGTTGATGATGGGGGTCCCGAAAAGGCTCCCGAAAATGCCGGGGTTCGTGATGGTGAAGGTGCCGCCCTGAACCTCGTCGGGCAGCAGCTTCTTCACCCGGGCCCGCTCCGCGAGATCCACCGTGGCCTTGGCCAGCCCGGCCAGGTTGCGCTCCTCGGCGTTCTTGATCACCGGGACGATGAGCCCCCAGTCGAGCGCCACCGCCACTCCCAGGTTGATGTCCTTCTTGTAGACGAGATTCTCGCCATCCACCGATGCGTTCATCGCCGGGAAGGCCTTGAGCGCCTCCACGGTGGCTTGCAGGATGAACGGGAGGTAGGTCAGCTTGACCCCGTGCCGCTCCAGAAACGCCTCCTTCTTTTCCTTGCGAATCCGCTCCACCACGCTGTAGTCCACCTCGAAGAAGGAATGGACATGGGCCGAGGTGCGCTTGCTGGCCACCATATGCTCGGAGATTCTCCGGCGCATGACGGAAAGTGGCTCGACCATGACCCTTTCCCCAGGTTTGAAGGCGATGGCGGGCGCCGCGGGAGCCGCAGCCGCGGAGGCTGCCGATCCGCGGGCTCCTGATCCTTGCAGGTAGCTCAGGAAGTCGTGCTTGGTGACGCGCCCCGAGATGCCGCTGCCGGTGATCGTGGCGATGTCGACGTTGGCCTCTTTCGCCATGCGCCGCACCAGGGGAGAGGATCGCGTCCGGATGCGCTCTTCAAGCGTCCCGGGGGAAGGCCGAGTTGGCGCTGGAGCCGCCGTGCGAGCCGGCTCGGGGGAGCGGGAGGGAGCGGCCACAGGTTTCGCGGCTCGCTTCGCTGCATCGTCACCGGCTGAGATGGCACCGCCGGAAACCGATGCCGGACTGGCAGGGGCCGGCGAGCCGGCCTCCGCGGGCCCGGAAGCCGCGGCGGTCACTTGGCCTTCCGTGTCGATCGTGCCCAGGACCGTCTTGATCTCCACCGTTTTCCCTTCGCCGATCTTGATCTCCGACAGCACGCCGGCGGCAGGGGAGGGGATTTCGGCGTCGACCTTGTCGGTGGAGATTTCCAGGATCGGCTCGTCCCGCTTCACCTTGTCTCCCGGCTTCTTGAGCCACTTGACGACGGTCCCTTCCTGGATGCTCTCGCCCATCTGCGGCATGATCACTTCGACTTTCATCAGTGCTCCTTAAGGAACTTCAATAAGAGAGGAGCCCGCGCGCCGCCTGCAAGACCTTGGTGGAGTTCGGAAGGAAATAATCCTCCAAGGCGGCGCTGTAGGGGACCGGCGCGTCGGGAGAGGTGACCCGGGTGACCGGTCCGTCAAGGAATTCAAAGGCACGCTCGTTGATGAGCGCGGTGATTTCGCCCGCGATGCCGCCCGTGCGCGTGTCTTCGTGGACGATGAGGACCTTTCCCGTTTTCTTGGTGGTTGCCTCGATGGCCTCGGCATCGAGGGGAAGCAGGGTGCGGAGATCCAGCACCTCGGAGCTGACCCCCTCCTTGTCCAGCGTCTCGGCGGCATCCATGCAGTGCAGCTGCATGGCGCCGTAGGTGATCATCGAAATGTCCTTGCCCTCGCGGCGGAGCGCGGCCTTGCCGATGGGCACCACGTAGTCCTCCTCGGGAAGAGCCTCCTTGATGCGGGGCAGCCGGTACAGGTACTTGTGCTCCAGATAGATGACCGGGTCCTCGTCCCGGATGGCAGCCTTGATCAACCCCTTGGCGTCGTAGGTCGTTCCAGGCGCCACGACCTTGAGGCCGGGGGTGTGCACGTAGTACATCTCCGGGTTCTGGGAATGGAACGGTCCGCCGCGCACGCCCCCGCCGGAAGGGCCACGGATGACGATGGGGACCCCGGCACCGTAGCGCCAGCGGCTCTTGGCGGCGAAATTGGTGATCTGGTTGAAGGCGCAGGCGATGAAATCGATGAATTGCATCTCCGCCACCGGACGCATTCCCATCAGCGATGCTCCGATGGCGGCGCCCACAATCCCCGATTCGGCGATGGGGGTGTCGATGATCCGATCTTGGCCGAACTTCTCCAAGAAACCCTTGGTGACCTTGAAGGCGCCGCCATAGACGCCGATGTCCTCACCCAGCATGAACACGCGTTCGTCCCGCTCCATCTCTTCCCAGAGCCCTTGCCGGATGGCCTCCAGGTAGGTGATTGGCTCGCCCATCAGCTTCTCCTCGCGGCGCGGGGAGCTTCCTCGGCCAGACCTTCAGAAGCGTCCTGCTCCGGCGCGTAGATATCCTCGACGCACGACTCGGGCCGGGGGAAGGGCGCCGCTTCGGCGATGGCCAGGTCCGCATCGATCTGCGCGGCGCATGCCGATTCGATGCGGGAAAGCTCGTCCTTGATCGCAACCCCCGTGCCGAGCAGGTGCTTCTCGTAAAGCAGGATCGGATCGCGCTTCTCCCAGAAGCGCCGCTCTTCTTCAGGGACATACCAGGCGTCGTCGTGCTCCGAGTGGCCCCGCATCCGCATCGTCTTGGCCTCCAAGAGGACGGGACCCTGCCCCCGGCGTGCCAGGTCCGCCGCCCGGGATGTGGCTTCGTGCACCGCCAGGACATCGTTGCCGTCCACCACGCCTTGCGGAATTCCGTAGGCCCGGGCCTTGTCGGCCAGATCGAGAAGGAGCGACTGGGCGGAGACGGGAGTGGAGTAGGCCCAGCGATTGTTCTCGATGAGAACCACCAGGGGCAGCCGCCTCACGGAGGCCAGAGAGAGCCCCTCGTGAAAGTCGCCGGTGCTGGTGGCTCCGTCGCCGATATAGGTCAGCGCCACCAGGTTTTTCCCCTGCATCCTTCCCGCCAGAGCCACGCCCGAGAGGACGGGAATGAGCGTGCCCAGGTGGCTGATGGGTGGAACGAAGCCGCGGTCGATCCCCCCGAAGTGCAACGAGGTGTCGCGTCCCTTGCAGGGGCTTCCCTCCTTTTGCATGTACTGCAGGAAAAACTCCACCGGATTCACTCCGCGCACGAGCATCGCGCCCAGGTTCCGGATCATCGGCGCGAGGACATCCTGCGTGGCCAGCGCATAGGCGGATCCCACCGAGATGGCTTCCTGACCCTTGCTGCTGTAAAGGCCTCCCTGGACTTTGCCCTGCCGGTAGAGAGCGGAGAGACGCTCCTCGATCATGCGATTCAGCTTCAGGTAGCGATAGAGGTCCAGAAGCTGCGACTTGGAAAGGGCCGAGGCCGGCAAGGATTCGGCCGGGCGCTTCGGATGCGCGCTTTCGGCGGATTTCCCCTTCCTGGGGTGCTTTTTCGCGGCGTTGCGGGAGGTTCGCGGCATGGCTTCAGCGGTTCAGGGAGCGGCCCAGGACATCGAGGGCCGACTCTCCCATGGCTTCCGAAAGAGTGGGATGGGCGTGCATGGTGGCGATTATTTCTTCGGTGGTGGCTTCCAATTGCAGGAGCGCGGCCCCCTCGGACACCAGCTCGGTGGCCCTGGGCCCGATGATGTGGACACCCAGCACTTCCCCGTACTTCTGCTCGGAGACGATCTTCACGAAGCCTTCCGTTTCTCCCAGAATCTGGGCGCGCGCCAGAACGGAGAAGGGAAACTTGCCGCTCTTCACCTGGTGCCCTCGCTCGGAAGCCTGCTTCTCGGTGAGCCCCACGCGGGCCACCTCCGGCTCGCAATAGGTGCACCAGGGGACCTGGTCGTAATTGATGGGATGAGGCTTGCCGCCGGCCATTGCCTCCACCGCTGCCACCGCTTCATGGGATGCCACGTGTGCCAGGGGGGCGCGTCCCACCACGTCGCCGATGGCGTAAATTCCGGGCTCCGCCGTAAGATAGACGGCATCCACTTTCACGTATCCCTTCTCGAGCACCGCCCGGGTTTTCTCCAGGCCCAGGGAATCGCTCTTGGGCCGCCTTCCCACGCCCAGGAGGAGCATCTCGGCGGTCAAAGACTCAGTTTTCCCAGCGTCGCCGGCGCTCATGGTCACCTCCACGCCCTTGGGACCGGGCGCAGCCTTCTGCACCCTGGCTCCGGTGCGGCTGGTGATGCCACGCTTGCGGAAGCAACGCTCCAGCTCCTTAGAGACTTCCTCGTCCTCCCCGGGAACGACCCGGGGGAGCAGCTCCACAACGGTCACCTGGCAGCCGAAGCTGGAGAAGATTGATGCGAACTCCACGCCCACGGCTCCCGCACCCAGGATGATGAGAGACTTTGGAATTGCGCTCAGCTCCAGGATGTGGTCGGAGGTCAGGATTCGCTTGCCATCCGGCTCCATTCCGGGCAGTCCCTTGGCCTCGGAACCGGTGGCGAGGAGAATGTTCTTGGTCTCGAGCGTCTGGCTTTTTCCCGATTTGGCCTGCACCAGGACCCGCCCCGGGGCTTCGATTTTTCCAGTCCCCTCGAAAACCTGGACGTTGTTCTTCTTCATCAGAAAGGTGATCCCCTTGGAGAGCCGCTCCACGATCCCGGCTTTGCGCTTCTGGACCGCCTGAAAGTCCAGCTGGACGTCGCCAATCTTGAAGCCGAACTCCCCGGCATGTCGGAGGGTGTGGTGCAGGGCCGCGCTTTGCAGCAATGCCTTGGTGGGGATACAGCCGCGCAACAGACAGGTTCCTCCCAGATCGGGGTCCTTCTCCACCAGCGCCGTCTTCAGCCCCAGCTGCGCGGCGCGCACGGCTCCGACGTACCCGCCGGGCCCCGATCCGATGATCACCAGGTCGAATCGGCCGCCTGCCTGGGAAGGGATGTTCACGCTTTTTCGCCTCCGCATGAAGAGCCCACACCCGGGTGGCTCGAAGATGCCCTGTAAACCCAGCTCGGGAGTGGGAATATTCTCTGATTCTGCCGGTGAGCCGGCGGCAATTTACCATTATTGCGCGGCCCTTATCAAACCGGCGAAGCCGCGTTGGGACGGGCTCTATTCCCCCTGAAACTTGGGCTTGCGCTTCTCCAGGAAGGCGTTGATGCCCTCCTTTTTGTCCTTGGTTTCAAAGAGGATAGTCTGGGAGAGAACCTCGAAGGCGAGGCCGGAGTCCAGGGGAACCCGGGCGGAGAGATTGAGGGCGGCTTTTGCCAGCCTGAGGGCGACCGGAGCGCGCGAGGCCAGTTTTTCCGCCAGCGCCCTGGTCGCGTCTGCCAGCTCCTCCCGAGGCACGACCCGGTTTATCAATCCCAAAGCCAGGGCCTGCTCCGCGTCCACGGGATCGGCGGTCAGAATCAGCTCCTTGGCGCGGCCGAGCCCCACCAGCCGCGGTAGCCGCTGGGTGCCGCCCGCGCCGGGCAGGATTCCCAGCCCCGCTTCCGGAAATCCCAGCTTCGACCCCGCCACGGCGATGCGGAAATCGCAGGCCAGCGCCAGCTCCATGCCTCCCCCGAGGGCGTGCCCGTTCATCGACGCGATGGTGGGCTTCGGGCTGTCGTCGATGCGGGCGAAAAGGTGGTTGAGACAGGCCTCCAGCACCTGCTTCGACTTGCGATGCTGCAGGTCCCGCAGGTCGGCCCCTGAAACAAAAACTTTGTCGCCCCCCCCGGTGAACACTACCACGACCACTTCCTTGTTCTGCTCGGAGTCGTCCAGGGCCCGCCCGATCTCCGCAGCTGTGGCTTCGTCCAGGGCGTTACGCACGTCGGGGCGGTCGATGGTGATGGTGGCGATCCGATCCTGCACGGTGAAACCAATGTTCATGAATGCCACGGCGTCACCTCGAGATTTCTCCTCACCCTCAGGGTGTGAGGAGGATTTTTCCAAAAATGTGGCGCTCTTCCAGGAGCTGGTGCGCCTCGGCAGCCTGGGCCAGCGGGAGCATCCGATCCACCACGGGCTTCAACCTGCCTGCTTCCACGTGCCGGAATATGGCGGCGAAATGGGCCCGGCTTCCCATGGTGGATCCTAGAATGGAAAGGTTCTTGAAAAACACCTGGCGCAGGTTCAGCTCCACGTCGGGGCCGCTGGTGGCGCCGCAGGTGACGAGCCGGCCTCCCCAGGTAAGGCAGCGCAGAGCCGGCGAGAACACGGCCTTCCCAACGTGCTCGATTATCACGTCGGCGCCCCGGCGGGAGGTGAGGCGCTTCACTTCCTCATTCAGGTCGGAGCGCGACAGGTTGATCCCCTCCTCCGCTCCAAGATCCTTCGCTTTGTCCAGCTTCTCCTGGCTGCTGGAGACGGCGATGACGCGGGCGCCGTGCAGGCGGGCGATCTGGATGGCTGCGGAACCCACGCCGCTCCCGGCGCCGAGCACCACCACCGTCTCACCGGGACGGACCTCCGCCTTGTCCACCACCATCTGCCAGGCTGTGAGAAAAACCAGGGGGATGGCCGCCACTTGATCGAAGGTGAGGCCGGGGGGCTTCGGGATCAGATTCCTGATCGGCACCACGACTTCCTCCGCGTAGGTGCCGTCCCGGTGCTCCCCCAGGATTCCGTAGTCGCGGCAGAGGTTGTCGCGTCCGGAGAAGCAGGCCTCGCACAGGCCGCACGACACTCCGGGCGCCAGGACCACCGGGTCGCCTATCTGGAAGCCCTTTACCGGTGCGCCCATCTCCAAAATGATGCCCGCGCCGTCACAGCCCGGGGTGATGGGCAGGGGATAGCGCACACCCGGGATACCCCGCCGCACCCAGAGGTCCAGATGATTTACTCCCGCGGCGTGGATACGGACCTTGGCCTCGTGGGCCCGGACGGGGGGCGTCGGGATCTCTTCCAGCAGGAGCTTCTCGGGGCCCCCATGCTCGTGAATCCGGATGGCGCGCAACCGATTTCTCCTGATGCAGGGTGTCTGGATCGGGACGAAGTCTAGGGGAGTGCGGGGACAAGCGTCAAGGTGCCGGGGGAGCCTTCCTCCCCACGCGCAGGAATAGCTCCTCGCAGCGCCTGACCATGGCGGCGATGCTGAATTCAGAGCTGACGCGGTCGCTGCCGGCGGCTCCCAGGGAACGGCCACGATCGGGAAGTGAGAGCATCTGTATCATCTTCTCCGCCAGTGCCCCCGGATCGCCCACGGGCACCAGGAAGCCGGTCACTCCATCCACAATCAGCTCGCGGCTTCCACCCAGGTCGGTCGCCACCACCGGCCGGCCGGCCGCCATGGCCTCCATCACCACATTGGGCAAGCCCTCGAAATCGGAGGACAAGGCCAGAAGGTCCAGCGCCGACAGGACCCGATCCATGTCATGTCGCTCCCCGGTGAAGCTGACTTTTGAATCGAGGCCCATTTCGGTCGCCAACCTTTTCATCGGCTCCAGGAGATCGCCGGCACCCACCACCAGAAACCGGCATTCGGGAATCCTGGACGTGACGCGCCGCGCCGCCTCCAGAAAAAGATCCACCCGCTTCTCGAAGGTGAGCCTCCCCACCAGCCCCACCACCGGCACCGTCGCGGGCAGACCCAAGGCGCGTCGGGCCTCCTCCTGCCCCCCTTGATACTCGAAGCGGGAGCGATCGACCCCATTGTGAATCACCTCGATTTGATCGGAGGAGACGCCGTAGATCCTGGTGGTCGATTCGGCCCCGTATCTGGAGTTGACCACTACCCGGCCGCTGCGGCGATAGACCAGGCCATTGACCCGGCTTCGCAGTGGCGACTCGGTCAGCTCCGCGCCGCGGCTGGAAGCCAGGAAGTAACTCCGCCGGTAAAGCAAGAGGGCCAGGAACGAGTAGAGGTTTACCGGCTGGGCGTAGGAGAGAACCACATCGATCCGATCTTCCCGCAGGAACCTGGCCAGGGCGATCACGCGGCGCAGCTCGAAGCTGTGCCGCCGGGGCAACACCCGCAAAGGCACTCCCGCTTTTTGCAGGACGGGTCCGAAGGGCTCGGTGACCTCCGACAGACAGTAGACATAAGGAGCGCAGCTGCCTCCCCTCAAGCCCAAAGCCAGCTCGGCGAGCTGTCGTTCGGAGCCTCCGGAGTGGAGCTGCCCGATGACCAGGGCGACGCGCAGCGGCGGTGTCACGTCGCGACCAGCTCCTGATACAGCTTGATGTGCTCCGCGGCGCAGCGCTCGATGTCCAGGCCCCTCGCCAATCGCCGGGCCTCCGCCCCCATCCGAAGCGTGGTTTCCGCGCTGCCTGCTAGAGTGGCCAGCTTCCGGGCGAGCAGCTGGGTATCGAACGGGGACAGCAGGAAACCATGCACCTGATCCGTCAGCGCGTACCCGCCGTAATCGGGAAGGTTCCACATCAGGAAGGGAAGGCCGCTGGACATGGCCTCCAGCAGAGCGAAGGGAAAGCCCTCTCCCCGTGACATGAGCGCAAAGGCATCGGCGGCGCGCAAATACTCGGGCACATTGCCCACCTTGCCGGTGAATATCACCGACTCATCCGCTCGATTTCGCGCCAGAGACTCCTTCAGATCCCTCACGAAGGAGTCATCCACGCCGGATCCAGGATCCTGGGAGCTTTGCGGGCCCGCCAGTACCAGCGTTCCTTGCCCTCCTTCAGCGCGGAACCGGCTCCAGGCTTCAGCCAGAAGATCCATCCCCTTGCGACGGATGATGGCTCCGATGCTCACCAGGACGAATCCCTGAGTCGGCAATCCCAGCTTCTCCCGCAGTGCCGCTTTAGCCTGGGGGCTGTCGGATGGAAAAAACCTCGAGGTGTCGATGCCGTTCAGAATGAAGCGGACTTTTTTCGCCGGGTAGCCCGCGTCGGCATAGGCCCCCACTTGATAGCTGTTGCAGCAGATGAAGCGGTCGGCTCGGGAGAAGAGCCAGTTCTTGAGCCGCCCGAAGCGCTCCTGGAGAATGCCGCCCGGATCGTCCTGCCGGTTCTGGATCGACCCGATGACGACCTTCTTTCCCAGAAGGCGAGCCGCCAGAATGGATGAATAGACCGAGTGGGCGTTTCCCAGGGTATGAATGATGTCATAGCGGCGAGCGTGGGCGAGCAGGAGAGCGGGTGAGAGCAGGGCGTAGCTGTAAGCGCCGAGCCGAGGGAATCGCTCGCCGCCCGGCGTGGGAACCCGGGAGACCTTCGGCTCCACGTCTCCGGCGATTCCCCGATTCCCGGCAATCACCTCCGTCTCGAATCCCCGGCGGCTGAGAATTCGCCGGAGGTTGGCGAGGAACACGCCGCCCCCGCCGAAGACCGGTGGGTACGGCTGAGTCAGGAAAAGGATGCGCGGCCTCATCGCGCCTTGAAATCGGCGCTCCGCTTTTCCACGTAGGCGGAGAGACCTTCCTTGGCGTCCTCGCTGGTGAAGAGCTGCTGCTGGAGCTCCCGCTCCAGGGAAAGCGCCTCGGAGAGGGAGGCTTCCGTGCCCGATTGAACGGCGCGCTTGATGGCGCCCACAGCGAGCGCGGCCTTGCGCGGGGGGCAGAACTGCCGCGCGTAATCGAGGGCGCCTTGCTGGAAATCCTCAACCTCCAGGATTTGGTTGACCAGACCCATCTGAGCCGCTTCCTCGAAGGAGAACGTCTTTCCTGTCACCATGAGCTCCAGCGCCCGGGATTTTCCCAGCAGCCGGGCGAGCCGTTGCGTCCCTCCGGTACCTGGCAGCACGCCCAGGGCCACCTCGGGAAGACCGATTTTCCCGGCACCCTTCCGGGCGATCCGCAGATCCGCAGCGAGAGCCACCTCCAACCCACCCCCGACGGTGTGGCCGTTCAGGGCGGCGATGACCAGCTTTGGCGTCTGCTCCAGGCGGTTCAGCGTCTCATTGGCGTGCAGGCAGAAATAGTACTTGTAGCGCGGTGTCACCTCGGTGAGCCGGCGAATGTCTGCCCCGGCGCAGAAAAACTTGTCTCCTGCCCCCTGGATCATCAGCACGTGGACCGACTCGTCAAACCGCGCCCGCAGGATGAGATCATCCAGCTGGCGCATCATCTCGTAGCTGTAGGTATTGGCCGGCGGGTCGGACAGCTCCAGGAGGGCAACTCCCCCCTCCGAGCGGTAGTTCACCATAGGGTTCGACATGAGTGCTGCCTCCTCGAGTTTCCCGGGACTGAGCCCACGGGCAAGCGCCGATCCTAGCGGCGAGGGAAGGAGCGAGTCAAAGCGGGGTAGAATTCCCGCGGTACCGGGAGGGCGTGACGATCGCCAAGCCGCAAAAAAAAATCGACCTCGCTTGGGTGGCGAAGAGTCTGGTCGCCTGGTACCGGCGGCACCGCCGGGATCTTCCCTGGCGGCGCACGCGCGACCCCTACCGCATCTGGATCTCCGAAGTCATGCTGCAGCAGACCCAGGTGTCCGCGGTCGTTCCCTATTACCTGATGTTCGTGGAGCGATTTCCCTCGCTGGCATCCCTCGCCGAGGCGAAGGAAGAGGCGGTCCTGGCTGCCTGGTCGGGCCTGGGTTATTACCGCAGAGCCCGCAATCTGCACGCCGCGGCGCGCCGCATCCGCGCGGAGTTTGGCGGGA
>JAKEFJ010000162.1 GCA_022616665.1 Acidobacteriota bacterium
GCTGAAACATCGAGCGGCTCGGTACTACCTCCCATGTCGTGAGGTGCCACGACGAAAGATCGGGTTTGGGAGGAGTTTCCCGAGCTGTCGACCGCGGCGTAGGAGACTGCATAGGTCCTGCCGGGTCCGCTTCCGCTCCGCTCTGCCCGGAGCTGAAAGCTCGGGTCCAGAGTTCCCAGATCGGCTCCTTGGATATCACTGCTAGTGTTCCCATCCTCGAGCCCAGAAGCGTCGTCTGTTTCACTGCTGGTCACCGATGCCAGCGCCACCGACGGAGTGCTGCAAGAATCGCTCGCAACCACTGACGCCCCCACATCGACCATTCGATGATTCGGCGGCCAAAGCGTCGAGGTGTCGAGGCTGAGGGCGATTTGCGGCGGGGTTGTGTCACGAACCGTGACCGGGAAAGCGCAGGAGGCCTCATTCCCGGACGAGTCCCTGGCTGTTATTCCCACTTCCGATTGGCCGAGCGGATAGATACCCGACGCGTCGGCGCCGCCGTAACCGCGAGAACTAAGAATCGAAGGGCTGGCATCACAGGCATCAGCAACCGAGGCAGGCTGTATTTCCACCTGCGTTCCTCCCACGGAAGCGCATTCCACAGGTGCAACCGTCGGGCAGATCAAACGCGGCGGCGTTGTGTCTCGCACCGTGATCGTCACCGTGTCCGTGCCAGCGGGAGCTTGTCCGTCATCAGCCGTAAGCAGGATGGTACTCGTGCCCAGGGGAAGGGTCACATCGGCCATCGTTCCCTGAATAGCGCCCCCTCCTTCCGGGAATGGACCTGTCCAGGTCATACTTAGAGAAGCTGATCCGGAGCAGGCGTTTGCATTGCCGCTCAAGCGCACGAGCGCCCCGCCCGAGCTTTCACACTCCAGGATCTGATCTGGGCCAGCGTCTGCCATCGGAGGCAGCAGGGTGCCATCTGGAACATAGCTGCCGCCCGTGTTTAGATAGTCAGAGGCGCGAACCCTCCCGCCCCAAACGATCATGCTCTGTCCCGTCCAGACGGCCGTGAACTGCGAGCGATTTTCGGGCGCATCGGTTGGAGAAACAGGAGACCAGCTATCCACCACCGGATCATATTGACCGTTAGTCGAAACTTGAAGATTGCTACAGGTCTCACCGCCCCAGATGACCATTCGCGTTCCGGTCCATACCGCCGCATGGGAGCCACGCCCTTGGGGGGCGCCGGCGGAAGAAAGCGCTCTCCAAGTATCCGTAACGGGATTATATGCAGCTCCGGAGCTCGGAGTGACACATGGCTGGAGGCTCGACGCTCCTCCCCAGATGAGCATCTCCCTTCCCGTCCACACCCCCGTGTGTTGGCTTCGCCCCGGCGTGGCTGCGACGGTGCTGATCGCCTTCCAGGCATTGGAAGTGGGGTCGTAGCTGTACCCTTGATTGCTAAAGAAAGGCACGAAATAGGGACTGGTAATCAGCCCACCCCAAACAATCATTTTGCTTCCAGTCCAGACCGCGGAATGAAAAACCCGGCCGTCATAGAATCCCGGAGAAGTCGATTGCCAGGTATCCGTTGCCGGATCGTACAGTCCACCGGTGTAGAGTGATGATTGTTGATAAAGGCCAAGAGTGCCTCCCCACACGATCACGTATTTCCCGGTCCAGACCATCGAAAACTCTATGCGAGGCGAGGGTGCCAAATGTGTCGAGGTGGGTGTCCACCAGTCACCGACAGGATCGTACTGCCCTCCCGTACTGTCTGCGGATCCTCCCCACACAAGCATGCGGTTTCCGATCCAGACCGCCTTATGACCGGCTCGCGCTAAAGGCGAATTTAGTGTCGAGGTGGGAGTCCAGGCATCCAGGACAGGATCGTAGCGCTCTCCCCCTGGTGCGGTGGAGCCATTATTCCCAACCCCTCCCCAGATCACCATGGAGGTTCCGGTCCACACGGCGGTGTGACGGGCGCGCGCGGACGGCCCCGATCCCGTAGAAGTCGGTGTCCATGTATCCGTGGCTGGAGCATAGCGCCCTCCTGCATCCTGAACACCCCAGATAATCATTAGCGACCCGGTCCAAATTGCATGGTGACTCATACGAGCCCTCGGGGTGTTCGCCATTGAAGTCGGTGACCAGGAATCTTGTTCCGGATCGTAGCGAGATCCCGTGTCCAGAGCCTGCAGAGATCCTGATCCGAGTCTCCCTAGACCGCCCCAGATCACCATCGAGGTACCTGTCCAGATCACTGAATGCTCTAACCGTCCGGTGGGAGCATCGGCGGTGGATGTATGCCGCCAGGAATCGGAGTGGGGGTCATATCGACTCCCTGTGTTGAAGACTTGAGGTTCGCCCGGCCCGGAATTCCAACCGCCCCAGACGATCATCTCCTTGCCGGTCCAGATTGCCGAGTGCTCCGCTCTTGCGGCCGGCGCACCCTCCGTCGCCATGGGTTCCCAAGCATCTGTCAAGGGATCGTACAAGCTCCCTGAGCTGACGATTAACTCAGAGGCTATGCCACCCCACACAGCCATCCGGCTACCGGTCCACACAGAGGTATGAAACGCTCTCGCAGCCGGCGCGTTTGTGTTGGAAGTTGCGGCCCAGCGATCGGCAATTGGATCGTAACGACCGCCTGTGTTGAAATGTGGACTTCGACGGTAGGCGTCGCCCATTCCACCCCAGACGATCATCTGTGAGCCTGTCCAGACTGCAGTGTGGCGCGAACGTGGTGAGGGAGCATCCGCAGAGGATATCGGGGACCAGGTGTCGGTCGCGGGATCATACCTGCCACCTGTATTGAGGGTGTTTTGAGGGCTGGCGCTGGCACCTCCCCACACGATCATGAAATGCCCCGTCCAGATCGCGCTATGATCGAATCGTGGCGAGGGTGCACCCTGAGAAGACATGGATCTCCAAGTATCGGTCAGCGGATCGTATCGGCCTCCGGTCCCAAGTGACTTGGCATCGTCGTTACCGCCCCAAATCACCATCTCGTTGCCAGTCCAGACAACGGAGAAATAGCGGCGAGCCTTAGGAAAATCATCCAGGATCCCATTGTTCCAGACGCTTGTTTGGCAAGATTCCGTTGACGATTCGGGCCATCCAGGAGACAATACCTCTCCTACACCTTCCGCGACCGGCCAGGAAACGAGCGTCGTCCCCGCAACAGCTCGAACACCCTCCTCGTCCAAGCCTCCTGCAACGCCTTGCCACCACTCATCCCAAGATGTTTTCGCGACCGAGTAGACGGCTACACGAATTCGTGCGGACTCGAGCTCCAGAGGCACTTCGAAGGAGAAGACGTCGCGTCTTTCAACCATGAGACCGACTACTCCCACCCTTCCGGGCAAACGAGAGCGTTGAATCTTGAGCTCGTCGGCCTCCACGCGCCGATAGGTGCGAGGACTCCGGTTGACGGGACCATGGCGTTCTTCCCACAATTCATCTTTTCCTTCCGGAGTCGCAACAACCTCCAGAATGGTTCGTCGGGGATCCTCAGAGAATGGGCTCAGATCACCGCTCGCGACGCGGTCGTGAAGAACTTCGGCTTCGAGGCGTTGTGCCGAGTGGAGTTGCCTGTCCATCGCGTAGAAATTGTGGACCATGCGATCGACCAGCAGGGGGCGTGCGACACATTCCGCGAACACAAAAGGATCGCTACCAAGCGACCGATGGATTTCTCTGAGCCGTTGTGGCATACGCGAGCCGCGTGTGATGCGTGCCACCTCCGCCTGAAGCATCTCGGAGGTGATGGGCGCTTTCCAGAGCATCTCGAGGGCCACAGACTCCTTGAGGTACTTGCGAACCTTTTCCTCCAAAAGGGAGTCGGGAACCGCCGCTTCGAAGGCAACCGTCGTTCCGAGCTGGTGCGAGTAATACACGCGCTCGATGGCCCGCTGTGCGTCGACACGCTCCTGGAAAGTCAGATCGCGGGCCAGCAAATTCCCTGAAAACGCGAGGGTTGAGGCAAGCGCAAGGAGGTATAGATGGCGGGCAGCCGACCTGAACATGAGATATCACTCCTGCTACACCGGTGAGTCCTGGAACTCGGCTTAAACAGTTGGAAGTCTTAATACTTCGCTCTTATGGGCCTGTCAAGAGATTTCCCACATCGAACAGCCAGAAGACGCTATGGGCCACGCGGTGTGGCGAACTGGACTGGTAAGGGTGGGGCGGCGGGCAGTGCGAGGACCAGCCGATCGACGCAACCTATTTGTCAGTCCGAAACCTCTCCCAGCTGCGAGGGGCACCATTCTATCATCTTAGATATCCCCAGTTGTGCAGCTTGTCGCTGTCCTCGACCCAGCGGTCGCCGATGTCGGTGCGGTAGTACATGTTGGGGATGGCGATGTTCCTGATGCGGGCGTAGGCCTGCGCCTGGGCCTGGCGCATGGTCGGCCCGAGCCCTACCACGACGAGCACCACGCCCGCGGTTCCGGCAACGAGCCATTGGCCGTTCACCAGCTTCACGTCCTCGATGTGCACTTCCTCCGGCACGCCGCGCTTGAACGCGATCACCGCGTTCTTCGACATCGCCTTGAAAGTCGTCTCGTCGTCGAAGGGGTAGGGCGAGACGACGATGCGCACGCCGACCTGGAATCCGCTCTTCACGCGCAGCTTCGGATCGCGCCCGGCGGCGAGATCCAGCAGAAACTGTCCGATGGGCGTGATCATCCCTTCCTGCTGGATGAAGATCGTCGGATAGCCGAAGCGTGAGGTGAACTCCAGCGGGTAGATGCCGTTGGCATTCACGATGCAGTTCAGGTCCATGTAGCCGACGTAGCCTTCCTCGGCGAGCTTGTGCTCCAGCTTGGAAAGCGTCAGCTCGAAGAGCCGGCCCGGCTCTCCCCAGAACATGGAAGTCCCCATCTCGCCGGTGGAGGGGCCGATGTTACCGGGGAAAAGCTTCTTGTGCTCGAAATTGATGTTGATCGGAGAGATGTAGCGGTGTCCATTGAAGAACGCCCCGATGGCCACCTCCACGCCGGTGATCCGCTTCTGCAGCTGGAACACCTTGATCTCGTCGGCGAGCGCCTTCTTGTAGGCTTCCAGCATCCGGATGACATCGCTGCCGTCCTCTTCCTCGCCGACGAAGAGATTGCGCTTGACGTTCTGCGCCTCGCCGCTGGGCTTCAGGACGTAGCGTCCCGGGTTCTCCTGGACGTACTGGATGCCGGCGTCGAAGGAATCAAAATCGGCATAGGGGAGGATCGGCACGCCGTGCTTCTTGAGCTCTTCCTGTCCGAACGAGCGATCGTCTTCGAGCCGGTCGGTATAAGGTGTTCCGCCCACCACGGCTTTGCCCTGTTTGCGCAGCGCTTCCGCCTTCGCGCCCTGTCCGAGGGTGTCGTCGAAGATGATGACGTCCGCCCAGTCGCTGTCTTTTTCCCAGTTGTCGGATTTGGGAACGAAGCCGTCACAGATGTCGCGATCATTCTTCGAGGCGATGTAGTATCGCACCTCGTGGCCTTCCTTGAAGACCTGCCAGGCGATGTCGCCGATCAGCGCGGATAATGAGACGAAGAGGAACTTCTTCTTTTCCATGGGCGTATTGTACCCGAGGTGACGCCGTCTGTTTCAGTGGTTGGATTCCATTGTCGAAGATGGTCTGCCGGCTGCGGTCCGGAGCCGGGGGGGGCGGTTGGTGGCCACGGTCCGCGGCTCACGCTCTTAAATGTGCGATGATTTCGTGTTCTCTGTAGGGAAATCAGCATGAAGAACCGGGACCTTGATCAGGCCTTGATGAGAGAAGCACTGCGTCTCGCAGGAAGCGCCGCCCGAAGGGGAGAAGTCCCGGTGGGGGCGATTCTGACCGACCATGGAAAAGTCATCGCGAGAAGCGCGAATGCCACCCTGCGCCGGAAGGACCCCACGGCCCATGCCGAGGTGCTGGTCATCCGGAAGGCCGCCCGCCTGCTGCGAAATCACCGACTGGAGGGGCTCACCCTGTACGTGACGCTGGAGCCGTGTCTGATGTGCCTGGGGGCGATGGTGCAGGCCCGAATCGCCCGCTGCGTGTTCGCTGCCTCGGATCCCAAGGTGGGAGCGGCTTCCACACTGGCGCTTCCCCGGGTGCAAAAGGGAGTGAACCACCGCTTTCCCGTGGAAGGGGGATGCCTCGGGGACGACGCCTCGAAGCTCCTTCGCGAGTTCTTCAAATCTCGCCGCCGGAAAAGCCCTGCCGCCGGTTGAAAGATATAGTATCCTTTCTCTCACCTCCCGACAGTTCCGGATGCCTTCCATCCACGCGGGAGGAGTACCGTTCCGAGAGGGGATCGTGCGAGTCGCCACTGCCCGCATTGCGTGCTTCATCTCATTGTTCATTCTCGCTCTCTTTGTTTCGCGCTCCGCCGAGCCTGCCGCCCGTCAGGACGAGCGGGCCACCGACCGGCTGCAATGGCTTCGCGCGAGAGCCAGGGCGACCTTCCTTCTTGGTCCCGAGTCGAAGCCGGCGGGGCAACCCGGGCACGGACACGGACCCAACAAAGGAAGCCCTGGTCAGGGGCGCTCCTTCTCGCCTGAATTCCAGGTCACATCCGGAATCGTCGGGACGCAGAGTGAATCGACGATCGCGGTTTTCGGCAACAACGTGGTGATCGGATTCAACCAGTTCGACCCGGGCAACCCTACCAAGCGCAGCGGCGTCTCGTTTTCCACCGATGGCGGACTGACCTTCACCGATACCGGCGGGCTGCCCACCGGCGGGCCGACACAGACCCTCCTGGGGGATCCTTCGGTCACCGCCTGCGGCGACGGGAAGTTCTATTACTCCAGCATCTACTTCCCCAATGCCACCGACTCGGCGCTTGCGGTGAACGTGGGGACGGTCAATGGGGCCAACATCAACTGGACGAATCCGCACCTCGCCATCTCCTCCGCCGCCGATTTCCTCGACAAGGAGTGGCTGACCTGCGACCGGCTCACCAACACGCTCTACATGACCTACACGCGTTTCGTGAATGGCAACGTGGGCTCCACCACCGAGCTGCGCATCGAGATCATCAAGTCCGTGGATGGCGGGGTCAACTGGACGCCGCCTCTGGTCCTGGACAGCAGCAGCACCGAATCGATCCAGATCTGCTACGTCGCCACCGGCCCCAACAGCGAGGTGTACACGATGTGGGAGCGGGGCATCGACGACATCTTCGCCGCCAACACGAAGCTGGAGTTCCGCCGATCGCTCAATTTCGCCGTTTCGTTCGACCCGAAGGTGACGGTGCGGACCATGACGCCCTCCTTCTTCCCCGCCATGGTGGGCTTCAACCGGGAGGACACTCTCGAAATCGGCACCGTGACGGTGGACAACTCCACCGGCCCTCACCGCGGCAATGTTTACGCCGTCTGGGTGGAGCGCGAGGCGGCGGGGGGGGAAAAGCGCGACGTCTTCCTGGCGACCTCCACAAACCAGGGGGCGAGCTGGTCCGCGCCGGTGCGGGTCAACGACGATCCCGCCGGCAACGACCAGGTGATGCCCTGGATGTCGGTAAACAGCGAAGGGACGTTGGAGCTGGCGTGGTACGACTACCGCAACTGGCGGGGCATGCACACGGTGGATCTGTATGCCGCCCGCTCCACCGACGGCGGAAGCACGTTCTCGTCGAACTTCCGGGTCACCACGGCGCCTTCCAGCTGGTTCGCCCCGCTGACGCTCACCCCCAATTTCGGCGATTACATCGGCAGCGCCAGCGAAGGGACCGGCTTCTACCCCGCCTGGGCCGATGCCCGGAACAACGACATCGACGTCTTCGCCACCCACATCCCTACCGCGACGTGCGGCAACGGGACGACTCAGGCGTTCGAGCAGTGCGACGACGGTAATCTGGTGGATGGAGACTCCTGCTCGCCCGCCTGCGCCATCACCCTGTGCGGCAACGGATCCCTGGACGGGACGGAGGCGTGCGACGACGGCAACTTGAAAAGCGGAGACGGGTGCTCGCAGGTTTGCAAGTTCGAGGTCTGCAGCGACGGGATCATCCAGAAGAACAACCAGGAAGAGTGCGACGACTCCAACACCACCTCCGGCGACGGCTGCTCCGCCACCTGCCAGATCGAGCTGGACAGGGTGGCCTGGATCGCCGATGAGCGCTCCCGGCTCCTCCTGATGAACGTTTCCTCCGGCGTCTTCATGACCATCGGGGATCCCGGATTTCATGAGCTGGGCGATCTGTCGTTCGATGCCGCCGGCAATCTCTTCGGATCCACCGGATTCAATCCGAACCTCTCCATCGGCTACAACGGCACCCTGGTGAGCATGGCCTCCACCGGGCTCCCGGACCGGGGGGCGGTCATCGGGAACACGGGCTGGCTTTCCATGAGCGCCATCGATTTCCACCCCGTCACGGGGACGCTTTACGGAATCGCGGTGGACGGCGCCAATGTGAGCCGGCTGGTCACGCTCAATCCGGCCACGGGGGCGACCACTTCCACTCTGGGGAGTCTGGGATTGATCGCCGCGGGGTCGATGGCCTTCGACTCCGCTGGGATCCTGTACGTGGCGGGGAAGGTCAACGCCGCGGATGTGGGGCACGGCCTCTACACGGTCAATCTCGCGCCCTTCAGCAAGACGTTGGTGGGCCAGATCGGCTTCGCGCTCTCCGGGATGGACTTCGCTCCGGACGGGAGCCTCTACGGAGTGGTGAAACGCCGAACCTCCTTCTCGGAGCCTGAGCCGACCAACAATGGCGGGCTGGTCCTCGTCAACAAGTCGACCGGCGCGGGCGCGCTCCTGTTTCTGGGCGGGATCCTCAACCAGCAGGGGATCCGCTTCGCGCCGACCATCGCCGTGGACCATGATCTGGATGGCGTCCACGATGTGGCTGATTGCGCCCCCTTGAGCGCGGCCAATCCCCCGCCCGGCCTCACCGCCAATCTCGCCTTCATTGGAACCTCAAGCACCGATTTCACCTGGAGCGCGGCCGTCGATTCGCGCTTCTCGAACAGCTATCGCGGGACAATCGCGGGACCCTTAGGAGCGCGACTCCCGGGAAGCGTGTACGATCACGCCTGTTTCGAGAGCGCGGATGCCCAGGGGAATGGGAACCAGGTGAGCTCGGATCCCGCCACCCCGCCACTGGGGACCGTCTACTACTACCTCTCCGATGGAGAGGGGTGCGGGGAAGGGGCGCTGGACACCGACGCTTCCCATCCGATTCCAAATCCCAGCCCGTGCCCGACTCCTCCGTGATAATACCGTTGAACGATACTTTCAAAGGGAACCCTCAGTGAATCCAACAGCGCGAAGAGTGCTGGCCGCCTGCCTGTTCTTCTCGGGGGCGGCATCCCTGGTGATGGAGGTCGCCTGGTCCAGGACCCTTTCCCTCGTCCTGGGGAATTCGCACCAGGCAGTGGCCACGGTTGTGGCGTCCATGATGACGGGGCTTTTCCTGGGAAGCCTGTTCGCCGCGCGGCTGCTTCCCAGGATTCGCCACCTCCCCAAGGCTTACGGGTTGCTGGAGATGGGGATTGGCCTGTACGGGGCGCTCACTCCGGTGATATTCGCGCTACTGGGTTTTGTTCTGGGCCCCCTCTATCTGCTCCCCCCCGGGGCGTTTCTCTTCCTGCGCTTTCTCGTCGTCTTCATCATTCTCCTGCCTCCCAGCGCGGGGATGGGCGCCACCCTCCCCGTCATAACCGCTGCTCTCTCCCAGAGTGCTTCGGGGAAGTCGGGGGACTCCGGCTCGGTCGGCGGTTGGCTTTACGGGCTCAACACACTGGGGGCGTTCATCGGAACTCTGGCGGGAGGGTTCCTATTCCTGCCGGGTCTGGGCCTGCTGAAAGCCACCCTCTGCGGAGCAGGGACGAGTCTCGCCGTGGGAACGTTGGTGTGGCTGCTGTCAGATTCGCTGCTGCGCCAGGAGCGACGAGAGATTAAGGCCCCCGCCAAGGCAAAGGCGACGGAGGGGATGCCGGTGGTGTTGCCGCTCTATGCGGCCTCGGGTTTCGTGGCGATGGTCTATGAGATTACCTGGACCCGGGTCATGGCACCGATCGCCGGGAGCTCGGTCTATTCCTTCACGCTGATCCTGGCGGCGGTTCTCGCCGGGATTGGAGTGGGGAGCCTCGTGCTCTCGACCAGAGTGGGACGCTGGATCCATCCAGGGCGCGGCTTCGTCGCGGGGCAGATCCTCCTGGGAACGGTGGCCTTCGGCTCCATGTGGGGATTGCAGCAGTTTCCGCAAATCATGATGTCGGTTGCGGCCCATCATCCCAGCGATCCCCAGGGGTTTCTCCTGTGGGAGTTCCTGGCGTTTGGCGCCATCGTGCTGGCCCCGGCCATTCTCCTGGGAGCGCTGTTCCCGTTCGCCTCCCGGCTTCTGCACACCCTGGAGACGGAGGCGGGAGCCGACGTGGGTCGGGTCTATGCCTGGAACACCGCGGGCTCTCTCTTCGGCTCGCTGGCGGCGGGTTTCTTCCTGGTGGAAACGCTGGGAAGCCGGAACACCCTCGCCCTGGCCTGCCTTACCAGCATCTGCCTGGGCCTGGCGGGGCTGATTCTCGCCCCGGGGAAGATTTTCCGTCCGGTGGCTGGCCTGTCCGCCGCCGCCCTCGCGTTGCTCATTCCCCTCTTCACACCCAGCTGGAATGTCTACATGATGACCACCGGCGTGACCCAGCTCCTCAGAAACATCCGCAAAATGGGCCATTACGCCACGGTGGAGCAAATCCTGGCTTTCGCCCAGGCGCCGGATGTCCACATCCTGTTCCATAAGGAAGGCAAGACCAATACCGTCACGGTGGTGAGGGAGTGGACTGACGTGTGGCTGAGGGTGGACGGGAAAACCGATGCCAGCACCTCGACCACCGATATGCTCACCCAGACGCTTGTGGGGCAGCTCCCCTTCTTCTTCGCCCGCAATCCCCAATCCGTCGCGGTCGTCGGATACGGCTCCGGAGTCACGGCCCATGCGATTCTCACCCACCCGGTCCGGCTGGTGGAGACCATCGAGATCGAGGAGCAGGTCGTGGCAGCCTCCAGCTTCTTCGAAGAGGTGAACGGCAAGCCTCTGTCGGATCCGCGGCACCGGCTCATCGTCGACGACGCCAGGACCGCGTTCACCTTTCGGCCGCAAACCTACGACATCATCATTTCCGAGCCGTCCAATCCCTGGTTGGCGGGAGTCAACAATCTCTTCACGACCGAGTTTTACTCGCTGGTCAAAAGACGGCTCGCTCCAGGCGGGATTTTCTGCCAGTGGGTCCAGAGCTACGAGCTGTCGGACGATTCGCTTCAGGTCATCCTCAACACGGTCGCCCATTCGTTTTCGCACGTCCACCTGTTCGGCTCCTACATGGGGTCGGACCTGATCCTCGTGGCGTCCGAACAGCCGATCTCCCTGGCGCCTGGCGCGGCGGCGCTCTTCCCCGGCAATCCGGAGGTCGCGCGGGATCTGGCGCGGGTGGGCGTCCACAACCTGGCGGATCTGGCCCTCCTCTACACCTCGAGCATCCGGGCGCCGGCTTCGGGGACCTTGTTGAACAACGACGACAATTCCCTGATTCAGTATCGTGCCCCTTTCGAGCTTCTGCAGGGGCTCGAGCCTCAACGCAGGTTCATCCGGGCGTCGGAGGAGGATCTCCTCCAGCTCCTCTATCCCGGTGCTGATCGGAAAACGGTGCTGCTGGCGTTGGGGAACGCCGCCTATGGACGCCAGGCGCTGCCGACCCTGGAATACCTGTCGAGCAGGCTGCAGGAGATGGGTGACGTGGAGGCCTCCGGTCAGCTGCGCGCATTGTCGGACGCACTGCGGAATCAGCTGCAGCGCTCGGCGATCGTGCAGCAGTCCCTGATTGCTGCGGAGGCTCGCATCGCCTCGCGCGACACGGAGGGAGCGGTCGTGGCTCTGGCGGAAGCCCAAGCCGCGGGTCTCGTCACCTCGGAGGAGTGGTCCCGAGCGGGAATGATTCTCCTGAACGCTGCGCGCAACGTCGAGGCGGAGCAGGCCCTGGATCAGGCGGTGAGCCTGGGGGACCCGCGCTTCCAGTACCAGAGCCTGGCAGCCCGCGGCGCTTCCCGTTACCGCCTGGGACGGCTTGACGAAGGGAAGGCGGACATCGATGCGGCCAAGCAACTGGATCCCAGCGGGGCCGTCGCGTACCTCCTGCACGCCATCGCCCTGCATGACGCCGGAGCTCGCGAGGCGGCCATCCAGGAGCTGCAGGAAGGGATAAGGGTGGCTCCGGAGGACAGGCGGCTGAGCATCTACCTCAACGATTTTCTGAAAAAATCACCCGCTGCCGGGCCTGCGGCACCTTCGCCCCCTGCCACCCCGTGACTTAGGCGTCCCTCCCCTCTCGGACGTGAACCCTTTCCCGACCTGCAGCATCCTAATGCGCGAGAAAGGAGAGCTTGCCATGCTGACCCTTCGACCTTCTGAAGAGCGCGGACGCAGCCGGATGGATTGGCTGGACAGCCGGCATACGTTTTCATTCGCCGACTACTCCGATCCTCAGCACGTCCACTTCCGGGATCTCCGCGTCATCAATGAAGACTGGATCGATCCCTCCATGGGTTTCGGCACGCACCC
>JAKEFJ010000163.1 GCA_022616665.1 Acidobacteriota bacterium
AGCCCGATCACGCGGTAGGGGTCGCGCCGTCTCAGGGAGTGCACCAGGACCATCTCGAAAAGGACGATGACCAGCGTGTTGACGGCCAGGCTGATGCCAATCCAATTCTCCGCGAGGCCGAAACGATCGCGCAGCGTCAAAGGAAACGCCCCGATGAGCTGGAAGAAGACCAGCCCGTAGAGCACCATCAGAACGGAAAGCACCAGAAAGGGACCATCCGACCAGGGCGAGAGCGCTCCCGCAGAAGCTGGATCCGGGGCTGGCTTGGCGTGATGTCTGGAGGCGTGAAGGGTCTTTGCCAGGATCGCGGCGGCGAGCAGCGAAGTGCCGCCATCCACCCAGAACAGCCAGTGGTAGTTGTGCAGCGCCAGAAACCCGCCCATCGCCGGCCCGAAGCTCATGCCCAGGTTGATGGCCACCCGGTTGAGCACAAACGCCCGGCTGCGCTCACCGGGACGCGAGGCCTCCACCAGCGCCGTGGCCAGGGCGGGGCGAAATCCCTCCGATAGCACAGCCAGAGTGAACACCGTCGCGCCGAGGGCCAACGGGTGGCGCAGCTGGCCCAGGAAGAAAAAAGCCACCCCGCTGAGGGACAGGCTGAGAAGCAGCACGCGCTGCGCCGAGATTCGGTCGGAGAGCCTACCGCCCAGATAGCTCCCGGCGAGCGCTCCCAAACCGTACAGCCCCAGGACTCTCCCGGCGCCGGCGGCGGAGTAGCCCATCGCCTTGGTCAGGTACAGCACCAGGAAAGGGACCACCATGGTCCCGCTGCGATTGACGAAGGTGACGGCGCTCAGGAGCCACACCGCTCGCGGCAGGCCGGAGAAGGCCTGTCGATAGGAGGCGGCGATTCTGCCGATCAATCCTTTTTGATTCTCATCGGCTCCTTCGGAGCGGAGGCGATGACGGAGGGCCGCTCCGCAACGCGCCGGGACCAGGCGGCCAGGTTGGGGTATTTGGGATCGGGCAGAACTCCCATCAGGCTGAGACTTCCGGTGAGGGGTGCGACCAGAGCAGCATCGGCCAGGGAGAAAGTTTCCCCGCCGAACCAGGTGCGCCCGGTCAGCTCTTTCTCCAGGCGGGCCAGATGCTCGTGCACCTTCTTCTTCGACTCCTCCAGGAGCTTGTGGTCCACCTGATCGGCTTTCTTCGGGATCAGGAAGGGGGGGGCATATTCATATTGGGAGCCGCGAAAGTCGCGCAGCGTCTGCATCAGGTACTGATCGGTGGTGTCCTCGAGCATCCGGACGCGGGCCCGCTCGTAGGGATCCTCGGGGAGCATGACGGGAGTCGGGTAGGCCTCTTCCAGGTACTCGTTGACGACGGTGGATTCGTAGATCGTCCGGCCATCTTCCAGCTCCAGGACCGGCGTCAGGCGAAACGGATTGAGCTTGGCGAATGCGGCACTCTCGGACTTGTTTTCGGGAACGATGACCTCGTGAGGGACCTTTTTCTCCGCCAGGACGATGCGGGTCTTCCAGCCGAACGGCGAGCGGTCAAAATTATGCAGCTTTAACATGGCGGCTCCTGAGAGCCCCGGAACGAGGCTGCTCCGGGGGGATGAATGCCTAACTCGGTGTGGCGCGGGAACATTCCCACGGAATCACTTGACGATTTCGAGCAGCTCGATCTGGAAGGCGAGGACGGCTCCGGGCGGGACGATGCCTCCCATACCCCGGTCGCCATAGGCGATGCCCGGAGGGCAGACGAGCTGGGCTTTCTCTCCCACCTTCATCCGCTGCAGCCCCTCGGTCCAGCACTTGATGACCTTGTTCACCGGGAATTCGGTGGGCTCGCCCCGCTTGTAGGAGCTGTCGAACTCGGTCCCGTCGATGAAGGTGCCCTTATAGTGCACCTTTACGGTGTCGGTGAGCTTGGGGCTCTCCCCGGTGCCGGGTGAGAGGCTCTTGAAGATGAGTCCCGAGGAGGTCTTCACGGCCCCCTCTTCCTTGGCTGCCGCTTCCAGGTAGGCCTGGTTCTTTTTCTGAGTTTCCAAGCCGCCCGCCCGGGCGTTTCCCGCAACCCCGAGGCCGGCGATGAGCAGGATGGACAACATGGCGCGATGCTTCATGAGATGACTCCCCTGACAATGGATAGGTCTACGCAAGACTGGCTCTGAAGGAGGGAATTCTAGCACAGCCGCTTTCAGCCGGCCCCCGTTTCGGCTAGAATCGCCGCGGTTCAACGACTCCCAAACACGTAACCATCGCATGAGGATGACGCGCCGTGTCCAGAGCCCGCCTCCGCACCGCCGCCCTGATCCTGATCGGCTTGCTTGCCACCATGCTCCCGGCACTTTCCGCCACCAAGCCCGGCAAGTCCCCTGACGAGCGACGGAATTTGACCGCCAAGGATCTCAACAGCTTGACCTGGCGGAGCGTGGGACCGGCCAACATGGGCGGGAGAGTCTCCGCCATCGCCCTGGTGCCCGGGAGCCGCACCAGCTTCTACGTCGGCTTTGGCACGGGAGGCGTGTTCAAGACGGAGAATCTGGGCGTGACGCTGACACCCGTGTTCGACAAGTCCCCCCTTCTTTCCATCGGCTCGATCATCGTGGCCGACGCCCCACCCTCCTGGCCGGGATGGGCGCAGGAGAAAAAGGGCGACAAGCCGGCCTCCGGCAAGGAGAAGCCCGATCCAGGCAAGGGGAAAATCGTCTGGGTGGGCACAGGCGAAGGGAACGGCCGGAACAGCTC
>JAKEFJ010000164.1 GCA_022616665.1 Acidobacteriota bacterium
AGCCTGGTACATGAGCCGGCTGTACTCTTCGCGCATCCGTTTCCCCCGCACCAGCACCACGCCTCCGGCCACCAGGCCAAGGACGGCGGCCACTACCCAGACCCGGCGGAGCGCCACCACACTTCTGCCAGAATCCAGGCTGCCACTGAGGATCAAGAACAGCGGAGGAAGAATGGGCGGGACCGCGCGAAACAGCGATACCTCCAACCCGCGTCCCGAGGCGAGGGAGATTCCGAAGGCGAGACCCGCCGCGAGCATGCCGGCGATGAGCATGAGCCTCTCCCGCCCGCGATCCCCCACGGCGAAAACCGCCAGCGGAAAGAGGGAAATCAATAGCTCCGGGTCCTTGAGCACTCCCAAATCCATGGAGGCGAGCACCGCGAACATACCCAGCAGCGCCGCGTTGGGAATGAGGGCGACCCCCCGGCTCACAGTTCGGGGAGATTCAGGGGTGAGCGCGGGGGACTTCAGGAGCACAAAAACCGGCACCGCCAAGACGATGAGAGCATGGTAGATCTCGTAAGCGTGCGGCAGGCCGGGAGCCGTGACGTACTTCCAGTGGGTGGCCCAATGGAGGGGCCAGAGGAGCATGAACGTCCAGGCCAGAGGCGACCTCGCCCCCCGCGGCGTCCGGAATAGGAGAAACGGGACCAGGTAATCCAGGCCCACCGACATCCATTCCACGATGCCAAAGAGATGGGTTCCGGCGGGGAGCAGGGGCGTGGCGCGATTGATGATGTTCCACCTCCACCAGCCCACGCCCGAAGCGGTGGTTTCCACGGCATCGGAAAAGCAGCCCATGGCAATCATCGCGAAGGACGAGAGGGGGAATACCGCCTTCCCCAATCCCGGACGGCCGCGGAGGACTCCTTCGGCAAGCGTCCAGGAGAGATACAACGCGAAGACCCACCCCACGCAGGCGGGCAGCTCCGCCTTCCCGACGTGAATCAGCGCATCGCTGAAGATGTAGGGCCCGCCATTCCCCTCGGAAGACAGGTAGACAACGCTGTTCCCGCGCAAGACGCCGAAGAGAAACGCCGAGAGGAAGAAGTACAGGGAAGTCTTGACCCCTCGCAATTTCACCGAATGTACGATCAGCAAAAGGGTGAGAAAGGAGGACGAGAGGAGGAGGAGTAGCTTCATGGGACTGTTCGACCCTGCTCCCGGGGCTTTGCGTCTTCCAGCGATTGCAGGTCTCGTCCCAGGGTCTCCGGAAGGGTCCAAATCCAAAGCCCCGCCAGAAGCGAGAAGAGACAAGCCAGCGAGATCCCCCCTGAAAGCCCGTACCCGGCTTGGGCCACCCGGGTGATGATCAGGGGAGTGAAGAATTGTACCCCGCGGGCCAGGTTGAGCGCTGCACCCATGGCGGCGTTACGCACGGCGGTGGGGAAGAGCTCCGAGAAGAACGGCCCGAAATTGGACCAGGTCCCCGTTCCCACGCCGAGAATCGCCATCGAGGAAAGGAGAAGCGGCGTGGAGGCGCCGATCCGGTCCCAGAAAATCGTGATGAGCGCGAGCCCGCCGGCCATGAAGAAGGAATACAGGGTGAACGCCGGCCTTCGCCCGATCCGGTCCGAGACGGCGCCGAAGGAGGCGTAGCCCACCAACTCCCCCGCCACGATCACCAGCACCCACATTCCCGACTTCACCACCGACATGCCTCTTTCCTGCTGGAGATATCCGGGGAACCAGACATAGGTAAACCAGTAGGCGCTCATGTTGAAGATCGCCAGCACCAGGGCGCGCAGGGCCGTCCCGCGGATGTCCCGACCGAGCAAGAGCGAGCATACCCTTCCCCATCCGATGGCTCCGTCACGTTGGCGCTGCCCCTCCCAAAGATCAGATTCGGGCAGTCCCCGGCGCACCAGAGCCATCAGCACGGCCGGGATGCCGGAGACGATAAACGTCGCCCGCCACCCGAAGGCCGGAGCGAAGACCGACCCCATCACGGCGGCCAGTCCGACTCCCAAGGGAGCTCCCGACTGCATCAGCGCTCCATAGTGGCCGCGCTTCGAGGGAGGAAAGGTCTCCGCGATCAGGGCATGGCCGCTTCCCCACTCTCCTCCCACCCCCAAGCCGGTGACGGAGCGCCAGAACAGAAGCCCGGGCAGCCCTTGCGCAAAGCCGCACATGAGGGTCCCTACGCTGTAGGTCAGGATGGTTAGCTGTAGCACCGGCCGCCTCCCGAACCGGTCGGCTAGGATTCCGCAAAGGACCCCCCCGAGGGCTGTCATTCCCAGGGAGAGCCCCAGAATGAGGGAATGCTGTTCTCGCGACAGGCCGAGCTCCCGGGTGATTTCGGTGAGCAGGAAGCTGTAGAGAATCAGGTCATAGAAGTCGAAGAGCCACCCGCCCCAGGCCAGGAGCAGGATCCGGCGGTGGGCCGGGGTAAGGCGACCTGCGTCGGAAAGCATCAGTCAATGCCCGGTAGGATTGAGTAGTCTACGGCGTGTTCCTCACCAGGGCGGCATCGAGCCTTGGGAGCGTCATCGTAACACTTCTGGGACATTGGCAGGCTGGCAGCCCAATTTTTGATACCATGCGGATAAGGAAGGTTCATGGCCAGCTTTCGCCCGACAGTCCTCACGCGCGTTCCCCTCCTCCTTCTGGAGCAGGCCCGCAGGCTCGGAGTGGATCGCCGTGTCCTGATGACGGAAGCGGGACTCAGTCCCGGAGACTTCAAGGACCTGGACGGACGGGTGCCATCGAGCAAGATCTGGAAGCTCTGGCAGGCGTTGATCCAGCAGGTCCCCGATGTCGCATTGGGTCTGCGGATGGGGGACAATCCGCGCTCTCCGATCCGCTATGGGCTGGTGGGCTACACCCTGGCCTACAGCCGGACCGTAC
>JAKEFJ010000165.1 GCA_022616665.1 Acidobacteriota bacterium
AGGCGATGGGCGCCACCGATCCGGCCAAGGCTGCTCCGGGAACCATTCGGAAGGACCTCGCTTCGTCCATCGAAAAGAACATCATCCACGGCTCCGATTCACCCGCTTCGGCCCAGTTCGAAATCGGGTATTTCTTCAATTCCCTAGAGCTGCCCCGGCGCTGAGCCGCTCGGCATGAAGGATCTCTTCAGACTCCTCCGCTACGCGCGGCCCTATTTAGGGAAGCTGGCGGCAGCCCTCGCTTGCGCCGCTCTGGCATCACTTCCCGTCATCGCCTTGGCAAGTCTCGTCATGCCCTCTGTCAATGAGGTGCTTCTCTCAGGCCCCGGCACAGATGTCCTGGACGGAAAATCCCACCAAGCGACAGACAAATTCAACATATTGGAGTATTCAAACAAACTGCTCGGGGAGGGATGGATTGCCCGTTATTTCTCCTTGGGCCACGCATTGGAGTCAAAGAAGCGGTTCACGAGCTTCTTGACGATTGCTGCCCTCATTCTCGCCCTCTACATGCTGAAGGGCGTGCTGACCTACTTCAGCACTTATTACGTCCGTGCGGTAGGACTTCAAGTGATTTTGGACCTGAGGAGGGATCTTTACGGCCGTATCCAGCGGCAGAGCCCTGCATTCTTTTCGGCCAATCCCACAGGGCTCTTGATATCGCGGCTTATCTCAGATGTCGCTCGCATGCAACGCACCGTGTCTGGTGACCTGGCGGACATTTTCCGCCTCTCCTTTATCATCGTTGGACAAGTATTCTGGGTCTTCTACCTGTACCCCGCGCTGTCCGGCGTCTGCCTGTTCATCCTCCCCATCGTTCTTTACCCCATCGTCCGATTTGGCAGGCGGTTGAAAGTAACCAGCCGGACAAGCCAGGAGAAGATGGCTGAAGTCACCAATATCTTGAAAGAGACCATAGCGGGTAATCGGATCGTGAAGGGCTTTGGAATGGAGGATTACGAAGTTCATCGCTTCACCGATGCCCTCAAGAAAGTCCAGCGCCAGGAGCTTCGCGGAGCACGACTGGTTTCACTTTCCCCTCCGATCATGGAGCTGGTCGGAGCACTGGCTGCCGCCATTCTCATCGTCTATGCTGGGTATCAGATCTCGCGGGGAACCGTTGATGCAGGAAAGTTCTCCAGTTTTCTTTTTTCATTGGGCTTTCTCTACGCTTCAGTAAAGAACCTGGCCAAGATTAACAACGACTTCCAGCAATCCATGGCAGCCACCCGACGGGTTTTCGAGATGATGGACGCCAAGGTGGATGTTCACGAGAGCCCGGAGGCCACGGTCCTGGCACCTTTCACAAACACCGTTGAATTTCGCGATGTGGCTTTTCGCTACAACGCTTCACCGGTGCTGGAGGGAGTTAACCTCGAGGTCCGCTGCGGTCAGGTGGTGGCGATTGTGGGCGGAAGCGGCGCGGGAAAGACTTCCCTGGTCAATCTCCTGCCCCGCTTCTACGATGTCACCAGTGGCTCACTCACCATAGACGGCGTCGACATTCGCAGGGTCACTCTAGCTTCCCTGAGATCCCAGATCGCACTGGTGACCCAGGAAATTCTCCTCTTCGACGACACGGTCCGGAACAACATCGCCTACGGCAGGCAGGACGTTCCCCAGGAAACCGTCGAGTCTGCGGCGCGGGCCGCTTACGCTCACGATTTCATCCAGAAGCTGCCTTCCGGGTATGACACGCGATTGGGGGAAGCCGGGCATCTCCTGTCGGTGGGCGAGCGCCAGCGGATCTCCATTGCGAGGGCGCTGCTGAAGAACTCCCCAATTTTGATCCTCGACGAAGCCACTTCCGCGTTGGACACGGAATCGGAGTCGATGGTGCAGAAGGCCCTCAACAATCTCATGCAAGGTCGCACCGTTTTCGTCATCGCTCACCGGCTCTCCACTGTGCGGAATGCCGACCTTATCACCGTGCTGGAGGGGGGGCGAATCGTCGAGCAGGGAAGTCACGAAGCCCTTCTCCAGAAGCGCGGTGCCTATGCCCGCCTCTACGAGCTTCAGTTCCGAGAGGGCACCGGGACCCACGGATGATCAAGGAGCGCCGCCTGTTCCTGGCCCTCATGGCGGCCTGCTTGGTGCTTTTCTCATTTCAGATCGGAAACCACGATTTCTGGGATCCCGATGAGCCCCGCTACGCCGGGGTTGCCCGGAACATTCTGGAAAGCGGCGACTGGATTCGCCTCACTGACAACGGCGAAGCCTACACTCAAAAACCTCCACTTTTTTTCTGGATCCTGGCGGCTGCCGCAAAGCTGGGAGGTGGCCTAAACGAGACCACCTCGCGCATTCCCGCTGGGATTGCGGGCCTTTTGTGTGTCGCAGTGGTGTATCGCCTGGGAAACCGGCTTTTCAATTCCCGAGTGGGATGGCTCTCTGCAATGACCCTGGCTACCAGTCAGCGGTTCTTCCTGGAGGCGCGATGGGTCCACATGGACACGCTCCTCACGCTCTTCGTCGTGCTGGCCATGCAGAGCGCCTATACGGCACTCCGCGGGAGTCGGCGAGACTGGGTTTGGATGTATGGTTGGATGGCTCTGGGGTGCCTGGTCAAAGGGCCACTCGGGCTGGCGCTCCCCGCGGTCGGTGTGCTGGTATACATGGCCTCTACCCGGGAGATGTCGCGCCTTAAGGAGAGCGGCTGGTTCTGGGGACTCCCGCTCTGCCTTCTCCCGGTCCTGTTCTGGCTCCTCGCGAGTTCTCGGCTTTCGGGAATCAATCCTGGGTCGGTGGTGAGCAAGCAAGTGTTCCAGAGGCTGATGGATGGTGTGCATCACCCGCGTCCCTTCTATTACTACCTCTACTCCCTTCCCCTGGAGTTTCTTCCATGGACCCTCTTTCTGCCTTCTATCCTGCGGTTCACTTTCCCTGCCGCACACGGGCGGGAGCGCGGAAACCTTCTGTTCCTCTATGGGTGGATTGTGGGAGGCCTGGCACTTCTCAGTCTTGTCGCGGAGAAGCGTCCCTCCTACCTCCTGCCTCTCTTTCCTGCTCTGGCCCTGCTGGCGGGGTTTTTCTTCGATAGCTTCTTGACTCGCTACGACGCATCGGGGATGAGCCGATGGATCCAGTCGCCCATCGCTCTAGGGGGCGTCACCTGCCTCGTCGGGACAATCTGGCTCGCAAATCGTGGAACGGAGGTCCCGGGGTTTCGGGAGCGGATCGTGCCCCTGGGGCTGTTTCTTTGCGTGGCCTGCACGGGGGCCCTCTGGTTGCAGCGCCGAGGGCGGAGGGGCGCGGTGCTCATCGCTCTGCTCGCCGCGATTTCCTCGGCCTACCTCTGGATTGTGGGTGCCGTCTTCCCCTGGCTGAATCAGTACAAGTCTGCCCGCCCCTTCTGCGAGCGCATCCTCCACCGCATCGGAGAAAGTCCGCTTGGGATCTACGGGGACTATCTCCCCGCGTTTGCCTACTACACCCATCGGAGGTTGCAGGTCGTCCGGACTCCGGGAGACCTGGAAGGTCTGATCAGCAGCCCCCCAGGTGGCGCCTGCATTGTCCCGAAAGACAGACTTCCAGCCCTGCGAGCGAAGGTCCCCCTCGAGACTTTCGAGTCGGATTCGATTGGACACCGGAGCTTCGTCTTGGTGGGCCGGGCGTCATCGGCGGACGATCCTCCGAGACCTCAAGTTGGTGCATCCCCTCGATAAACCTCGAGAATGCGCTCCACGAGAACATTCCAATCGAAATGGCCAAGGGCGTATTCACGTCCCGCTTCCCCGAGGCTTCGGGCCAAGGAAGGATCTCGCAGCAGGCCGACGATGGCGTCGGCAAATTGGTCGGATGCTTCCCGCCTGAGCGTTGGAGGAGCATGGTAAGTGGAACCTCTGGAGTCGAAGAGATCCACCAACACCCCCCGTCCGTTCTCGCCCAGCAGCTCCGCCAATCCGCCCAGACGGCTGGCCACAATCGGCTTGCCCATGGCCATGGCTTCCAGGCATGCGTGGCTGGTGGATTCCATGGAAGAGGGGAAGACGACGAGACTCGCCAGGGCTAGGTAGTCCGGCACCTCGGCATTGGGAATCGCCCCAACGAAATCAAAGCGTGAAGCCACACCGAGTGCCTCGGCGAGGCTCTTCAAATCCTCCTCCTGAGAACCCCATCCCCCGATGATGAAACGGGCCTCCGGGCAGAACTTCAGGACTCTTGGAGCGGCTTGCACCAGGTATTGGATGCCGTTTTTCGGCACCAATCGGCGCACCGCGAGGACCACTTGTTCCGATGGATACTTCTCGCGCAGCGCTGCGGGGGCCGCTCGGGAGGCATTGAAATCGTCGGTGTCCACGCCGTTGGGAATCACGACGATCTTTCTCGGGTCACAGCAGGCGGAAGCCAGCCTGGCGAATTCGCCACTGGTGGCGATGACCGCATCGGCGAGACCTAGCGAAGAGTGCCGATAGCGCCGGTGCCGCCACCTCCTGAAGGCCGAGTCCTGAG
>JAKEFJ010000166.1 GCA_022616665.1 Acidobacteriota bacterium
AGCTTCTCGGGCGCCGCCTGGCGCCGGAATCGCTCGAAGAAGCGATCCACGGCGGTCGCACTGGTGAAGAGAAGGTGCTGGAAGGTGTTGATGCGGGCGAGCGCTGAATCCAGCGGTTCCCAGGAGTCGGGGTCCTCGAACCGGATGAGGGGGACATGCAAGACCTCGGCCCCGCGCTCCTCCAAGAGGCGGCCAAGCCGGCTCCCGCTCTCCTCCGCCCGCGTGATCAGGATTTTCCGGCCGGAGAGGGGCCGGTGGTCGATTCCGCTCACGGCTTCGCCGGAGGAGGAGTCAGGCCCAAGAGCTCCGCCGCCCCCGCCGCGAGAAGCCTTCGTCCCAGCTCGACACCCGTCTCGACGGGAAGATCCGAGCTTCCTCGGATCGAATCCCTCAGGATTCGCCGACCATCTGTGGCGGCGACGACCCCGAGCAATTCCAGGGAGTCTCCCGTGACTCGGCCCAGGGCGCCCACCGGCATCTGGCAGCCGCCACCTAGAGTCTTGAGAAAGGCCCGCTCGGCGCGGACCGCCGAGGAGGTGGACGGGTCTCCCAAAATCCTTTGGAGAATCTCCCCCAGCTGCGAGTCGCTCGAGCGAATTTCCACCGCCAGGGCTCCCTGTCCGGGCGCCGGCAGCATCACCTCTAACGGGAGCGGATGCCAGCCCGCTTGCGAAGCGCCGAGCCGGTTCAAGCCCGCCAGGGCGAGCACGAGAGCATCGACCTGTCCTTCCGAGAGCTTGCGCAGCCGCGTGTCCACGTTGCCGCGAATCGGCTCACATCTCAGGTCCCGCCGTTGCGCCAGAAGCTGGCCGATCCGGCGAGGACTCCCGGTTCCGATCCGGGCCCCGGACTGCAGATCCTCGACACCCCTTCCATCCCGGGTCACCAGGACGTCGCGCGGATCTTCGCGCGGCGGGATGGCGGCCAGCATGAGGCCTTCCGGCTGGGAGAGTGGAAGATCCTTGAGACTGTGGACCGCCAGGTCGATCCGTGCGGAGAGCAGCTCCATTTCGATCTCGCGGACGAAGAGTCCCACGCTCTCTCCCGCGGCGAGGATGGCGGAGACGGCCAGGTCTCCAGTGGTTTTCACCACGCGGATTTCCGCCGGCACGGGCGGCGCCGCAGAACGCAGGTGCGCTTCCACCCAATGGGCCTGGGCCAGTGCCAGCGGGCTGCCGCGGCTGCCCAGGATCAGGGATTGGCTTCGCAGGTCAGCTGCGGTCCGAGGAGTCATCCTCTCCTCCCTTCCCGGTCGTCGTCTGGTCGCGCGAATTCTCGTCGGGCTCCGCCGGCCTCTCATCGAGGCCAAACACCTCGCGGAAAAAGCGGGCCCGATCGGGCCCGTCGGGAAGCCGGACCGTGCGCTTCAAAGCCTGGATGGGCTGATGCAGGATCTTGCTCATCAGGCCGCCGGTCAGATCCTCGACCGCTTGCCGCTGCTCCTTGGTCAGGGTGGACAGGCGGGCGCGGTGGCGTTCGAACTCCGAGGCGCGCAGACGCTCCAGCCGTTCTCTCGTGGCGGAGATGAGAGGAGAGAGATCCTGGTGCCGGATCCACGTTTCGAATACCTCCACTTCCCGGCGCACGATTTCTTCCGCCCTCGTGGCTTCCGCCTCCCGCTCGGCGCGGCCTGTGGAGACCACATCCGCCAGGTCATCCAGATCATAGAGATACACATTGTCGATGGTGTTGACCTTTGCCTCGATGTCGCGCGGGAGTGCGATGTCGATGAAAAAAATCGGCCGGTTCTTGCGTGCCCGGATCAATCGCGTCACGTCGTCGTAGCGGAGGATCGGCTCCTCGGCGGCCGTGGAGGAAATGACGATGTCCACTCGCTCCAGGGTTTCCAGAAGCCTCTCGAAGGGCTCTGCCCGCCCGCCGAAGCTCTGGGACAGCTCCAGCGCCCGGGGGAAGCTGCGATTGGTGATGACCACGGAATCCGCCCCGCGCTCCACCAGCGCCCGTGCCGCCAGCTCGGCCATCTTTCCGGCTCCGATGAGCAGCACGCGGCGCCCCTTCAGCTCCTCGAAGATGGTTTTCGCCAGGGAGACGGCGGCGGAGCTAACCGAGAGAGGGTGACGCGCGATGCCGGTCTGGGTGCGCACTTTCTTGGCAACTCCCAGCGCCCGTCGCAGGAGGGGATCGAGCACGGCACCCACGCTTCCCGCCTGCAAGGCCGCCTGGTAGGCGTGTTTTACCTGGCCAAGAATCTGCGCCTCCCCCAGCACCATCGAGTCGAGCGACGCGGTGACCCGAAACAGGTGGTGGACCGCGTCTCGATCCGCCATCCGGTAACAGTAGCGCTCCAGTTCCACCGCCGGAAAATTCCTCTCCTCTGCAAGGAACCGCTTCATGGCCTCGGCACCCTCGAGGTTCTCTCCCCCGTGGGCATGGGCCAGCAGCTCGGTCCGGTTGCAGGTAGAGAGGATCAGGCCTTCCAGAAAGGAGGGGATTCCGGTGAGTCGGTGCAAGGCATCTTGAAGCCCTTCCGTGGGAAAGGCGAGCCGCTCGCGCACCTCCAGCGGCGCGCTGCGGTGATTCACTCCGAACAGGACGATGGACATGGCCCTCAGAGTACGACCCCGATCATCCGGAGGATGAGCGCCGTGAAGGCCAGGATCGTGAGATAGGCTGCCTTTCGCCCGCGCCAGCCTCTGAAAAACCGGGCGGAGAGAATGAGCCCCAGGAGGACCCAAGCGAGAAGGGCAAAGGTCTCCTGCCGCTCCCAGATCGTGGGGCGCTCCCGGAAATTGGCCGCCCAGACACCTCCGGTGACGATGGTGAGGGTCAGAAGCGGAAAACCCCACATCAAGGAGATGTTCCCCAAAGAATCGCATTTTTCCAGCGACGGGAGCGGCACACGCCCAAGTCCTGCCTTCTTGAGCTTGATGCGTCTCTCCTGCACCAGGTACATGATGCTGGCCGCGAAGGTCAGGAACAAGGCCGCGGCGCCCAGCACCGCGATGGAGATGTGAAAGTCCAGAAAGGCCCGCTCCAGATCGCGGGAGACCGGCACCACTTCCGCCGGCAGGAGGTCGGAGATGAACAGCAGGACCAGGACGAGTGGAAGGATCACGGCGCCGAGCACCTCCAGCCGGGTGCGGAGGTAGGCGATCAGGTAGACCGCCACCGCGGCGCAGCACAGAACGGACACCACATCACGGTACTCCTCCAGTGGCAGCCTGCCCATCTCCAATCCGCGGGCGATCAGGTAGCCCAGGTGGGCGAAGAGTCCCGTGCCGGCCAGCGATGCCGCCAGGAAGCTTCCACGGCGGTCCTTGAGGAACAGCGACGCGAAGGCCGAGGCGGCGGCTGCGACATAGAGCAAGACGGCGATGCGCAGGAGCAACAGGCTGGCTTCCATCACAGGGGAGTCTAGCACCCGCGAGGATCCTGCCTCAACAGGAGGGATCCCCGCGAGGCCCTCGGCGTTGGCGCCTCGCGGGGATTTCGGGTTCTCTCTGGTCGGATTGCGGGAGATTCGGAGCGGAGTTTATGGGCGGGACGGAACTCGCGCATTGAAGCATGGCGGTCCGGGTGGTATTCTCCCCGCCCCCCAGGGGGGAAAACGGAGAGACAGGCGTTGATTCGATGCATCCTTTTCGACCTGGATGGGACCCTGCTGGACTCCTATGAGCCGATCACCGAGAGCCTCAACGCCGCACGGGCGGCCTTCGGGCTCGCCGGGTTCACTCGGGAGGAGGTGGTTCACATGGTCGGGCACGGTCTCGAGCAACTGATGGCCCAGGTCCTGGGAGAGCCAAACGTGGCGGAGGGAATCCGGATCTTCCGGGAGCGCTACCAGGTCGTCTCCCTCCCCAAAAGCAGGCTCCTGCCCGGCGTGGAGCCCACCGTGAGGGAGCTTTCCCGGCGGGGATACCGCATGGCGGTGGTCACCAACAAACCGGCTCTTTTCAGTCGCCGGATTCTTCAGCACCTGGGGGTTTCGGAGTTGTTTCCCGTCCTCTATGGCCCCGACCTGGCCCCCGCCAAGCCGAATCCCGAGATGATCTTCCGGTGCCTGCAGGATTTTGCCTGTGATCGTCGGGAGGCGATCCTGGTGGGAGACATGCTGGTGGACCAGGAGACGGCCCGCAACGCCGGAATTCCCTTTTTCGCCGTGTCCACCGGCTCCGAGAGCAGGGAGAATCTCCTTTCGGCCCAGCCCCAGCGACTCCTGGATAAGTTCGAGGATTTGCTCGTGCATCTTCCCACGCTCTCCCTCTGAGCCCCCCCTCGACATCAGAATCCTCCTCGCCATCCATTTTGGGAGTCGTAGCGGTGCAGGCGGATTCTGCCGGTGGGGCCGTAGACCACCACCGCCGCCACCCGCGCTCCGTCCGTGAGATAGAGCGTGCCACCGGAAACGGAGCCCGAGGGGGAGAAGCCGACCAGATCGGAGTTGCCGAATTTTACCGGATCACCGGGCGCAGCGATGCTGCCCGAGCCCGGCGGGATCTGCGGGACCGGTGTCTGGGGCAGGCCAATTCTGATTCCTTCGAACCGCGTGGCAGGATCGTCCGGCCCTTCCACCCGCCGGTCCCTTCCCGAGAGGATGTCCGCAGTGCGGATGCCATTACCGTTTCCATCTCGATAGAGGGTGTAGCTCCAGCTCGATCCGGCTGCCACGAATCGCAGCCCGAAGGAGCACCCTTCACTCACCGCTCGCTGCCGCAGAGAGCGGAAATGCACGGCCGTCTCCAGGGACGCAGCGTGGAGGCGCTCACGCGCCACGGTTTCGGCCAGGAGCGGCACGGTGAACGCCAGCAGGATTCCGAGAATCGCCAAGCTGATCAGCGCCTCCACCAATGAAAATCCCCGCGCGGGACTCGCCGGCGGCGCGATGCGTGAGTCGCCCTGCAGCGCGCCCCGCGCGGGGGTCACCTTATTTTCCCGAGGAGAGGGTGACCCGATCCCGGATTTTCTCCAGGGTCTTCTCCCCGATTCCCTGCACGTTCAGCAGGTCTTCCACTCGCTTGAAGGGCCCGTTCTTCTCCCGATAATCCACAATCCGCTTCGCATAGGAGGGGCCAATTCCGGGCAAGGAGGTCAGGTCCTCCGCCGTCGCGGTGTTCAAGTTGACGCGGGGGGCTTTTTCATCGCCGGCCGCCCCCAGAGCGGGAACCGGCGCTGCGAGGACGAAGAGGGCGACCATTGCGGGCAGCGCCAGCAGGGCGCCGAAACGTTGGAACTTGTGCATGGATTTCTGTTCTCCCGTGAGTAAGTTGAAGGTTCTTGGATTTGCCGATTCAGGGTGGGTCTCGATGCTGAAAAAAGTCTCCGGCCACCTCCCTATGAGAAATACTTGGGGGAGGGGGGATCGTCGGATCCCCCTTCCGCGCCCCGCAGAAACCCTCCGAGCGATGGAGAGCCGATCGGTTAATGGGATTCCTGCGCTCCCCCAAGCTTCGAAACCTTTTCCCCGGACGCTCCCACCGACGAATCTGCCAACCGCTCGAGTTTTGCCTGGAGGCTGGAGAGCCCCAGGCATAGAAACAGGAAACCATCCGATTCATCGGCGATGCGGAAGAGAGGATCCACCGTGAGGGTGAAGCGCCGCCCGCCCAGGAGCAGCGACACCCTCTCCCCTGCCATCGCCCGGACGACTAGCAGCTGAAGATCCTTTCTGACGAGTCTCGGTGCGTCCATTGTCTTGTCCACGGCGGGGAGCTAACGCAACCTGGATGCCAGGCACAGCCAGATTGAAGCGGGGCGCACTGG
The DNA here is from genome assembly GCA_022616665.1 of Acidobacteriota bacterium. Classification (GTDB taxonomy): domain Bacteria; phylum Acidobacteriota; class Polarisedimenticolia; order Gp22-AA2; family AA152; genus AA152. The sequence goes on from JAKEFJ010000166.1 coordinate 5,722, forward strand.
GCAACCGTGCAAGCGCCGGAGATTCAGCGCCTTGGAAGGGGGATGCGGTGAATTGGGAAGCGGTTGGGGGGGAGCGGGGAGGCAACGAGGCCGTCCGGCGGGGAACGTTTCGCGAACGCTCTGTTCCCCGGCATTCAGAGTCTGACGCTCTCGGCCCAGAGAATGCCGTGCAATGAGCGGATGCGCTCCAGGAGCTGGGAATCCACTGGCGAGTCGAGATTGAAAATGGCGATGGCCTTGCCGCCGGTGTGATCCCGGCCCAGGGAGAGCGTGGCGATATTGATTCCGGCCTCGCCCAGAGCGGTTCCCAGAATGCCCACCATCCCCGGCCTGTCGTCATTGGAGCACAGCAGCATCTCGCCCCCCGGGAGCGCCTCGAAGCGGAAATCATCCAGACGGACCATGCGCAGATCCCGCTTGCCGAAGAGGGTGCCGGCCAAGGTCCGAGAGCCGGATGGCGCCGCGAGCGTGGTTACGATGAGGGAGGTGTAGTCCGCCGGATCGGAAGCCCGCACTTCATGGACCCGCAACCCCATCTCCTTCGCAAGCAGTGGCGCATTGATCAGGTTGACGGGCTCGGTGACGACCCGCTCCAGATACCCTTTGAGAAATGCCGCCACCAGCAGCTGCACCGGATGCTCCAGGATGGCGCCGCTGAACTCCACCGTAGCTTCCCGAACCGCACCGTGGGTCAAATGCCCCTGAAGCCTTCCCAGCCGCTCCGCGAGATCCAGCCAGGGGCCGATGGCCCGAAAAACCTCTGGCCCGATGGAATCCACGTTGACCGCGCCTGCCACCGAGCCTTTCTGAAGATAGGCGACGATCTGCTCGGCGACGCGCACCGCCACTTTCTCCTGAGCTTCCACCGTGGAAGCTCCCAGGTGGGGCGTCGCCACCACCTGTTTCCGCATCACCAGCGGATGAGCCGGGCCGGGCGGTTCTTTCTCGAACACATCCAGCGCGGCGCCGGCCACCCTTCCGTCGTCCAGGGCGCCCGCCAGCGCCGTTTCGTCCACGATGCCCCCCCGAGCGCAGTTCACCAGCCTCAGGCCCCTCTTGCAGTCCTTCAATTCCGCTACGCCTATCAGGTGCCGGGTCTGGCTATTCAGCGGGACGTGAACCGTGAGAAAATCGCAATGGGCCACCAAATCCCGCAGGGGCAAGAGGGTGAACCCCAGCCGCGTGGCGACTTCCTCCGTAAGAAAGGGATCGAAGCCGCGCACCTCCATCCCGAAAGCCCTGGCCCGATACGCCACTTCCCTCCCGACCTTTCCAAGTCCCACGACCCCCAGGACCTTTCCATAGAGCTCCACACCGAGAAAGCGAGCCCTTTCCCACTCACCCGCCTTCAGTGAGCGATCGGCTGCAGATATATTTCGGGCCAGGGCCAGCATCAAGGACAGGGTGTGCTCCGCGGCGGCAATGGTGTTCTCGCCCGGGGCGTTCATCACCACGACCCCGCGTCGCGTCGCGGCGGTGACGTCGATGTTGTCCACTCCGGTTCCGGCCCTCCCCACCACCCTTAGCGCCGGGGCGGCCGCGAGCACTGCTTCAGTGACCTTGGTCTCCGAGCGCACCACGAGGCCCACCGCCTGAGACAATGCCTGCTTGAGATCCGGCAGGGAAAGTCCGGTTCTCTCCTCCACTTCCAACCCGGCCACCCGGAGGATTTCACCGCAGACGGGAGACACGGGATCGGAAATGAGAATCTTTTCCCCGCTCATGCCTCCAGCACCTCGTCCATGGCCCTCAGCAGCTCAGTGATGCCCTCCAAGCTATGCTCCCCCATGTGCCCGATCCGAAAGGTGGCGTCTTTCAGGCTGCCGTAACCGTTGGAAATCCGGTAGCCGCGCTGTTTGAGCCTCTGAATGAACTCGGCGACCTGGATTCCCCGCGGGTTGGTCACGCAAGTGACGGTGTTTGACTCGAATCCGCTCTTGGCGAGCACTCCGAAATGCTCCCTGGCCCACGACCGGACCCGCTCGGCCATGGCGGCATGGCGGGCATACCGATTCTGCAGCCCTTCCTGCAGCATGATCCGCAGCTGGACCCTCAATGCCATCAGGTGGGAGACCGAAGGCGTGGCCAAAGGCTGACCCTTCTCCGACGCCTCAGCAAGCCGGGCGAAATCGAAATAGTAGCCTCGCCCCTTCATCCCCCGGGCCTTGCTCAGGGCCCGCTTGGAGACGGCGCACAGGGAGAAGCCAGGCGGCAGGGCTATCGCCTTCTGGACCGAGGCAAAGCAGACGTCGATGCCGTTTGAATCCATAGCAACGGGAATCCCGCCCAGGGAGCTTACCGCGTCCACCATCAGCAGCACGTTCTCGTGCTTGCGAACCACCTGAGCGATGGCGGCCAGGGGATGGGTGACCCCGGTGGCGGTTTCATTGTGTGTCAGGCAGACCGCTTCATAGTCTTCTTTCGCGAGGGCCTCATCCACCGCCTCGGAGGTGAAAGGCTCTCCCGCCGCCACCTGCAGCGATTCGGGCTCGCGACCGCAGTCGGCCGCCACCTGGCGCCAGCGCTCCCCGAAAGCCCCCGACACGAGATGCAGGCAGCGGCGCTCCACGCAGTTCCGGATGGCGCCCTCCATGAGCCCCGACGCGGAGGAGCTGGAAAGCAGGATTGCTTCCTGGGTTTCAAACAGGATGCGAACGCCGGGCAGGATCTCCTGGATCAGCGCCACCATCTCGGGGCCTCGGTGGGAGATGACCTCGGAGCCGAAGGCCGCAAGTACTTCGGGGCGGACCTGGGTAGGTCCAGGCGTGAAAAGGATCGGCGGGCGGCTCAAGGATTGCTCTTGTTGCCCAACAGACCGAACATGGTTTGCAGGGCGTCCCGCAGGAGGCCGCTGTTCTTGGCGATGTCCAGATAAATAATGGCCCCCATGAGTCCAATGAGGAGGTAGAAGCCTGTCTGCATGACGCGCTCCTTGATCTTCAGGCTGAGCTCGCGACGCATGAGCCCCTCGATGCAGATGATCAGAATGTGGCCACCGTCCAGCACCGGGAAGGGCAGCAGATTGATGACGCCAAGCTGGAGGCTCACCAGAGACATGATCAGGAAGAAATGTGTCCATCCCTCCTGAAACTGCTGCCCCGAGATCTTGAAGATGTCGATGGGGCCGGACATCATCCGCGGTGAGATCTGGGCCGTCAGGAGCTTCCCGAGAGTCGTGAAAAGCAACCCCGCGTTGTCCCAGTTCCATTGGGCGCTCTGCACCAGCGCCTCGGTCAGCGGGTACTTGCGAATGGCCTCTTCCGCCGCAAGGTTCCAGGCGATCCCGAGGCGCCCCTTTCCCTCCTCCTCCACGGGGACCACCGTCAGAGACAGCTCGCTGTTGCCTCGCCTGACGCCCAGGGCGAGAGGTTTGCCCGCCGATTGCTGGAACAGTCGCGTCGCCCTCTCGAAATGGACGATGGGCTCGCCGTCGATCTTCACCACCCTGTCCGCGGCCTTCAATCCCGCCTTGTCCGCGGGAAGTCCCGGCTCCACCTGGAGAATCTGCGCCGGCATCTCGGGAAAAATTCCGGCGTAACCGTATTGGTAGTCGGTCACCGATTCCAGGCGGAGGTCTTTGGTCAGGGTTTCTCCTCCCCGTTCCAGCACCACGCTGACGCTCTGCCCCGGGCTGAATGCCACTTTGGTTTGCAGGTCGTTCCAGTCCTTAATCGGGTGATTTCCAAACCGGAGAATCCGATCCCCCGTGCTCACCCCCGCCTTCGCCGCCGGCGAATCGGGATCCACCGCCCCCACGATGGCAGGCCGCGAAAGATAGGCAGGCTCCGGAATTCCAGCCTGGTAGACGCCGGCCATAATGATCAGGGCCGCGAGGATGTTGGTGATGGGTCCCATGAAGAGGACCGCCAGCCGCTCGCGCTTGGGCCTCGACAGGAATTCCCGGGGATCTCCCTGGAGGTTTTCGTCGGGGTTTTCCCCGAGCATCTTCACGTAGCCGCCCAGGGGCAATAGCGAAAGTCGGTAGTCGGTGTCCCCTCTCCGGATGCCGAAGAGTCGCGGCCCGAAGCCGATGGAAAAGACCTCCACCTTGATTCCCAGTAGCTTGGCCACGGTGAAGTGGCCCAATTCGTGGATCAGGACCAGCGGCCCCAGCAGGAGCGCGAAGGCCAGAAGGCTCTCGGGATTCAGGAAGGGATTCATGCGGCGACACCTTTCATCAGTATCTGCTCGGCCCAGCGGCGGCACTCCTCATCGGCCTGAAGAATCACCGCAAGCGAGTCGGCAGGAACGGGAGCGTGCTTTTCCAGCACCTTTTCAATGGTCCGGGGAATGTCGAAGAAACGCACCCGGCCGGCAAGAAATGCCGCCACCGCAATCTCGTTGGCAGCGTTCAGCGCAACCGTCGCCGTTCCACCAGCTTCCAAGGCTCCCAGCGCCAGGCCCAGGCAGGGAAAGCGCAGGGAATCCGGCTCATAAAACTCCAAGGGAGGGGCCGCGGCCAGATCCAGCCGCGGGAGCGGCGATTCCCAGCGGTCCGGGTAGGTCAGGCTGTAGAGGATCGGGCCGCGCATGTCCGCGGTTCCCATCTGGCAGATTACCGAGCCGTCCCGCATCTCGACCATGGAGTGGACCAGGCTCTGGGGATGGAGCAGCACTTGAATCCGGCTCGACTCGATCCCAAACAGCCAGTGGGCTTCGATGATCTCCAGTCCTTTGTTCATGAGGGTCGCGGAGTCGATGCTGATTTTGGGACCCATGTCCCAGGTGGGGTGATTCAGAGCCTCCTGCGGGCCCGCCGCTTCCATCTCCTCCCGGCTGGAAAGGCGAAAAGGTCCCCCGGACGCGGCCAGAATCAGGCGGCTCACTTCTTCCCGCCGTTCGCCGCGCAGGCACTGATGCAGGGCGGAATGCTCGCTGTCCACCGGCAACAGCAGCGCATTGCTGCGCTGCGACTCGGAGAGCATGAGCTGCCCCGCCATCACCAGAGTCTCCTTATTGGCCAGGGCGACGGTCTTCCGCCCCCGGATTGCCGCCAACGTCGGTTTCAGCCCGGCCGCCCCGACGATGGCGCTGAGGACCCGGTCGGCCTCCGGATGGGTGGCCACCTGGCTCAAACCCTCCTCCCCCGCCGCCGCAGCGATTCCCAGAGGCCCGCAAATCTCTTGAAGGTCGGCGAGCTTGTCCTCCCGGGCCAATGTCGCCAGGCGCGGGCGGAAGCGCCGGACCTGATCCGCCAGGAGATCCAGGCGCGAGCCGGCCGCCAGCGCCACCACCTCGAAGCGGTCCGGAAACTGGGCGATCAGGTCCAGCGCCTGAACACCCACCGAGCCGGTGGAGCCGAGGATGGCGATCTTGGTTCTGTCGGGCATCGCGTGCTTCCTATCCCGGGATTTGCGAGGCTTGATCCTCAACCCATCCAATGGAGGAAGTAATAGTAAAGGATCGGTCCGCCAAAGAGAAGGCTGTCGCAACGGTCCAGGATCCCTCCGTGGCCCGGGACCAGAGCCGCACTGTCTTTGGTCCCCGCTCCGCGCTTCCACATGGATTCCACCAGGTCCCCCAGGATACCGCTCACGGAGAGGAGGATTCCGAGGATCCAGCAATCCGCGGTTCTCAGCTGGGAGAAAAACCAGGCGCGCGCCAGCAGCGCCGCCAGGAGGCTGCCGAGAATCCCTGCCGCCGCTCCCTCCACCGTCTTTTTCGGAGAGACCCTCGGAGACAGCTGGTGTCGTCCCGTCGCCGATCCCACGTAGTAGGCAGCCGTGTCTCCCGCCCAGACCACCAGAAAGAGGAAGAAAATCAAATCCCCTCCCAGCTCATCTCCAAGCTTCCTCAGTCCCACCAGATATCCGAGCAGCGTGGAGAGAAAAAGGGCTCCGAACACGGTTGCCGAGTCGGAGGAGAGACATTCTTCCAACGGCCGCCTCCCCAGCAGGGACAGGATCGGGATGAGGATGACTCCGGCCACCAGGGCCGCGGGAAGCGACCAGCTGGATTCGTAGAAAGTGAAGAGAACCGCAAAAGCCAGAGCACAACCCGCCGGCCGGTTGCAGCGAATTCCCCGCAGCGCGGCGAGACGGTAAAGCTCCAGGAGTCCCAGCAGGCACGCCGCGGCGATGAGCAGGGAGAAATAGATCGGCGGGCGGCGCACCAGGAGATAAAAAACCGGCAGAAAGATCGCCGCCGAGAGGATGCGCTTCATGCTTTAGAAGGGGGGCAAAGGGTCAGGCTCCGACCTTGGCCGGAGCGCGGGAGACGGCCTCTTCCAGGACCCGGCCGTAACGTCTCTCCCGTTTCTGGTAATCGACGATGGCCTGCAACATCTCCCGCCGTCGGAAGTCGGGCCACAGAGTCTCGGTCACCCAGATCTCGGCGTAGGCAATTTGCCAGAGAAGGAAATTGCTGACTCGTAGCTCGCCGCTGGTGCGAATCAGGAGATCCGGATCCGGCTGACCGGCGGTGTAGAGGTAGCGCTCGAAGACCGACTCGGTGATCTCCTCCCATCCGCACTTCCCCTGCCTGCA
>JAKEFJ010000167.1 GCA_022616665.1 Acidobacteriota bacterium
AAAGGAGCTCACCCTCGCCGAGCAGCTCAAGGCGAAGGGGTATCGTACCGGCGCCTTTCTGGGGACTTCCCGGGCCGCGGCGGGTCGCGGCTTCGACCAGGGATTCGAAATCTTCCAGGACGGTTACGTCCCTCCCCCTTCGGGCACCTGGAAGCTCGCACTGCGCTCTTCGCGAACCGTACTGGCCGGCGCCCGGAGCTGGCTGGCTGGAATCGGAGACGGCCCGTTCTTTCTCTGGATGCATTTCGCGGATCCCATCGTCCCGGGTCCGGGGACGGCCGAGCAGCCCGCGACCGATCTCGAGAAAGCCTATCTCGAGAGACTCGACATGCTGGATGGACAGATTGGGGTCCTGCTCGACCTGCTCAGGCAGAGAAAGGACTATGAGGGCCTGACCATCGCGCTCACCGCCGATCATGGCTTCGGGCTGGGTGAGCACGGCGAGTCCAGGGCGGGGGTCTTCCTCTATGAAGGCACGCTGCGCGTTCCCTTGATTCTTCACACCCCCGCGCCGGATCCGGGCAGGGGGACCCGGGTGACTCAGCTTTGCGGTTTGATCGATCTCTACCCGACCCTGGCGCGGCTGTTGGAGATTCCCGCCCCGGCCGCACTTTCCGGCCGGGACCTTCTGGATCCGGCTGCCGCTTCTCCCCGGAGCTATCACGCCACGGCGCTGTTCGGGCGTGAGACCTTCGGCTGGGCAGGAAGCGAGGCTCTGGCCCAAGGCAAATGGCGACTCCTCCTCGGAGCGCAGACGGAGCTGTACGATGTCGTCGCCGATCCAGGAGAAACCCGCAACCTCAGCAGCTCACTCCCCGGCGAGGTGTCGCGGCTGAAAGACGCTCTGAAACAGCTCAGCCGCGGCGAATCCGTTCCCCGCGCTCACTTCCAGGTGGGGCCGATCCCGTCCGAGTCGGTCGCCTCCCGTCTCAGGCAGATGAAAATGTCTCCCCCCACCCTGGAAAGAGCGATGGCACGGCCTCTACCGGATGCGGGAAAATTCCGGGACTCCCTCCTCCTCCTGGAGGAGATGGTGTTGCGCTGGGAGATCCTCGGAAACCAGGTCTTTTTCAAGCTGCAGGAGCCGATGCTGAAAGCCGACCCGGAGGCGCTCTTCACGCTTCTGGGGGTAGGCACTCTCAACATCAATGCCGGAGAAGAGCCACGCAAGCGGGCCGGAGACCTCTTGCATCGCGCCCAGGATCTCTATCCACTCGAGGCGGAGGTTTATCACCAGCTCGGGCATCTCGCCTTCCCGGCCAAGAAGTGGGGCGATGCGGTTTTCTTCCTGCAGACCGCCCTGGTGCTTCGACCGCTCTATCCGGGGGAGGTGGCCTACGACCTGGCCTGCGCCTACGCCCTGCAGGGTAGCAAGGTCGACGCCTTGAAACAGCTCCGGGAGGCTATCCGCCTGGGATTTCGGGACCCACAGTTCATTGGCTCGGACCCCGACCTGGAATCTCTCAGGGACGGGGCGGGTTACAAGAAACTGATGGAGGAAGAGTTCCAGGCTCCCTTGAAGCCTTAGAGCCGCGGACAAAGTGCTTTACTACCCCACCTCCACACCGTATATTTCACTATGCTCCATGAATCGCAGGATCGACGCCAGCACCGTCCGGAGACTCGTCCGCCTCGAAGCAGGGCGACTCCCTTCTCCGGAGATCTGGCGGATTTGAGGTGTCGACATTAGTCCCCAGAGACTCCGCAGCTCCTCCCCCCCCGGAGCGGCTCGTCGGGGAGGCCCTCCGATACGGCAAGGCACGCTTGCCGGCCTCGCGCTCTGCTCCTGCTTGCTCATGGCAATGTCGGCATTCCTGGCGCCGGGATCATCAGCGCGCTCCTCCTCCGCCGCCTATTTCCGCACCACGCTTGGAATTCCAACGGAGACCCTGGAGCCGAGCCTGGTGCAGTCGGGACGCTGGAAAGTGAGACTGGAAGGATACGGAACGCTACCCCGCGGCGGAGCGCCCTCGGTGCCGATGCGGATCGAGCGAATCGCTCTTCCCCCGACCGGCATTCCGGTGCTGCGCATCATCCATGCTCGAATGCGTCCTCTCCCGGCAATGCGCCTGGAGACGGTGCCCTCGCCGGGCAATCCGCGATCGGATCGGGGACCGGGCAGCGATCCGGAAGGGCCACCGGTCTATCTTCCCCGTTACCGTCCCGACGCAACCCTGGAGAAAAGCCATCACAGCTACCCGGGCGATCTCGCGACTCTAGGCCAGGTGGGCTACCTGCGGGACCAGCGGTACGTGGAGCTCATCCTGACTCCGCTACAGGTTCAGCCCGGCAACGGCTCGGCGCGAATTGCCGAGGAAATCGAGCTGGAGATACTCCTGGAGGAGGACGCGGGAGGACGCGGGAACGGCTCGGGCAGAATGGACCCGCGGGGGAAGGCGCTGTATCGCGACGCCTTCCTGAATCCCGCCCAGATCGACCCCGAGAGCACACGGCGGCACCCCGAAACTTTCGACGAATCCCGGCAGGGTTTGTCCCTCGAAGCGGGCCCCACCACGACCGTTTATCGGATCGGCGCCAAGCAGGAAGGAATCTACCGAGTCTCGTGTGCCTCCCTGCCGTCATGCGCCGTGCCCGACTTGATTGGCGTGGA
>JAKEFJ010000168.1 GCA_022616665.1 Acidobacteriota bacterium
ATCGCGGTCATGTCGGTGATCCAGGGGATGAACAGCTACGTGGAGAACAAGGTGGCAGGGCTGGGAGCCAACGTCTTCGTGGTCCAGCGATCGCCGTTCATCATCACCAGCCACGACGATCTCGAGAAATACCAGAAGCGCCGGCGCATCACGCTGGACGATCTGGCGGAGATCCGGCGCGTCGTGATCGCGGCAAGGTTTATCGGCGCCTACGATTCGTCCTCCGGGAAGGTGCGCTACAAGGAGCGCTACGTGGACCGGGTGGATGTGCAGGGGCAGGATCTGCCCATCCTCCTGCCCGCCAATTTCGAGGTCACCCGGGGCCGGCTCTTCTCACGCGCCGAGATCGATCGCTCCCGGCCGCTGGTTGTGCTGGGAAGCGAGGTGGCGGACAAGCTGTTCGAAAAGGCGGATCCGCTGGGCAAGGAGATCCGCGTGGCGGACACCCCGTACACCGTCATCGGCGTGGCCAAGGAGCAGGGGTCTGTGCTGGGAGTGAGCCAGGACAAGATGCTCATGATGCCTCTCACCGCCTACCAGAAGCAGTTCGGGACGCAGGGATCCATCTCCATCCCCATCGAGGCGATCAGCAAAGAGATCATGCCGGCCGCGAAGGACGAGACACGCGTGGTGATGCGCGTGCGCCACCGCCTGAAGCCCAACCAGGAGGACGATTTCGCCCTGGAAAGCTCCGAATCGCTCACCGATTTCTGGAAGCAGATCTCCCAGGCGATCTTCATGACCGCCTCGGGGCTGGTGGCGCTCTCGCTGGTGGTGGGCGGCATCGTCATCATGAACATCATGCTGGTGTCGGTCACCGAGCGGACCCGGGAGATCGGAATCCGCAAGGCGCTGGGCGCCAAGCGGCGCCACGTGCTCTGGCAGTTCCTCATCGAGGCCATCACCCTTTCCACCCTGGGCGGAGTCATCGGCGTCTTGCTCGGCTGGCTTCTGTGCGCCGGGATTCAGGCGGCGACGCCCATCCCCGCCGCCTTGAGCCTTCCCTCGGTGGTGCTGGCTCTGGTCATCGTCTTCCTGGTGGGGCTCATCTTCGGCATCTACCCGGCTAACCGGGCTGCCAGGCTGGATCCCATAGAGGCGCTGCGCTATGAGTAGGTCTGCCCGTCTGATGCTGCTGGAAAACCTGCGGATGGCTCTTTCCACCCTCAGAGCCAACAAGCTGCGCTCCATCCTGACTGTCCTGGGCGTGTTTATCGGCATCGCGGCGGTGGTGGGGATGACTTCCCTGGTCCGCGGGCTCAACGCCTCGGTGCAGAGCCTGATCCAGGGTGCGGGTCCGCACATCCTGTTTCTCAGGAAGTTCGAGCCGGCGCTGTTCGTCGGAGGACTTCCGGAGGAGCTGCGCCACAGGAAAGACTTCAAGGTGGAGGACGCGGCCGCCATCCGCGAGCTGCCTTCGATCAAGGAGTCGTGCCCGCTGATTCCGTGGAGCGATGTGCTCAGCGCCGGGCGCCGCAAGACGGTGAGGCAGTTCATTCTGGGAGCCTCGGAAGCCTTCCTGCAGGTGCGCAACGTCGAGATCGCCGACGGCAGGTTCATCAGCCGGGAGGACGTGTCGCACCGGCGCAACGTGGTGGTGATGGCGGAAGGACCGCTACTGGCGCTGTTCCCGAACCAGGATCCACTGGGGAAAAAAGTCCGCATCGGCAGGGAGCAGTACACCGTTATCGGGACGTTCAAGAAGTTCCCGAATCCCTTCAGCAGGGAGCCGGACCAGTACGTGGTGATTCCCTACACCGCCCACCAGAAGCAATTCGGCAAGGTCGAGGTCTTCGTGGACTCGGTCCCCTGGAGCCCGGCGGTGAAGGACACTGCCATCGACGAGATCACCCAGCTCATGCGGGTGCGGCGAAAGGTTCCCCTGGACAAGCCCAACGACTTCGCCGTGCTGACGCAGCAATCGCTGCTGAACTTCTGGAACGACATCACCAAGGCGCTGTTCGGGGTGATGATCGCCATCTCCTCCATCGCGCTGCTGGTGGGAGGAATCGGGGTGATGAACATCATGCTGGTATCGGTCACCGAGCGGACCCGTGAGATCGGTGTGCGGAAGGCGCTGGGCGCCCGTCGCCGGGACATCCTCTGGCAGTTCCTCATCGAAGCATCCATGCTCACGGCGGTGGGCGGCATCTTCGGCATTTCGGCGGGAGTGGGGCTCGCCTGGCTGGTGGATGTCCTGTTCCACTTCCCGGCCTCGGCGACTCCTTTCTCCGTTGGGATCGCCTTTCTCTCGTCGGCCAGCGTCGGGCTCTTCTTCGGCATCTACCCGGCCAACCGCGCCGCTCGCCTGGACCCCATCGAAGCCCTGCGGTATGAATAGAAGTCCCCGCCGTGAGGCGGCGGGAACCGCACCCGTGAGGTCGTCATGGCGGTAAGTGCAGGATTCAGGGAATACGTCCAGACGCAGCTGGAGCAGGTGACGCCGGTCACGCTGCGCCGCATGTTCGGCGGAGTCGGCATCTACTCCCAGGGGTTCTTCTTTGCCTTGATGGACAACGACACGTTGTTTTTCAAGGTGGATGACTCCAATCGCGCGGACTATGAAGGCCGGGGCATGGGCCCGTTTCGCCCCTTCGGCGACGATCGGACGAGCATTCAGTATTACGAGCTGCCCGCGGAAATCCTCGAAGACGCCGAGCTGCTGCGCTCCTGGGTTCGCAAGTCGGTGTCGGCCGCCATGAGAAAATCAGCGCAGAAGCGCTCCCACCGCCGGCAGATCGCGGATGCCGGCGCTTCGGGAAAGCAGCCCGCAAGCACGAAGGTCCGCGCTGCGGAGATGAAGTCCGCCAAGAGGAAGACGCGCCACGCTCAACGCGTGTCGGCGAGGCAAGCCGAGCGCAGTCGATCGGGCACGCGCACGGCGAGACACGTGAGCCGGACACCGGGGAAGAAGGTTTAGCGTCCGGTAAAGCTCGGCGGGCGCTTTTCCAGGAAAGCACGAATCCCTTCGGCGGAATCCTCCGACTCCCAGCAGCGCTGCTGCGCATGCCGCTCGTAGATCAGCATGGCGGACAGCGATGTGGAGCAGCTCCGACGCACCGCCTCGCGCGCCGCCAGGAATGAGAGCGGCGGTGCTACGCACAAGCGCCGTGCGAATGCCCGGGTCTCCTCCTCGAGCTTTCCGGCCGGCACGACCCGGTTCACCAGCCCGAAGCGCAAGGCCTGTTCCGCATCTATCATTTCTCCGGTGGCGAACATCTCCAGCGCCTTGGACCAGCCGACCAGCCTCGGCAGGAAGTAGGTGCCTCCCCAATCCGGGTGGAGACCCACCCGCGAAAAGGTCTCGCCCAAGCTGGCTGACTGCGACGCGATGCGGAAATCACAGGCCAGCGCCAGGTTGCATCCGGCCCCTGCGGCGACGCCGTTGACGCAGGCCAGGGAGGGCTTCGGGAGGTTTGCCAGCGCCGTCACGATCTTGCCTCCCGCATCCAGCCAGCGGGCAATCTCCTGAAATCCGGCGTCCTTCTGCTTCAACTCCGCCATGACGGAGATGTCGCCGCCTGAGCAGAAGGCATCCCCCGCTCCGGTGAGGATGAGGCAGCGCACCGAGGCGTCGGATGCGGCCTGCTGGATGCGAGAGAGAAGATCCTCGCGCATCGATCCGGCCAGGGCGTTTTTCTTTGCCGGCCGATTCAGCGTGATCCAGGCGAGCGGCGGCTCCGAGCGGTACAGGATGAAGTCATTCGGGGAACCCTGCCCTGGGGCACCGGTCGCTTTCGCCCCCCCCTGCTGCACGGCCCGGGAGGCGACGCGGCGCTGCGATGACTTCGTCTTGGCGGACTTCATCCCTCGAGATCCACCCAGACGCTCTTGACCTGCGTGTAGTGCTGCAGCGCCGCTTCTCCAAGCTCTCGCCCGTAGCCGCTCAGCTTGTAGCCGCCGAAAGGCAGGGCGGGATCGTAGCGATTGTAGGTGTTGATCCAGATGGTTCCGGCTTTCAACGCCTTCGCGGCGCGATGGGCTTTGGCGAGATCGCGGGTCCAGATTCCGGCCGCCAACCCGTAGGGAGTAGCATTGGCCTGGGCGATGGCCTCCTCGGGATCGCTGAATTCCAGGGTGGAGAGGACCG
>JAKEFJ010000169.1 GCA_022616665.1 Acidobacteriota bacterium
ACGGGATTGGCGTTGTAGACAAACAAAACCTTGACCGGCGGCTGAGTGTCTCCCAGAAGCACCTCCCCCAGGAGGTTCATGTTGATTTCCCGGGTAGCGGGGGGAACGGCGCAGGCTGCTGACAGCGAGTTGAGGCGGAAGGCGCCCGAATTGCTCAAGGTGTAGCCTCCGCCGCACACGCCGAATTTCCCCCCTACCGCGGGGAGCGCGAGAATGGCCGCCGTGGCGGAGCCGCCGTTGCGGTTGCGCTCCTGTCCCCAGCCGCAGCGAATCACCGCCGGATGGCTCGTGGCGTACACCTGCGCGAAAGACTCCAGGGTTTCAACCCCTAATCCGGTTTCCGCAGCGACCCGAGTCAGCGTCCAGGGCTCGGCCTTGTCGCGAAGCTGTGACACGCCCGTCGCGTGCTCCTGAAGAAAAGAGAGATCCGCCTTTCCCTGAGTGAAGAGCCAGCGGATGATCCCGAGGGCCAGTGGGAGATCGGTTCCCGGGCGCAGCGGCAAATGGAGATGGGCGCGCTCAGCCATAGGCGTGGTGCGCGGGTCCACCACCACCAGCTTCGCTCCGCGCTCCAGAGCCTGCTGGACGATGGGAACCAGATGAATTCCCGTCGCGGAAGGGTTGACCCCCCAGAGGACGATGAGCTGGGAGTGAAGATAATCTTCCACCGCCACGGTTGGCATACGGCCGTAGAGGCCTTCCGCGGCGAGACGGGTCGGTACCGAGCAGACCGTGCGGGCCAGCCTGGATGCCCCCAGCCTGAAGAACAGCCGCGCATCGGTCGTATCCTGCGAAATCAGCCCATTCGATCCGCCGTAGGAAAACGGCAGGATGGACTCGGATCCCCAGCGCCGCACTGCCTCTTTCATCTGAAACGAGATCCGATCGAAAGCCTCATCCCAGGAGATGCGCTCAAGTTGTCCGCTCCCTTTCTTCCCGGAGCGTGCCGCCGGGAAGAGGAGGCGCTCGGGGGAATAGACATGCTCGCCGAAGCGCCGCACTTTCGCGCAGATGAACCCCTGCGTGAGAGGATTCACCTCGCTTCCGTCGATGCGCGTTACCTTGCCATCCTTCACGCGAACTTCCAGCGAGCAGGCATCGGGGCAGTCCAAAGGACACACACTGGAATGGCGGCTCGTCATGCGGTCAGCCTACCGGCCTTGTGCTCTAACGGTCAAGGGCAAGTCGACCCCGGCAGATTACCATAGTGTGCTTGGACTCAGGTCCGCGGGGCGGCTCTCTCTGACCAGGCACGAGGGCGCGAAGGCCTCGACTTTGTTGACTGCAATCCCGCGGGGGTGCTAAGGTTACGGCTTCTTTGCGAGGGATTCGTCGGGGCGTAGCGCAGCCTGGTAGCGCACTTGCTTCGGGAGCAAGGGGTCGGTGGTTCGAATCCACTCGCCCCGACCAAACGCTTTTCCCGCCCATGCCGGTTCGCCGATACTTGATCGAGGGACGAGTCCAGGGAGTGGGTTTCCGGTACTTCACCCGGAAGACCGCGCGCGTGCTGGGCATCATGGGTTACGTGCGGAATCTCGCCGACGGGTCGGTGGAAGCTCTGGGAGAAGGCGACGCGCAATCCCTGGAGCATTGGGAAGCCAGTTTGCGCCAGGGCCCACCGGGCTCGCGCGTTGACTCCGTGAGGATTGAGGACGCCGTCTCTCCGGGTGAGACCGAGTTCCGCATTCGATGAGAGAGGAAAGTAGCCACGCGATGGAAGAAAAGCTGAAACGGATCATCCGGGACGTTCCCGATTTTCCCAAGCCGGGAATCCTGTTCAAGGACATTACGCCAATTCTGAACGAGCCGGAGCTTTTGCGTGAGACGGTGGAGGCGCTGGCCCGGCCGTTTCGCTCCGAGGGGATATCCAAAGTGCTGGGAATCGAGTCGCGCGGATTCATCTTCGCGCCGCTGCTGGCGGTCGCCCTGGGGACGGGATTCGTGCCGGCTCGCAAGCCCGGGAAGCTTCCCTGGGAAACGGTGAGCGAAAGCTATGCTCTGGAATACGGCAACGACGCCCTGGAGATTCACCGGGACGCCTTCAAGCCGGGAGAGCGAGTCCTGGTGGTGGACGATCTTCTGGCCACCGGTGGAACGGCCTCCGCGGCGGCCCGCCTGGTGGAAAAAATCGGCGGAAAGGTGGCAGGCGCCGCATTTGTCATCGAGCTGGAATTCCTCGGAGGGCGTCAGAAACTCCCCATAGCCAGGGTTCATACCCTGGTGCGGTTCTAGGGGCAAGCCGGAGAACACAGACTTCGAGGCAAGCAGATTCGGGCCTGTAGCTCAGATGGATAGAGCAGGGGATTCCTAATCCCCCCGTCGGGAGTTCAACTCTCTCCAGGCCCACCACACATCACTCGGGGAGTTTGCTTCACATGGCTTCACGAAGAATCACGCGCAAGGAGATGAAGCGGGATGATTTCGTCTCCGCGATGGGACGGTTCTCGCTTTGGATGGAAGAGCATGTCAAGGAGGCGCTGCTCCTGGGTGGAGCCGTGCTGGCGGCGATCATCGGCTCTATTTTCCTGGTGCAATATCTGAATCAGCGGGAGGCGAAAGCCTCGGCCCTTCTGGGTCGCGGGCTGGAGATGCTGCACGCACCGGTGCAGGGCGACGGGAGCGCCCCTGCTGCGGGTAGCTTGAGCTACGCCTCGGAGCCGGAGAAGCTGCAGGCGGTGATCGCGCAGATGGACTCGCTGATGCAAACTTATCCCCGTTCCCGATCTGGCCGTCTGGCCCTCTATTACAAGGGACTGGCGCTGGACGCTCTCGGCCGAAACGAGGAGGCAATGAAGACTCTTTCGGAGTTCCTGGAGGCGAGCCCGGACAACTATGCGGCCCCCATGGCCCAGGCGGCGATGGCCCGCATGCTGCAGAGCGCGGGTCAAAGCCAGAAGGCTTTGGAGATCCTCGAACGGCTCTCCAAGCAGACCTCCGGAGCCTATCCGCCGCAGGCCGCCCTGATGGAAATGGG
>JAKEFJ010000170.1 GCA_022616665.1 Acidobacteriota bacterium
CCGGAGAAATCCCAGGCGGGATCGTACTCGTCCCCGGGCCGGTGGTAGCGGTTTTCGTTGTAATCCTCCCAGACCTTTTTGCCCCAGGCCGGGTCTTTCCCCTCGAACTTGTCCCCCTGGTCGATGGAGACCGCGGGGACTCCCACTTTCGCGAAGTTGAAATGATCCGAGCGGTAATAGGAGCCCTGCCCCGGCTCGGGGTCCGGGACATTCTCGAACTGGAATTCCTGCTCCGCCCAGGCGATCACCCCCCCCAGCGTGGTCTTGTCGCTACCCAGAAACGTGTACTCCAGCGCCCTCCCTACCACCTGGATCCCGTCGATGTTCAGGTCCGCGGCAATCTTGCCCGGGGGGAAGGTCGGGTGCGTGGCGTAGTACTGGGATCCCCGCAATCCCCCTTCCTCTGCGGCGGCGGCGATGAACAGGATGGAACGGGGAGGCCTGGCGCCGCGCCCGGCGGCTGCCCGGTAGGCATGCGCCAGCTCCAGCAGGATGCTCACCCCGGAAGCGTTGTCCACGGCGCCATTGAAGATGTTGTCGCCGTCCTCCGGCTTTCCCACTCCCAGATGATCGTAGTGGGCGGTGAATACCACCACTTCTTTCTTCTTGATCGCATCCGCCCCTTCCAGCAGGCCCAGGACGTTTCTGGTCACCACGGGCCGCACCTTCGAGACGATGTGAGAGGTCACGGTGATTCCCATGTTCATCGGATGAAAATCCTTGCGAGCCGCTGCGTCCCGCGCCTTGTCCAGGTCCTTGCCGGCCAGCTTGAACAGGGCCTGGCCCTTCGCTTCGGTGATCCAGGCTTCCAGCTTCAGCGCCCGATCCCCCGCGACGCGACCCACGAAGGGTTGCTCCTTGGACCAGGAATTCTGCACCACATTGAAGCCATAGCCCGCCGAGGGCGTGGTGTGGATGAGGATGACGCCGCTGGCTCCCTTCCTGAGCCCCATCTCGAACTTGTAGGTCCAGCGGCCGTAGTAGGTCAGGGCCGGGCCGCCGAAGAGTTTGGGATCGGACGAAGGGGGATCGTTGACCAGCATGAGGAGGGTCTTCCCGGTGACGTCCACTCCTTTGTAGTCGTCCCAGCCGAACTCGGGGGCCACGATGCCGTATCCCACGAAAACCAGGGCCGATTTCTGATCGGTGACCTTCTGCTCGGTGCGGGACCAGGCCACGTAATCTTCCAGGAATTTCAGGGGGACGCTTCCGGAGGCATTCGACAGTTTCAGGCTGGTGCCCGGTTCCGTCGTGATGCCCATCAACGGGACCTTCTGGAAGTAGGTTCCCTCCGCGGAGCCGGGCTGCAACCCCATCAGCTCGAACTGGGTGGCGATGTACTCAGCCGCCAGCTCTCCACCCCGCTGTCCCGTCCCGCGCCCCTCCAGCAGATCGGATGATAGAAACTTCAGATGGGCGCGTATTCGTTCGGCGCTCAGGCCATCCAGGGCCTGGCGGGCCTTGCGCGGAATGGAATAGCGCGTCTCCTCGGCGGACACCCCTGCCAATGAGATGAATGCGAGACAGAACAACAGGAGAGCGGTGCGGCGCATGCGAAGCCTCCGGCGAAAGTGCAGACAAGGTGAAGAGATTGGCCGCTGCGGCTCTTCCGGGCCGCGGCGGGCCGGGATTATAGCATCGCCTTGCGGAGCATTGCGTCGATTCAGGGCGAGTGCACGAGCGGAACGAAGCGGACCGGGAGAACATCCTTGATTTCGAGAGAGCCATCGGGGTGCTTGCGGATCAGCTGCAGGCTCTGCACGCCCCCCTCCTGGCCCACCGGAACTACCATCCGGCCGCCGGAAGACAGCTGATCCAGCAGGGCCGGGGGTACCCGCTCCGGCGCCGCCGTGATCAGGATCAGGTCGAACGGGGCGCTCTCGGGCCAGCCCGCGTACCCGTCCCCCACCCTCAGATTGATGTTGTCGTAGCCCAGAGCGCGAATCCGCGCGGCGGCCTGGTTACCCAGAGACTCCAGGATTTCCATGCTGTAGACCTCCCGCACGAGGTGCGCGAGCACGGCGGCCTGGTATCCCGATCCGGTGCCGATTTCCAGAGCCCGATCCGAGGATTCCGGCCGGGCCAGCTCGGTCATCAGCGCCACGATGTAGGGTTGCGAGATGGTCTGGCCGTCTCCAATGGGAAGTGGAAAATCTCCATACGCTTCCCTGCGCAACGATTCCGGGACGAAGAGGTGCCTCGGCACGGAGCGCATGGCGGCGAGCACGCGCGAATCCCGCACGCCCCGCGCCTCGATTTGCCGTGCGACCATCTCCTGGCGCAGCGATTCCCAACGGGGCTCCGAGGGGGCCTGGCGAGGAGCACAACCAAGCAGCCAGCCGACCGCGAGCCACACCGCCGGCATTGCGAACAAGTTTTTCCGCCGCATTCCTGGACTCCCGAGCCTGCGGGATCGATATTGTCTCCACTTGAGTCTACCCCCTCTCGGAGGCTCCGATGCAACGGCTTCACAGGAACATTCTCCTCGCCGCCCTGGGCTTTTTCTGGCTGTCCCCCCCAGCCGCCCCAGGCTCCCTCGGCGACGAGCGGCTCGAGGCAGCCGTCGAGGCTGCCCTGACGCGCTCCGAAAGTCTCTCCGAGATTGCGGGGCTCAAAGTGCAATGTGATGAGGGCATCCTGACATTGCGGGGAACCGTCAAGACTCTTTACACCCTGGATCAGGCCGTCCGTCAGGCGGGGACCGTTGCGGGAGTGGTGGACGTGGTGGTGACCGCCGCGGTTCCGCGCCTGGGAATTCCGGACAGCGAGATTCTCGCCGGCGTGCGGCAGGCCTTGCAGACACCGTCGTTCTCTTTTGTGAATATCCAGGCATCCGTGGGGGGCGGCCGAGTGGCGCTGACGGGTACCTGCGGATCCTATTCCCAGAAGCTTTTGGCCGAAAGGGAGATTTCCAAAATTCCCGGCGTGGTGCAGGTGCAAAACCGCATCGCGGTGACCGCGCAGGCCAACGCGTCGGAGGAGAGGCTCGCGCGCCTGGTCCTCTCCAGGCTTACCGGCCCTTCGGGCCCCGCCGAGGGTCTATTTCGAGTGTCCATCCGGGGATCCGTGGCGATCCTGACCGGACGCGTGCCACTCTACCTAAGTCGGTTGGAAGCTGAGGAGACCGCACTGGGCGTGCCCGGGATTCAGCAGGTCGACAACCGTCTTGTGGTCGACCCTTTACTTGGCCCTCCCCCATCCGCACCCACCCAGCCGTAGGAGGTGACCTCCGGAAGTGCCCTACTGACGCTGATTTCTGGGGGTTGCACGTCAAAACGCCGGCCAAATCATAGTTTCAGAAAAGCACGATTCTCAGCATTTCCCCTCACGTTCCAGCAGGCCCGTGGACACTTGGTGGACAGCGGTTCTTGACGGAGGGTCTGTCTCACAGAGCTGTGGGGAGTAGTCCCATCTCTCAGACGCGTTACTTGCTCACGTCAGGTTGCAGGACTGCCTGGATTCTATACGTCTCGTTCAGGGTCTTGGAATTGTCTATCGAGACAGGCCATTCGATCCTGACCTTGTCCGCATTGATCTCGGCGTCGCATTTCGTGCATTGTGGCAACCGGCACTCTCGAAATCCGCCAGGTGTCCAGCCGCTCCATCTCCTGTCGCATGATGCGACGATCACGCGAGAATCCGGCATCTGTAGATACAGGACATGACCCGGCAAAGTTCTCGACCCACTTTCGGCCGGCCGCATGTAGCTGCGGCAATCCGAGGTGCCGCTCGCGGAAGCGCTTACTGAGTTATCAATACCCATAAGCACTTCCCGTCGCTTGCGCGTTGCACTGGGTAGAAGCGTAACCGGGCGTAAACCAAGTATAGGTTTGGCGCGTGTCCAGCGAGGACAACATAACATAGACTAGGACCGGCATTCGCAAATTGGGTGGGTGCGAAAAGGCTATCGAACGCAGCTAATCCTATTCAGATGACTTGACGTCGAATGCCAGAGCCTTGGGCCGGCTAGGAGGTCTCTTCCCTAGACGCCTTTC
>JAKEFJ010000171.1 GCA_022616665.1 Acidobacteriota bacterium
CGGGTGATTTCTCCGACGCGCGGGCCCGGTGTGAGGCCCATCGCCAGAAGGTGTCGGCCCATCAGGATCGGCACCGGGGGCTTGCGCTCCACTCCCAGGGAACGCACCTTTTCGATGAACCACTCCTGCGCGTCGGTTGAAAACTCTCCGGTCCGGCCACGGCAATCGGCGCGGGACACCCGATAGAGCAGCTCCGGCTCCAGCTTGCGGGCCAGCCGCCGGAACGCCCCGTCCCCGACCCGGTCCCGGTTCTTGTGAAAATGGCTCGGGGTGAGATGGTGGGAGACCAGCTGCACCACCTGGGCGCGCAGGTCGTAGCCGTTCAAGGTGTGGATGTTCAGCCGATCCAGAATCGCCAGGGTGGGTGCGACTCCCGCTGACTCGTGCTCGTGGGAGCGGATCCGCCCGTCCACCACGGCCGTGGTGGCGGGTTTTCCCAGATCGTGGCACAGCTCCGCCAGCATCACGGCAATCCGTCTCTCTTTGTCCAGGCCTTCCAGCTCCTCCGCGGCCCGATCCACGCAAAGCAGGGTGTGCACCCAGACATCCCCTTCGGGATGCCACTCGGGATCCTGGGGGCAGCCCTTCAATGCAGCCAGCTCCGGAAAGAGCTGTTCCACGACTCCCAGGCGATCGGCCCAGTCCAACCCCAATGACGGTCGACGCGCCTTGAGCAGGAGCTTCTCCATCTCCCCCCAGATCCGCTCCGCCGGAAGATCCCGCAGCTCCACCCGGCGGCACAGCTCGGCGGTCCTGGGCTCGATCGCGAACTCCAGCCGCGCCGCGAGCTGGATTCCCCGGAGCACCCGCAGGCTGTCCTCCACGAAGGTTGCCGGGTCCACGGCGCGCAGGATTCGCCCCCTCAGATCCGCTTCGCCTCCCCAGAAATCCAGCAGCTCCGAAGTGAGGGGATCCCACAACATGGCGTTGACCGTGAAATCACGCCGCCGTGTCGCGTCCTGAAGGGACAGATCCGGCTCTCCGATGACGACAAAGCCCCGGTGGCCGGAGGCCACTTTGCTGTCCCGCCGGGGCAGGCTCACATCCAAGGTCAACGGCGCCCCGCCGGCAGAGTGGGGTGGCGATACCCGGTAAACCGCGAAGGATTCTCCGACCAGGTTCACGTTCCCGAACCGGCCCAGGACCTCGGAAAGCTTCTCTGCCGGGAGGTGGTAGACCTCCAGGTCGTATTCCAGCGAATCGGCAGGCGCCGACCCCCCGCTCAGGCGACTGGAGACAAGATCGCGAACCCATCCGCCCACCAGAAAGGCACGCCCTCCGGCGCTTTTCAGCGCCTGGGAAAGATTCAGAACCAGCGGCGGAATTCGCGGGCGAGATGTCCGTTCGGAGCGACCCATCATGCCGGACATTATAGGTGACATCTCAGGATGCCAACGCGCCCTGGGCGCATAGAGCCCGCCCGCGCCGGATTTGACCCTCCGGAGCACTTGGCCTAGAGTATCGCTCGCTTTCAGGCAGAAATGGATTGGACCCTTCATCGGAGAGGAATGATGCGTACCGCGAAAGCTCTGACGCTGTGCCTGATGGCCGCCACCTTGCTGGCGGCCGCCCCCGCCCCGGCGCCGACTGCCACCAACCAAAAACTCCTGAATCCCGCTGCGTTGAACGCGCAAGCACCCGCCACCTACAAGGCCAAATTCCAGACCTCCAAGGGCGATTTCGTCGTGGAAGTGACTCGGTCCTGGGCACCCAATGGCGCGGACCGATTCTATAATCTCGTGAAGAACGGGTATTACGACGGCGCCCGGTTCTTTCGAGTCATCAAGGACTTCATGGTTCAGTTCGGGATCAACGGCGATCCCAGCGTGAACGCGGTCTGGCAGCAGGCCAGTATTCCCGATGATCCCGTCCAGCAGAGCAACAAGCGCGGCATGGTGACTTTTGCCACCAGGGGTCCGAACACGCGGACGACCCAGGTCTTCATCAACTACGCCGACCGCAACGCCGGCCTGGATAGCCAGGGTTTCGCCCCCTTCGGCATGGTCATCGAGGGAATGACGGTCGTCGACACCCTCTACAGCGATTATGGAGAGGGCGCCCCGCAGGGCATGGGTCCCGACCAGGGTCGATCCCAGGGCGAGGGAAACGCCTACCTCACCAAGAACTTTCCGAATCTGGACTACATCAAGAAGGCCACCATCATGCCGGCCGAGGCCAAGAAAGCCGCATCAACTCAGCCGGCCAAGTAGATCCGATCGCGAGGACCTTCGCATCCAAGCCACCGCACTTCCCAGTCAGACGGGACCGCGGCCGGGTCGGAGCTCGGCTATTCCCAAGGTGCTCGATTTGCTATAGTAGTGCGCCTGTGAAGTTCCCGCCCAACCTCCGAAAACCCTGGGAGCCTGCACCATGGAATCCAAAACGCCCCACCCGGTGGCGACGCTTGTCACCAGCAAAGGAACCATCACCTTCGAGCTGCTGCCGGAACTGGCTCCGCAGCACGTGCAGAACTTCGTGGAGCTGGCCGGAAGCGGCTTTTACAACGGCACCAAGTTCCATCGGGTCATTCCCAATTTCATGATTCAGGGAGGTGATCCCAATACCAAAAGCTCCAGCACCGCCGGCTGGGGAACCGGGAACGGCCCTCGCCAGCTCAAGGCTGAGTTCAGCCCCGCCGAGAAAGCGAGTCACGTGCGTGGCGCGGTTTCCATGGCGCGCTCCTCCAACCCGAATTCCGCATCCTGCCAGTTCTTTATCGTGCACGGCGACTCCAAGTTTCTGGACGGACAGTATTCAATCTTCGGCACGGTCCTGACGGGAATGGACGTGGTGGACGCGATTGCCAACGCGCCCCGCGACGCTTCCGACCGGCCGCTGGAACACGTGACCATCGAGAAAGCCACTACCAGGACCGAGTAGGCTCCCGCGGGAGGAGGACCCTTTGACCGCGCGAAAACGGGTCGGCTGGGATCATTACTTCATGAATATCGCCCGGCAGGCGGCGAGCCGCTCCACCTGCGACCGGAAGTTCGTCGGAGCGGTCATCGTCCGGGATCGAACGATACTCTCCACCGGCTACAACGGCTCCATCCGGGGAATGCCCCACTGCGACGAGGTGGGGCACGATCTGGAGAATTCCCACTGCGTCGCCACCATCCACGCCGAGGCCAACGCCATCCTGCAGGCCGCCAAGAACGGCGTGAACATCAGCGGCTCGGAGATCTACACCACCGCCAGCCCCTGCTGGAACTGCTTCAAGCTCATCGCCAATGCCGGAATCCGGCGAATTTACTACGGCGAGTTTTACCGGGACGAGAAGAGCATCCGCATCGCCGCCCAAATCGGCATCGAGCTGATCCACCTTTCCCCGGAGGAGGGCGCGCCGTGAACCTCCCCAACGTGGTTCTGGCCGCTTCCGACGCTGTCTCGGAGCGGCTGCTTCCCACCTTGCGCCGCGCCGGCTTTGCGGTAACCCATATCGCTCCCGATGAGGCCCGTCCGGAAAAGATACGCGAGCTGTCGCCTCGGGTGCTGCTCCTGGAATGCGCCAGCGACGAGGCTCCTCCACTGGAGCCCTTCTGGGAGGACCGCGCCATGGACGCCCACGTGCCGATTCTGCTCCTGCGCCCCGAGGGGGTCGCGCCGATCCCTCAGCCGGAGCTGGACGAGCCGGTCGAGGAGATCGGGCTGATGGCCGACCCGGGCGAGGTTGCGGCCCGAACCCGCGGGCTGATCCGGGAAGGGCTCATCCGGGTCTTCCGCAAGAGCTTCCACGACCTGAGCCAGCCTCTCACCATTGCCCGGGCCCTCTCCCGCAAGGCGGTCAAACTCTCCTCTCCGACCCAGAGCGTGGACGCCACGCTCCAGGAGCTGGACCGGCAGGTGGAGCGGATTTTTCGCATCGCCGAAGAGCTGCAGAGAAGGCGGGGGGAATGAAGCGCCGCTCCGCCCCTCTGGCTACGGAAGAGCTGGGCAAGCGCTGCGAGGCCTATCTCGAAGCGTTGAACCGCGAGGAATACCTGTTCGCCTCCGGACTCAAGAAGGAAACCGATCTCCCCGACATTGAGGCTCAATACGCCGATCTGGCTTCCCCCGAGTCGGTCATGGCGGTGCGCAAGGCCCTGGAGAAAGCCACCGGCGAGCCGGCGCTGCGCCTGCTGAATCTCCTCAATTTTCTCATTGACCTGCTCATGGAGGCGCACGTCGCCCCCGTGCAAAACCGCTTCTACGCGCTTCAAGGCAAAGCCAATCTGAAGATCCAGAAAAAATCGCTTCCTTTCCGCAAGAGCCAGGCCGCCCTGGCTTCGGAGCCCGATCGGCTGGTGCGACTGCTCATCGGCAGCGAGCAGCACCGGATCTTCGCCCGATTGAATCCCCTGCTTCTGGATGGACTGCGAACCACGCACGATCTCTCCTCGAAGTTGAACAAGGGCGGGCACGTGGCCCTGTGCGGCCGCCGGCTCGGCGTGGACCTGAAAGGCCTCGGGGAGGCAGCGGGCAAGCTGCTCTCCGAGACGCGGGAGATTTATGTCGAGTCCATGGAGCGCGCCGCGCGCCAGCGCCTGGGCCTCGCCCTGGACGACCTGCGGCGCGAAGACATGGCGTTTCTGCTGGGCGGCGCCGAGTTCGACCCGCAATTCCCAGCCTCCAGCATGGCCGCGTCGGCGGAGGGGGTTCAGCGCAACCTGGGATTGGATCCCACTGCGGGAGGGCGAATTGCCTACGATCTGGAGGATCGGGAGGGGAAGTCGCACCGATCCTGCACTTACCCCATCCGCGTCCCCGAGGAAATCGTCGTGGCGCTGCGGCCCAAGGCGGGCCATTCGGCGCTGCGGCAGTTCCTGCAGCAGGTCGGCGAGGGGATGCATCGGGCTCACACCGACGCTTCTCTCCCCTTCGAATTTCGCAGTCTCGCGGTCCCCTCCGTCATTCAGTCTTCCGGGCATCTCTTCGGGCGGGTGCTGCTGGACAAGGACTATCTCGCGAACCAGCCTTCCCTCTCCTCCAACCTCGATGCGCTGCGGCAATCCCTGGCCTTGAAGGAGATCTACTTCATCCGGCTGCTGGCCACCCAGTTCCGCTACGAGCTCATCCTGCACTCCGACGATTCATTCGAGCGCAAGGACGTAATCTTTTCGGACATGATCCAGGAACACTGCTGCGTGCGCTTCGCTCCGGAGGCCTACCTGTTCTTCACCGATTTTCACTTCCATTCGGCGGTCTATTTGAGAGGGATGATCCTGGAATCACTCCTGCGAAAACGGCTCAAGGAACGCTTCGGCGGGAAGTGGCGCATGAAGAAAGAAGCGGGAGGGTTTCTGCGGGACCTCTGGCGGGGCGGGGGGAGGATTTCCCACTCCGATGCCCTGGAGCGATTAGGCGGCCGCGAGTACGACTTCACCCCCCTCATCGAAGACCTGAAGACCCTGTTCGACTGAAGTTTATGGGCCGGAAGCCTTGATTCCTCCACGGGATCGGTTGACTTGGGAGCTTGGCGACCTATATTGAACCGGGATAGCCGGAAGGCCCTTTATTGTCAGGGGAACCATGCTGCCCGAGCCCACCTCCCAGAGTTCCGAAGAGCTGTTTCAGAGGGGTCTCAACTATCTGGAACACAAGCAATACCAGCAGTCCATCAAGCTGATCCAGGCGGCGATGGAGCAGGAGAAGGCGGAAGGCGGCGCCAACAAAGGCACCTCCATGCGCCACCTCTCATTTCTAGGTCTCGCTTTGGTGTTGTCCAATGGCCGATCGGAGGAGGGGTTGAAGCTCTGCGAGCAGGCCACGAAGCGGGATTTCTTCGATGCCGATATTTTCTGCAATCTGGGAATCGCACTCCTGAGGAACCGCCAGAAAGGGCCGGCGTTCGAGGCCTTCAGGAAGGGGCTGGCTCTCATGCCCCGACATCGTCGAATCCTGGAGGAGCTTTCCCGCGTGGAGCGGCGGGAATCGCGGGCCTTCCGAGGGCTCTCCCGGAACCACTTCTTGAATTATTACTTCGGGATTCTTCGACACCGCCTGCGATTGCTCTTCAACCGGGTCCCGAATCTCAACGAGTAGCCTCC
>JAKEFJ010000172.1 GCA_022616665.1 Acidobacteriota bacterium
CATCTCCATCCGTCCAAACCGGAATCGGGGCCGCATCGCCTCGATGTATCGTCGGGATAGCGATAGTCAGCTCGCGTGTGGCCGGAAAGCTTCTGGATTAGGGCGACTTCTGCGGGAGTGGGGCAGCGGAGTGGACCTGGAACTGGGCGATTCGTACCTCTTGCGGTGCTCCAGGGCCCTCCAGACTGACCTCCATCCGGCAGGGACCGGGGTGAAGCAGTTCCGGGCCAACGGGATCCGCCACCAAGACGCAGCCTTCTCCCCGAGGGATTTCAGGGAGTGCCAAGGGAGGTAACTGTACGGAGGCTTCCCCGCAAGTGAGCTCCTGATGAATTTTCCATGGGAGGGCTCTCATGCCATTTCCTTCCGCCTTCCTGGACTTCCCGCGGGACTCCGCCGGCGGGCACACAGGGTAAAGAAGAGTGACCGATCCGGGCAAGACCGGATCCCCCTGGCTGGCCACGGACAGTTTCGAGGGAATCGACGGCCCGGCAGGAACTATGGTCTTTGATTTGCTCCCGCCCGTACCCACCTCTGAACCTTCCGGGGCGGAGCTGCCGAAGATGAGGACGCCGGAGTCCAGGAATCCGACCAGAGGCTCGCCCAGGATCGCCGTCGAGGTCCGGGCAGTGAGATCGGCCAGTGCGGTGGAAACCGACCGTGTCAGGCCGTCCTCCGCCACGGCCACGATGCGGTATTCACCAGGCGGAGCATCGAACTCATTCACGTAGACGGCGCGGGATGGCGAGTTGGTGCCTCCCCTGACAGCAGGCAGGCGGATTTCCGCCCGGCGATCGAAGCCCCAAGTCTTTTTTTTCGGATCCACCTCGGCCCAGGGATCCCGATCTCGAGACGCCGCCTGAGAGGTGCGCGAGCGCAACGGCACGACCTGACCTCCGATCAGCAGGGTCACCACCCCGCCCCCGGCGGATGGGCTCGGACGGGCGAGGAGTCCCTCAAGGGGCACCGACACTTCAATCCGAAACCGCGTCCCTCCAGGATGATCGAACAGTCGCCGGGCCCGAACCGCGACAGGAAACGCCCGTGCAGCCGCCGGGGCGAGATAAGCGGCCAGGATCGTTTCTTCCTCCTGCTGCTCGCGCGTCGGATCGGTGAGCGTACGGCGGTACCGGGCTCGGTAACGTGTGTCGCCTTCTCCGATGCGGACCAGGATCCGCTCCGTCTTCCCCGAGTGCGCCGGTGACATCCGGAAACCGATCCGGTAGAAGCAGGCAAGGTCCTCACCGACGCGATCCAGAATCAGGCCGATGTTGTTGGTTCCCTTGACGTAGCTTCCTCCCGTTTCGGTGGCCAGCATGGTCATGGCACCTTCGATGTCCGTCCCCAGCCCTGCCGGCTGAACCGCGTAGATTCGCACGTTGCGCTCATTGGCCGCCTCCACCAGCTGCTCGAGCTCATGCGACACATCGCTGAAGACTCCCGATACTCCTGCGGGAGTGAAGCCGCCGATGAACTCCGGGGTGCTACCGACAAGGGCTTGGATATACTCGGTGCCCGGGACCAGTCGGACCGTTTCACCGAAGAAGACCAGGTTCTTGGTTCCCTCGATCGTCCCGAACAGAGCCATGAGGCCGTCGAGGTTTTCCAGGGAACGCCGCGTGATGTCTTGATCGATGGAGGTGTATCCCTTGGCGAGCGTTTCCGCCGCATTGAAGTTCCATCGGGACATTTTTTTAATTTCATCCTGCCGCTTTCCCTTTCCTTCGGCCCACAGGTCGTCGTCCGTGAAGTCCTCCATGGCGCGCTGAATGTCCGCCTGAAGGCTCCCTGTCACGGGGAGCAGAGGGCGGACCACGCGAAGGCTGAATCCACCCGTGAGGATCATCACTTCGTCTCCTGGCTTGGCGGTCTTGCCCGCCCAATCCATGGCCGAGCGAAACGCCCGGTTCCTTCCGCCCAGCGTGAGGTGCTGGAGATCAAAATAGAGGATGTATTTTTGCGACGGCAAGGCGGGAGGGACCGCAGCCTGGTTCCCGGAGGAACCTGGCGGGGACGAGACCGTGCTGGACTCCTCAGTGACAGCCCCGGCGGGCTCGGTTGTGACGGAAGAGCCGCCAGCGGAGGTTGCTGGTGCGATTGTGCCGGGCGACTGTCCCGGCGGAGCTCCAGCGCACCAGTTCTCGAAGAGATCCAGCGCCATCTCCCGGCCGCCAACGAAGACGCGAATCTGATCCTTCGTGAGCTCCCGGGCCAGGTGCCACCCTTTTCCTCCAGGACCGCCGCGCTCCTCCACGACCAGATCCAGGGTGACGAAACGGACCTCCTCCCTCTCGATGAAGCCGGTAGGGTCGGGCCGGGGCTTCTGTTCGCCTTCGGTCTGATCGCCTGGAGAAGATTGGGCGGCGCCGGAGCGAGCGCCGGAAGCGATGACCGCGCCCAGGACGACCCAAGCGATCAGGATCCCGAGCCGTCCCGCTCTACCATGGCATTGCGCGACGGGCCATTTCATGTCGCGGTCCCTTGAGCCAGCTCACGCCGCTTTTTCGATTGGGGATGGGAAAGCTATCCTAGGCGTCGGGCAGCGAAGGTGTCAAGGATCACGAGCCCCATCCAGCGGGCGTTAAGAGATCGCTTCGCGAGCCGAGCTTGGCGCGGTTGCTGGGTTCATGGAGACCCAGAGCTAGGCACCTTGGTGATTTCGAGCCGGTCGAACAGGAGGGCGAGCACGGGCTGGTCTTCCGCGCCGGAGCGAGAATCGCGTGGGCCGACCACTCGCGAGTAGGCGAATCCCAGACGATTCCTGCCCGAGCGCAGCACGCCGGGCGGAATGTTCACCCACGCGTCCTCCCAATCCGCCGTAACGTAATCCACCGTCGCGACCAGGACGCCGTTGATTTCTACCTGCACCGTCTGTGGAAGCGTGGGGCCCAGGGGTCTGGCCAGAAGGCGCAACCGGTAGGCTTCCATGGCGGTGACGGCAAGGTCCAGGTCCAGCCAGGAGGCGGTTCCGTCGCTCCAGGTGACGGTGCGGCCCTCCCGTCGCTCGTCACGGCCGAACCCGCCACGCTCGGTCCGATACGCGGTCGGGTTGCCAAAATCGACGACGACTCGGCTAATCTCAGGCCCCAGCTTCCAGATTCCCGGTGCCAGGGGTTCCCTTTCGCCCACGTCGCTGTCCTGGAGCGCCTGCTTCACGTCGCCGGGGCGGCCCACGAGGATCACCCCGTCGTACCCCGGCCAGGTGAGGGCTCCCTCGACCCGCTCGCGGTTTCTTCGCTTGCAGCTCGCCGAGTTGAGGGAGTCCTCGTCGGACAGCACGAGGCCCTCGAACGGGTGCGGCAGTATTTTCTCGACGCGGTACCAGGCTGGAGCGTAGCGGTGACGCGCGAACAGGAAGGGCGCACCGCCTGCAGGAGATAACGCGTAGGCCCACAGGTGCCGGAGCGGGTCCCAGTTCCCCCAATTGTAAGACTCGACATGGGTGCATCGGGCGGCACGCACCGGATAGTAGTGTCCGGCGAGACTGCGCGGCGGCCGAGCGCCCACCACCTCCAGAACCAGCCGCGAGTCGCGCACGATGCCCACCGCGCTGGCGGTGCAGGCGAGGGCAGCCAATGGAAAAGCTGCGAGCAGCGTTCGAGCGCCGGCGCGGGCGAGCCCGGCAGCCGCGGCGACGGCAGCGAAGCACATGCCGATCACGTTGACCCGCGGCCCGAGCAGGTAGACGTTCCCCACCGAGTCCGGGAACGCCATGGAGCCCAGGGTGAAGAATCCGGTGCCCAGAAGCGCCAGCCAGTAAGAGCCATTCCGATTTCCTCGCGCGGCCAGCCACACGATGCCGACCAGCAGCAGCGCGAGGTGCGGCAGGTAGAATCCAGCGCTCTCCGGACCGGAAATTCCGTAGGAGCGGCTTGCGATGTTCATGAACGCCCGGCCGAGGGGCCGGAAGCTGATTCCCGCGGCAGGAGTGGACGCGTCGCGGACGATGACGGAAGACAAGGCGCGGTGCGCCACGTCGGATGCGGCCAGCGCCCCGGCGGGAATGAGCGCCGCGAGAATCGATGCGAGAGCTCGAAACGACCGCCCTCCCGTGCACAACCAGGCCAGGATGGCCAGCCCGCAAAGAAACCCGAAGGCGAAGGCGTGCAACAGGTACGCGACCGCTGCCCACAGGGCAAGCTCGGCCATCCGGCGCGCGCTGCGCTCACGGCAAAGCAGAACTGCGGCGGCAGTGCCCAGGAGCACGATGGGCTGCCCGAGCACGAAAGACACAAAACCCATTCGCAGCGGCCAGCCCAATCCCAGGGGCAGGGCCAGGATGCCCGCCAGCGCCCAGGGGGCGCCCAGCACCGCCGCGAGCCGCGCCGTGGCCAGCGGCAGTGCGAGAGCCGCCGCCAGGCACATCCATCGCAAGGCCATGTCGATGGAGACCCAGTGCAAAAACAGGCGCGCCATCCAGACGCTGAGGATGTATCCGAAGGAAGTGACCTCCGGGCTGCGGAGATAAGCATTGACGTCCTGCCCTCGAGATTGGTCGAGCAGGAGGACCAAGCCGGTGTTGGGGAGATCCTGGAACGGCAGGCAAGGGACGAAGAGGAGAAGAAGGGCGGTGCCGATCAACCCGGCGGCGAACAGCGCTCGCGTGGATCGATCCGGAGAGGGTGTCAAACCCACCCCTGCAAGCAGCGCAGGAATCGATCCGCGCAATGCGCTCCGGACGGTCATGGCGGGCTGGATTCTGATATGGAACGCCCTTCAAGTCCACCGCGCTTCCGGCCTCTCCTGCCACTCGGTCTCCGAGGAAGCATATCCAGCTTCACATACAGTCTTACCTGTGATAAGAATCCCGGCGCCGTCCCAAGGAGCACTCCGCGGGCAGACCGCGCGATCCAGGTTGTGCGGTCACGCCGCGAGGAAAGGATCTGCGGAAAGACGCATCAATCGATAATCCAGGCAGGGAGAGGTTGAATCCGATGCCGGACACCGCGATGCCGCTGCCCCAGCGCCGCCGGTTCGGTGAGACGCTTCGCCGCGAGCCATGGTGGCTAGCGCCGCTCGGGACTTTCCTCGTCCTCTCCGGGTTCATTGTCTATGCCACGTGGGCGGCCTTCCAGGGGGACCATTATCACTGGGGACCCTACCTCTCGCCGTTTTATTCGCCGGAAATCTTTGGCGACTCGCGGCACGCGTGGTTCGGGGCGAAGCCTGGGTGGTGGCCCTCCTGGCTCCTGTTTTCGCCGGCGCTGTTGATCCTGTGGGCCCCCGGCGGCTTCCGCCTCACCTGCTACTACTACCGCGGTGCCTACTACAAGGGGTTCTGGGCCGATCCGCCTTCGTGCGCGGTTGGCGAGCCTCGCAAGCACTACCTGGGGGAAAACTCATTTCCCCTCGTTTTGCAGAACCTCCACCGCTACTTTCTCTACCTGGCCCTCGCCTTCATCATTATTTTGGGCCGCGATGTCTGGGAAGCCATGTGGTTCCCCGACCCCGCGACCGGAACAGACATTTTCGGCGTCGGGGTGGGGACGCTGGTTCTCGCCGTCAACGTCGTTCTGCTCGGCGGCTACACCTTCAGCTGTCATTCCCTGCGACACCTGGTCGGCGGACGCCTGGACGAGCTCACGAACGCTCCGGCGCAGCGGCGCGCTTACGCTTGCGTGAGCTGCCTCAACCGCCGGCACATGCTCTGGGCCTGGCTAAGCCTCTTCTGGGTGGCCTTCTCCGATGTCTACGTCCGGATGCTCTCCCTGGGACTCTGGTCGGATTGGAGAATCCTCTGATGCCCGAGTATCGAACGCACGAATACGACGTCCTGGTGGTCGGCGCCGGGGGAGCGGGCCTGCGTGCGGCCATCGAGGCCGCCGCCGCGGGGGTCCGGGTGGGGCTCGTCTGCAAGTCGCTGCTGGGGAAAGCCCACACGGTGATGGCGGAAGGCGGAGTCGCGGCGGCACTGGCCAACGTTGACGAGAGAGATTCGTGGGAGGTCCACTTCGCCGACACGATGCGCGGCGGTCAGTACGTGAACAACTGGCGGATGGCCGAGCTGCATGCCAGGGAGTCGCCGCAGTGCGTGCGGGAGCTGGAGGCCTGGGGAGCCCTTTTCGACCGGACGAAGGACGGGCGAATCCTGCAGCGCAACTTCGGGGGCCATCGCTACCCGAGGCTGGCCCACGTGGGCGACCGCACGGGGCTGGAGATGATCCGCACGCTGCAGGATCACGGAATCCATCAGGGGATCGAGGTCCACATGGAGTGCACCATGGTCGCGCTCCTGAAAAACGGACAGGAGCTTGCCGGAGCGCTGAGCTACGATCGCGAGCGCGGTTTTTTCCACCTGTTCAGCGCGCCGGCCATCGTCCTCGCCACCGGCGGCATCGGGCGCGCCTATCGCATCACCAGCAACTCCTGGGAGTACACCGGGGACGGTCTGGCGCTCGCCTACGAAGCCGGGGCGGAGCTGGTGGACATGGAATTCGTGCAATTCCACCCGACCGGAATGGTGTGGCCGCCCAGCGTCCAGGGAATCCTGGTGACCGAGGGGGTTCGCGGGGAGGGGGGCATCCTCCGGAACAAGGATGGCAGGCGATTCATGTTCGATGAGATCCCGGAGAACTACCGCGCGCAGACCGCCGACAACGAGGAGGAAGGCTGGCGCTACACTCAAGGGGACCGCAGCGCGCGGCGGCCTCCGGAGCTTCTCACGCGCGACCACCTGGCCCGCTGCATCGTGCGGGAGATCCGGGAGGGAAGAGGCAGCCCCCACGGCGGCGTGTTCCTGGACATCTCCTGGATCCGATCCAGGCTCCCCGACGCGCAAGAGCGCATCAAGAAAAAGCTCCCGAGCATGTACCACCAGTTCAAGCAGCTCGCGGACATCGACATCACGAAAGAGCCGATGGAAGTCGGACCCACGACCCACTACATGATGGGTGGCATCCGGGTGGACGCCGAGACGCAGATGTCAACCGTGCCGGGGCTCTTCGCTGCGGGGGAGTGCGCCGCCGGGCTGCACGGCGCCAACCGTCTGGGCGGAAATTCCCTCTCGGACCTCCTGGTCTTCGGCAAGCGCGCGGGCACGTTCGCCGCCCGCTACGCACGGGAGCGCTCTGCCTCTCGCCCCGCCCCGGAGCCGGTCGAGGCGGCCATCCGTCGCGCGCTGAAGCCCTTCGATTCCCCGACTGGCAAGTCCGAAGGGCCTTATGCAATCCAGCAGGAGCTGCAGGGGATGATGCAAGACCTGGTGGGCATCGTGCGCCGGGAGACGGAGATGCGGCGAGCCCTCGAGGGGATTGCCCGCCTGAAGGAAAGCGCCGCCCGGGTGCGGGTGGATGGAAATCGCCAATTCAACCCCGCCTGGCACACCGCCCTCGACCTGAGGCATCTCCTCATCGTGTCGGAAGCGATTACCCGCTCGGCCTTGGAGCGCAAGGAAAGCCGCGGGGCGCACTTCCGCGAAGATCATCCGAAAAAGGACCCCGAAGCCGGCAAGGTCAACCTGGTGGTACGCCGGGAGGGAGACGGCTCCATGCGAATCGAGCGACGACCCATTCCCGAGATGCAACCGGATCTTAAGAGCATCATCGAGGAGAACAACTGATGCCGAGCGCCACCTTCCGGATTTGGCGCGGCGAGACCGCCGGAGGCGATTTCCGTGACTACGCCGCCGAAGTGACGGAAGGCATGGTGGTCCTCGACGCCGTCCTGGAGATCCAGGCGAAGGAGGCGGGCGATCTTGCCGTGCGCTGGAACTGCAAAGCCGGCCGGTGCGGCTCCTGCTCGGCGGAAGTGAACGGAAAGCCGAGGCTGATGTGCATGACCCGGCTCTCCGAGCTGTCCCTGGATCAGCCCGTCACCGTCGAGCCGATGAGGGCCTTCCCGCTAATCAAGGACCTGGCTTGCGATGTTTCCTGGAACTTCGAGGTCAAGAAGAAAATCCCGCCGTTCAAGCCCCGGCCTCCCGACGCTCCGGACGGGACTTGGCGGATGGCCCAGGAAGACGTGGAGCGAGTTCAGGAGTTCCGCAAGTGTATTGAGTGTTTCCTTTGCCAGGACGTCTGCCACGTCCTTCGCGAACACCACAAGCACCAGGAGTTCATCGGGCCGCGCTTCTTCGTCCACGTGGCGGCTCTGGAAATGCATCCGCTGGACATGGACAACCGCCTCGAGCAGCTGGGGCAGACCCAGGGAATCGGCTTCTGCAACATCACCAAGTGCTGCACCAAGGTCTGCCCGGAGGACATCACCATCACCGACAACGCCATCATTCCGCTCAAGGAGAGGTGGATCGACAA
>JAKEFJ010000173.1 GCA_022616665.1 Acidobacteriota bacterium
ATGCCGGCATCCCAGTCCACCAGAGTCCCGTAGCAGTCGAAAGTGATCACGTCGAATCGCCGGGCCATGCTGATTTCCCCCTCGTCCGCGCGGGATACAGGTGAATCCCGGCGGAAACCGCAAGGCTCGCCGCGACCAACTTTCGCGGAGCGCGCGGGCCGCGGCTTTGCGACCCCGCTCGCCCCGAGGGCCATTTCCGATGCCGAAGCTACTTGGCCCGGGTGTAGGTGATTTCCATCTCCTTGGCTTCCTGCCCGCCGTGCGTGCCGTACATCTCGAACTTCTTCGTACTGGCGTCGACGAAAGTGGTGACCATTCTCATGGCTGCGACCTCGCCGGTGACGGGATCCTCCCACTGGGAAGTCATGGTGAGCACCTTGCCCGAGGCATCCATCGTTCCCCGGGCGAAAATCATCATGGTCCCCATGCTGTCCATCCAGACGTTGGTGTACTCCTTCTTCGTGTTGTCGTAGCCGGTGATTCCGAAGCCCTCGAAGGGCTTGTCCATCATGATCCCCTTGTACTCCTCCATCAGGAAGCGCCCGCCGAGGATGGGCTTGTAGTTCGCGGACCCCTTCGTCACGACAGGATCGCCGGGGCTCATCCAGGACTTGATCACGGCGTTCCAGCTCCCGGCATTTTTCATCAGCTCCGCGTGCTGGGGCCCCGGAGTAGCCATCTTTTCCCAAGCGGCCATCATCTCGTCCATCTGGGCCTTGGTGGGCGGTGTCTGGCTCTTGCCGGCCGGAGTGTCGGCTGCAACGGCGGCCAGGGACAGGACCGAAGCGGCCACCAGAATTGCCGTCAGCCAGCGGTTCAAAGTCGAGACGCTCTGCACGCTCATGCTCTATCTCCTATGACAATCGTTCGAGGGGATTCTTGCCAACGATCCGGGACACGAAACGATTCGCGACACACCAGGAATTACGGAGGCCTGCAGGACTCAGCCCCGGGCCCACTTCAGAATTTCCGGAACAGAGGGGCGCTTTCCGTACATGAGAATGCCGATCCGGAAAATCCGGCCGACCGCCCGGAACAAGAAGTAGATGGTCGCCACAAGCAGCAGAATCGACAACGCGATCTGCCAGAAGGGGGGTGTGAGCACCGTGATTCGCATGAACATGACCATGGGGGCGAATAGCGGGATCAGCGAAGCCACCACGGCGGCCGGGGAGTCGGGATGCGCTACAAAGAAAAAGGTCAAGACCATTGGGACGACCAGGCACATGACGAGCGGCGTCTGGAGGTTTTGCGCCTCCTGCTCCGAGTTGCAGACCGCCCCGACAGCCGCGAAGAGCGAAGTGTAAAGGAAATATCCAAGCATGAAAAAGATGAAGAAATAGGTCATCGTCAAGGGAGAGATGGCATCCAGTGCCCCGGTCCAGCCCGCCTGCAACGCTGCAAAGCCGACGTAGAGGCGGAGCAGGCCCGCTGAAGCGGCGTAGATGGCGATTTGCGTCAGTCCCACCAATCCGATGCCCAGAATTTTGCCGGTCATCAGCTGATCCGGCGTGAGAGATCCCAGCAGCACTTCCATGACGCGGTTGGATTTTTCCTCGAGGATGCCGCGCATCACTGCAATGCCGTACAAAAGCAAGGCCACGTAAAGGATCATGACGAAGGTGAAGGTCCCGAAATAGGCCTCGTCGAAGCCCCGCTTTTTCGTCTGCCCCTGAGACTTGACCTCGAAGCTCTCCAGCTGTACCGGTGCCAGAAGTTGGTTCATCAGCTCGGGCTGGACGTTCAGATGGCTCCGCTCCAGCAGAAGGCCCAGAACCGCTGCCTTCAATGCGCCTTGGAGGGTTTTTTGGGCGCCGATGTTCCCCACGCTCTTGGCGTAAAGGCGGAAGTTCGAGTCCGCGTCGAAGTCGTCGCCGGCGGTGACGATTCCGAAAATCTCACCCGAGAGGATGCGGGGCTCGAGACTGCGACGGGTCTCCTCCACGCTTCCCTCGACGGGCACCACCTCCACGAGATACGACGGCTTTCCGTCTTTCATTTTCTCCTCGGAGAGCCTCGACTCGAAGGCGGCTGCGAGCCTTCCGGTGGCGTCCACCAGCACGATTCGCTCCTGCTTTCCGCTTTCCACCTTGACCAGGAGGAGCTGAATGACTACCAGACCCATCATGAGGAGGGGAAACAGCAGAGTCCCCAGCCAGAACGATTTCGTGCGCAGCCGCTCCAGGTATTCGCGCCGGACCACCATCAGCAGCTTATGCATGGGAGGAGTGCCCTCCCACCTGCTCGATGAAGATGTTGTGCAGCGTGGGCTCCATGATTTCGAAGCGGCGTACCTTCACCCGTTCCACCGCGGCCCGCAACAGCGCCTGAGGATCCGCGCCATCCTGCAGCCGGACCTCACGGTACTGTCCGTAATCGTCCACCCGTGCCACGCCCGGCAGGCCCTGGAGAAACGATCCGTCTCCATCGAACTCCACCATGACCGAGTTCTTGCCGAAGCGGGACTTGATCTGGGAGAGGGTTCCGTTCAGGACGATCTGCCCCTTGTTGATGAGGGCGATCTCCTTGCAGAGCTTCTCGGCGGTGTCCATCTGGTGGGTGGAGAAGATGATGCTGGCGCCATTGCGGTTCAGCTCGAGCATGAGATCCTTGAAGGCGTTTTGATTCACCGGATCCAGGCCCGAGAAGGGCTCATCGAGGATCAGCAGCTCCGGCTTTCCCAGGACGGCGCCGATGAACTGCACCTTCTGCTGCATCCCCTTGGAGAGATCTTCCACCTTCCGGCCCTTCCACTCCGCCAGGCCCAGGCGGTCCAGCCATTCGGACGCCTCCTTGCGCGCCGCGGCAGGGGTGGCGCCCCGAAGGGAGCCTTGATATTCCAGCATCTCCAGCACCTTGGACTTGCGATAGAGGCCGCGCTCCTCGGGCAGGTAGCCGACCCGGTCCTTGACCTGGTCTCCCGCCGGCAGGCCCAGCACCGTCACTTCCCCCGAATCGGGCCGGATGATGTCCAGGATCATCCGGATGGTCGTGGTTTTCCCGGCCCCGTTGGGACCGATGAGGCCGAAGATGATCCCCCGGGGGATTTCCAGGGAAATCCCGTCCACGGCCCGGTGCTGGCCGAAGGTTTTCGA
>JAKEFJ010000174.1 GCA_022616665.1 Acidobacteriota bacterium
GGCTTCTCGGATCGGCGCATCGCCCATCTGACAGGGTCGAGCGAGGACGAGATCCGCAGGCGCCGCCTGCGCAACCGGATCGTCCCGGCCTACAAGCGGGTGGACACCTGCGGGGCGGAGTTCGAGGCGAAGACACCGTATCTCTATTCCACCTACGAGAAGGAATGCGAGGCGGCGCCCACCAGCCGGCGCAAGGTCATGATCCTGGGAAGCGGACCGAACCGGATCGGGCAGGGGATTGAGTTCGATTACTGCTGTTGCCAGGCCGCTTTCGCGCTCAAGGAGGAGGGTATCGAGACCCTCATGGTGAACTGCAATCCCGAGACGGTCTCGACCGATTATGACACCTCGGACCGGCTCTATTTCGAGCCGCTGACCCTCGAGGACGTGATGGGAGTGGTGGGGAGGGAGCGGCCCGAGGGGCTCATCGTCCAGTTCGGCGGTCAGACACCCTTGAATCTCTCCATGGCGCTGCAGCGTGCGGGAGCGCCCATTCTAGGCACTTCTCCCGATTCCATCGATTTGGCCGAGGACCGCAAGCGGTTCGCCTCCCTGGCGAAGGACCTGGGAATCACGGTCCCCGAGTGGGGCACCGCCTTCACCACCGAGGAGGCTTTGGCGGTGGCGGCGCAGATCGGCTATCCGGTGCTGGTGCGTCCCTCCTATGTGCTGGGCGGGAGAGCCATGACCGTCGCCTACGATGAGAACCAGCTGCTGGCCTTCGCAGGCCAGGCGGCTCTCGTTTCCCCCGGGCACCCGGTTTTCATCGATCGGTTCCTGGAGGACGCCTTCGAGGTGGATGTGGATGCCATCGGCGACGGCAAGGAGATCGTCATCGGCGGGATCATGCAGCACATCGAGGAAGCCGGAATCCACTCGGGGGATTCCTTCTGCGTGCTGCCCCCGTACCGGATTTCGAAAGCCGACCAGGACCGCATGCGGGATCAGACCAAGCGCCTGGGCGTTGCCTTGAAAGTCCGGGGGCTCATGAACGTCCAGTTCGCACTCAAGGACGCCACGCTCTATGTGCTGGAAGTGAATCCGCGCGCTTCCCGCACCATCCCCTTCGTGAGCAAGGCCACCGGGGTCCCGCTGGCCCGCCTGGCGGCGAAAGTTCAGGTGGGACGCACCCTCGCCGAGCTGGGCCTGACCCAGGAGCCGGCGCTGCCCGCGGTGTTCGTGAAGGGCGTGGTCTTTCCGTTCATGCGGTTTCCGGGGGAGGACCCGATTCTGGGTCCCGAGATGAAATCCACCGGGGAGGTGATGGGGATCTCGCCCAGCTTCGGCCATGCGTTCGCCAAGGCCCAGATGGCCTGCGGCCTGTCGCTTCCCACTTCGGGAAGAATCTTCATTTCGGTGAACGACAACGACAAGAACGCGGTGGTCCCTATCGCTCGAGGATTCGCCGAGCTGGGCTTCCGCCTGCTGGCCACGTCCGGCACGGCCAACCGGCTCGCGGCGGCGGGGCTGATGGTGGAGGTGGCTTTCAAGGTGAACGAGGGAAGACCCAACGTCGTCGACAAGATCCTCAACGGCGAGGTTGATTTGATACTGAACACGACTCTCGGCCGGGAATCCCACTTCGACGAGATGGCGATTCGGCGCACCGCGACGTCGCGCAGCATCCCCTGCATCACCACCCTCTCAGGGGGCGCCGCATCGGTGGAGGGAATCCGGGCCCTCAAGCGAGAAGGCCTCGAGGTGGCCCCTCTGCAGGCCTTTCATCCCGGCGCCGCGCGGCCGGTGGTCTCCTGACCCGCTCAGTTACCGCGGGAGTGGAAGCGATCCAGGATGAGCCGAATCAAGTCTCGGGTGGCGTGCTCCTTGGCGTCGCCGACGATGGCTACCCTCCCGCCTGCCTGCCTCACTGCTTCTCGTTCGGGAACTGAGTCGGAGCTGTAGTCGGTCCCTTTGCAATGCACGTCCGGGGCAACGGCACGAATCAATGCCTGGGCCGTCGGCTCCTGGAACACCGTGACGTAGTCCACGCACTCCAGAGCCGCCAGGATTTCGCAGCGCTCCGCCTCGGGAATCAGGGGTCGCCCCGGCCCTTTCAGCGCTCGGGCCGAAGCGTCGCTGTTCACCGCCACCACCAGAATATCCGCCTCCCGCTTCGCGGCCTGCAGGTAGCGGATGTGACCCACATGCAGGAGATCGAATATCCCGTTAGCCAGGGCGATTCGGCGACCGGCGGCGCGCTCTTCCCGCACCGCCCGGATCAACTCTTTTCTCCCGAGAATTTTTCCCACGCATCCCTCTGCCGGAGGTCTCGATGAAACTCGCGGGCCAGACTCGGCTAAGCGGACGGCGTCAGGCGGCGCTCGACATGGGCCGCGTGCGTACCCGCCGCCGCGTGACTCGGATCCACACCTCCGCGCTGCCGAGAGTGACCACCCAACCCGTCCAGATGGAGAGGACGAAGATTGTCGTGGGGCGAACTCCGATGGGTGAGAGCGTCACGTCCAGCAGGGCTCCGATCGCCCTGACGGTCGATATGCCGACGGCAATCGCGTAGGCGCGGATCATCCACTCGCGATGGCGGTCCACGTTTTTCCGCAGGATGGCCACGACGGCCCGGCCGATCGCCGCCAGGAATAGACCTCCAAACAGCGCGATGGCCAACGCCTCGCCGGCTCCACCGTACGGCATGAGCAGACCAAGGTACAACGCGCTGGAGCCGACTGCAAAGCTCGCCAGAACCAGGACGCGACCGGACCACCGATGGAACGGAAGGTACCTGCTACGCACCCGGGCGGAGAACTGCAAGGGTGCAAGGATCAGGAAGAGGCCGCCTGGAGCGACGTGCATCAGAGTCGCGAAGGGATGGGCTGAGAACCGGCCGTCAAACCGCGCCAGCTCGTCGGCCCGCCCGGAAGCATGCCGATCGTGCAGGCCCAGAGACTCAAGAAGCTGCTGCCGGAAGGGCTCAACGCGAGTGACAAAGTCGGGCAGGTACACGAGCCTGCCGAGGGCAGCGGAAACTCCCAACCCCGTCAGGAGGATGACCACGCAGGCCAGGAAAAGCGTGGCGAGTGGATGAGTGTCCGCGGGCATCTCGTCGGCGTTTGGCATCGTGCCTGTGAGCTCTAGAAAAGGTTCTGTAGGGCGCGGGCGATCTCTTCCGGTGCGACGGTGGCCGTGCCGCGCTTCATCACCACCAGACCCGCCGCCACGTTGGCCAGGGCGGCGGCCTCCAGGCTTGTGCCGCCGGAGAGCAGCGCCGCCGTAAAGGCAGCGGCCACCGTGTCGCCGGCGCCGGTCACGTCGGCCACCTCGTCGGTTCCGTAAACCGGCAGATGGACCGGATCGAGCCCCTGGGCGAAAAGCACCATTCCGCGGCTGCCCAGCGTGATCAGGAGCGCCTCGCACTGCAGCGACTCTCGCAGCATGCGTCCGGCCTCCTCGAGCCGGCGGGTGTCGTGACCCACCCGGATGCCGGAGGCCTTCTCCGCTTCCTCCAGGTTGGGAGCTGCGGCGGTGATTCCCCGATAGAGCGCCAGCTGGTTGCGGGAATCCACGACGACCTTCGCGCCGGCCTCACGGGCCATCGCCAGAATCTCAGGGAGATTTCCCGCATGGAGCATGCCGTATCCATAATCGGAAATCAGCAGGCCCGTGCCCTCGCCCAGGGCGAGCATCAGGTTGGATCGGAGATGCTCCTCCTCTCCGGCCGTCATGTCGGCCCGCTCGCCCAGGTCCATCCTGACAACCTGCTGCTTCACCGAATGAGCCCCTCCCGCGAGAATCCGGGTCTTGGTGGGAGTCTGGTAATGATCCGGCGTCCAGATCAGGGAGGATGAGATCCCCCGCAGCTTGAGGTTCTTCAGCAGCGCGTCGCCCGAATCGTCGTCCCCCACCCGCCCCAGCGGAATCGGGCGGGCCCCAAGGGCTTTCAGATTAGCGACGGCATTGGCGCCTCCACCGGGAAGGAGCTCGGTCTTCCGGTGGTTCAGAATCAGCACCGGGGCTTCCCGCGATACCCTATCTGGCTCGCCGTAGCGAAACTCGTCCAGCACGAGATCCGCCAGGACCGCGACCGAGACTCCTGAGATGCGCTCCAGAAGGGCAAGAAGCCTCGCTGGATCCACGCCGCCGATGGCCTTGCTCATGCCTGCCTCCGCTCGCGCCCGAGAATCCACTCCACCGCCTCGCTCAGGTCCTCGGCGATGTGCTCCGGCTCCGCGGTCCAGCGGGAACGCCGGTGCTCCAGATGCCCGCGGCCGTAGCCGGTCAGCACCAGGACGGGCACCACTCCGGCGGCCCGTGCCGCCCCCACGTCCACCAGGCCATCACCCACCATGTAGGATCTGGGCAGGTCGATCCCCAGATCCTCCGCCGCCTGCGTGAGCATCCCCGCTTTAGGCTTGCGGCACTGGCAATCCTGCCGGTACGGAAGTGCAC